>NZ_JBNDJR010000014.1:0-142186 GCF_050435065.1 Paenibacillus sp. 4624
AGAAAACAAGTATTCGGTATTAGCTACCGTTTCCGGTAGTTGTCCCAAGCTTGAGGGCAGGTTGCCTACGTGTTACTCACCCGTCCGCCGCTAACCATCAGAGAAGCAAGCTTCTCTTCAAGTCCGCTCGACTTGCATGTATTAGGCATGCCGCCAGCGTTCGTCCTGAGCCAGGATCAAACTCTCCAATAAAGTTATTGAAAAGAGCGATAAGCTCATTTTGAATCTGACGAGATTAAAAATCTCATTGTGCTTTCAAAATCATACAGTCCGAAGACGTGTACCAATTTTTCCAGCGTCGATCTTGCAAAGCAAGATCGTTACTCACTCGTTGTTCAGTTTTCAAAGATCAAACTTTTCTCGCTACCGAAACCGGTTCGTTTCAGCAACTCTTATATCATATCATGTCCGAACCAACTTTGCAAGCTCTTTTTTTAAGTTTCTTTCGAAGCTTATTTTCAATTGCTTGCCGCACCGTGTAAACCGTGTTTTCTTGGCCGGAATTAGAATATACCATGTATCACTACCACTTGTAAAGCATTATTTATTAAATTGAATGATTCACTCTTACCCAATGAATTATTCCCACAAAGAGTAGTACAGTCTATCAGCGCCCTCACTCTACAACCTCTGTAATTGTTCCTATTTATCATTAGATAATAAAGACAATTATTAATAGAAAGAAGCCCTCTCAGACCAAACGTCTGAAAGGGCCCATTTACATTCCTTTTATAGAAACAACTAAGGGTTATTATAAGAGTAAACCATTAGATACCTTACCTATACTCAGCTTACTTGCGCTCTACCTTATATCCCTTATCCTCAAGCAACTTCACGATCCCGTGATCCCCTAGATAGTGTGCTGCTCCAACCACGATAAAGTATTCTTCGCCTTTGCCGTTTTTCAGATAACCGTCGATCTTGTCGGCCATACCAATATTGCGGTCCACCAACATCGCTTTGTTGTACTCTTCATCATCGGAGAAGGTGTTTGTCAACTCCAGTAGTTGCTCGTCATTACCTGTTTTCCACATCTCAGCCATCTGATTCACCGAGTTGTCCAGTACATCGAAGTTATCGATTGTGGAACGCAGTGTTTTTTCCTGTAATTCTTTTGAAAAGTTATCGAACATCCCTAGCTGAGACTGATAGGATTCAAGTTCAATGACGGGGATTTTACGCTCAATCGCTTTTTGTATAAAATACAAATCTACACCGGAGGCCGCTTCCAGTCCAGCTGATGACATCTTCAGACTTCCCAGTGTACTTTCCACCACCCAAGGCTTAAACGCGTCCAGCGCGTTAGGCTCTAACCCCTTTTTCTTCAAAATATCCCCAAGCTTGCTGTACGTCTCGCTCGAAATATGATCCTTCAGGGTTGTGCCGTCTTGGTATGAACCCAAGCTCAACACGAGCTTTTGTTGTTCTTCGTCTGCCGCTTTGCTGAGATCTATTTCAACACCAAGATAGTCCGCTTCAGCAAACGCTTCTTCAAACTCTGGACGCAGCGGATAAAAACTTTTGTCTGCCACATGCATCGACCCTACCAGATACACGGTATTCCCGTTGTTCTGTACTTCCCACATAAAGCCGCGTCCACCGTTTTGAGCGGTTTCAACCGTGCCGTCGCCTTTGGATACCAGCAACACGGTTCTTGTAGCCTTATCCCAGCGAACCTCATATCCTGCAGCATCGCCAACAATACGAATCGGCGCGTAAGTGACACCGTTGATGCGAACAAGTTTGCTTTTCAGCGTTATGGTCTTGCCATTGACGATGGCTGTGATACTGTCATCGGTTGCACTCGCCAGTTTAGCATCAAGTGCATCCAGCGTTGTACGGAGTGGAACAAAAGTCGTTCCTTTTTCAACAATCGGTGCACCCGCAGTGTATGTAACAGCTTTATTGTCAACCTTAACAGCTGTGCCTTGCGGAGCAGCCATTGCCGGCACTGCCGATGCAAGCAAACCTGCGGAGATGGTAAGAGATAAGAGGACGCGTTTCCATTGCTTCATATTAATATGTATTCTCCTTCGCCGTATAAATTTTAAACCATGAGCTTGCGGATTAGAAAATCCAGCAACTTCCTATAATACGTCCAAAGATAAGCCTAGTTCCGGAAAATTTTCCAGATACTCATAGAATACAAAGAAGTATAAAAAGAACCCTGGCTAAAGCCAGGGCTACTGTAGGATTTTTTATGTACCTTTTCATGACGGATTCGCTTTTTGATAAGCATGCATTGCCGTTTGAAATTGATCTAGCGCCTCCTGATATTTAAGACGATCTTTGTCATTCGCTGCAAGTTGTTTTCGCATGATTAAATCATCCTGCAATCGTTGTACCAGGTCTTTAATCTGATCATTTGGATTCGATTTGGCTGGTTTGGGCAAAGCCACCGTTCCGGTCTGCACGGTCAGTTCTCCTTTGCTATCCACCTGACCGATTGAAACTTGGCTTAATGTCAGGTCTAGTTTACGCAGTTCTTTTTTGACCCAATCCTCACTCACTCCAGCAGACTTTAAAGTATCAGGCAAAATGTGGCCATCCATAATGATCGTTCGCGGTTCCTTTTCGGATGAAAGACGATACCCAAGCATATCTGCGGTGAGCGGTTGATATTCCTTTTTTAATAACACACTAATATCTCCGCTCTGTTCCATTACCGCGAATTCCACATCAGCCACCCGAAATACGTCCTTTTTACGAAGCTGTTCCAGAAATTCATCAATCGTCAGCCGTTCCTTCTTCAGATTTTTCTGAATTACAGCTCCATTTTCAACAAGAATCGTTGATTTTCCGTCTACAATATCCCTGAATTTTTTACTTTTCATCGTTAAATACTCCGCTCCTGCGGAGACAGAAACCCACACCAACACAGCAAGAAAACCCAAGTACCAGCTTGTGTCTGTATCCAAAGAGATGTAACCTACCAGGTTCCCCAAAGTGATACCGGTTATATATTCAAACAAGGAAAGTTCAGAGATCTGCCGCTTACCTAAAATTTTGGTGATAAGAAACAGCATGGTTACCGCAGCAAGCGTTCTAATAATAACCTCTAACCAATCTGGCACGTTGCATGCTCCTTTCCGAATGAAGTCATATTCCTCAGATGACATAACTTCATTATTAAAGGTTATAATTAACATGCGCGTCAGATTGTATGCATTGGAATGTTCAGTTTCTTGGCAAGCTAATAGACCATCTGCTTTTTTATCTAACTTGTCCAAGATGATATGAAATTTCTTTGGATGTCTCTAAAATTTTTGTCACTCATAACGCTCTTTTCTTCCTCTTTATAGAGTGCATTGGCTGTTCAGTTAGCACATGATTTGATTCCTATTTCACAAGTAGGCTGTATGATTGCTCGCTTTACTACTTATCCTTCTACGTCGAAACCAGAAGATGTTATGAAAATGGTTCATGATGACCAATACCGAAATTTCTTTTTCAGGATGTTCAGGCACGTGGTTACTATCCAAGCTACATGGAGCGCTACTTTGCCGAACGTAACATTGAAGTAATTTTTGAAAAAGAGGCTAAGGCAACCCTAAAAAATGGTGCAGTCGATTTTATAATTTTCAGCTACTACATGTCACTCATCTCCAGCTCAGACCCTGAACATCTGGAACAGACTTCTAGGAATCTGGTTTGGGGTTTGAAAAATCCACACCTCAAAGCGTCAGACTGGGGCTGGAAAATTGATGAACAGATGAAGGAGTCCATTAAAGATGGTGTTGATCTACTCGGCTATACAACCTGGAGTGCCATTGATGAGGAACTGGCTATTGTAAAAAAAGCAGTGCACATCTTCAGCTAACCAAAGAACTAAGGTTTCAATTTGTGGAAAACCATCGCTCCCAGTTTTCTTTGGAGAAGATGTGCAGCATCTTGCAAGTGTCACAGAGCGGATATTACAAGTGGCGGATGGATCGAACCAGCAAGCAGCAGCATCGGAGAGCCGAGGTCATGAAGCGTATCCGGTATCATTTCTACGACCACCAGAAGCGGTGTGGGAGCCCTAAAATTACGTATGCGCTCATCTGGAAGGGTATAGAATCTCTTCACGTACGGTCAGTATATACATGCGTCAAATGAATCTTCGTTCCGTGCATAGCCCCCGGTATCGTGTCCAGACGACGGATTCTAAACATAATCATCCCCTTGCACCGAATACGTTGAACCAGCAATTTCAAACGTCCACACCGAACACTGTATGGGTCACTGACATCACCTACATTCCCTGCCGAGGAGGCCGGTTATATCTCGCTAGTGTTTTGGATTTGTGTACGCGTGAAATTGTAGGCTGGCGCTTGTACAACCATATGGAAACGAGCCTGGTGCTGGATGCATTGAAAGATGCGTACCAGGCCATACGCCCTTCTCCGGGATTGCTCCATCACTCGGATCGTGGCTCGCAGTACACGTCAAAAGAATACGTGGAGCAACTAAAAGCATATGGCATGCAATCCAGCATGAGCCGCCGAGGAAATTGTTACGATAACGCTTGTATCGAGTCCTGGCACAGCATTTTAAAGAAAGAACTCATTTACTGTAACCCTCGATTTAAGAATCCAGAAGAGGCTTATACCGCCATCTACCAGTACATTGAGTTCTATTACAACCGCAAGCGAATGCATGGCGCGCTAGGTTACCTTTCCCCTGCTCGTTTTGCGATGAAATTTACGGACAAATCCGTAGCGTAAGTGTCTACTTTCTTGACATAGGTCCAAGAGGTAAATTTAAACTTGGACTCCAAGAGTTACTTTAGATGGTTTTTTCCAAAATATCGCTATTACGAATCCAAAAGCGATTGTAATAGCCGCTAAATAAAATGGATATGCAATCTCAATATCAAATAAAATCCCACAAATAATTGGGGCTATGACATTGGCTAAGGAGGTAAAGAATGAATTCATCCCACCTACAAACCCTTGGTCTGGTCCAGCTATACTTGCTAAATACGTGGTAACAGCTGGTCGAACCAGATCAAAGAAGATGAACGCCAACATGGTTGATATAAGTACGACGACGTAGCTATTTAAAAACGGGAAGGCTGCCGCGTTAATTGCCGACAATAATAGCACATATCGGATAAGTTTAATTTCACCCAACCAACGTGTTAATCGTTCAAACAAAGTAATCTGAATAATTGCACCAACAATGGCACCACCAGTAATCGCAATTGCAATATCTTTTGGTGTAAAATTCAATTTCACATCGACAAATAATCCGTAAAAAGATTCAAAACTCATTAATCCAAAATTTGAGATGAAAATAACAATAAAAGCCATTAAAAACATTGGCATTAAAATTTTTTGTAAATTCCCCTTACTTTTCACCATCTTGGATTCATATGTTTCTTGTCTTTTAGGCTCACGTAAAATAATCCATGAAAAAATTCCTGCTAAAATCCCCAATACTCCTGCGACATAAAATGGAGTCCGAATACCGAAATCTGCCAAAAACCCTCCAGCACCTGGTCCAATGATTAAACCCGTACTGATTGCTGCCGACATATATCCGTATGCTTTGGGCCTTGTTTCGTCTGTAGTGATATCAGCAATAAATGCAGATACCGCTGGCATAATGAATGCCGCACTAATCCCACCTAAGGCTCTTGAAATGTATAGTACAGTGACATTATCTCCGATGGCGAATAGTAGCTCTGATCCACCGAAAATAAATAGACCGATTATAATCATTACTTTTCTACCAAAGTAATCTGTCGCTTTCCCTGTAAGGGGCGAAGCAATTAATTGGGTTAAAGCAAACATGGCTGTTAATAAACCAACCGTCTTTCCACCAACGTTTAATTCGACCATTAATTTCGGGAAAACAGGAATAACTAATCCAATTCCCATAAAAGCAATAAATAAGCTCCCTAATAAAATGGATAATACTAATTTTGAATTCCTATCCAAAACAATTCCTCCTTTAAAGTACCTATCAAACACTTTAAAGGTTATAGTTAATGTAAGGTCAAGGAGATTATTTTAAAATTTTAACTTTTAATTCAATATCAAAACGTGATGCATTATTCATTTTGAAATTTAACGGATAAAAATACTCATAGATATGAGAAGCAACGTTTAATTTATGTTTTTCTACATAGTTTCTCAATTTATTGTACATCTCCATAAACTCATCTGAATGAATTGCGAATGCAATTACCGCATATTCACCGGCTTCTAATGTAATCCGCTCTATATTACTTGGTAAATACTTATCCTCAATCTTAGTTATAACAGGTATAAAAATGCTATCATATTTAATTTCTTCATAGAACTGATAGGATTCAAATGGAAGAATGCCTCCAAATATAGTTTGCTTATTGAATTGCTCATGGGATTGAACAATATTATTCAGCACTTGACTCCATACGCCTATTTCAGAAGATTCTCTAATGGTTATTTTCAGTAAATTTTGCTTCTCAAATGTTTTGATGTATACCTCTTTACTTGCAGACTCTATATATTGTTGTGTGAAATTTTGCCTCATTATTTGCAAGTTCTTTTGAACTTCGTTAATTTGTCTGATTTTATCCTCAAGTACATCTTCTTGTTTGTTTAGAAATCGAAGTAGTTCCTCCGGTGTATAGGTTTGAACTTCTTCTATTTGATTAAGAGGTACGCCTAAAAATTTAAATGCCTTGATTAAATTAGCGTCTAATATTTGACTTACACTATAGTATCGGTAGTTCGTTTTCGGATCGACTTTCACCGGTTTTAACACACCATTCTGATCGTAAAAATGGAGTGTTCGACTAGGAAGATCCGTTAACTTTGAAAACTCTCCGATGGTTAAATATTTTCGTAACATATATTACAAAACCCCTTTATCTTTGAGTATTAGTTCATTTTTATCAAAATAAAAGCCGCTATATCATAGCGACTTTTATTAGTATGGTAGTATAATAGGTGCTTTTGTAACCTACCAGATTAATTAGATGGCTAACATGTTGAGTAAATTAGTGCATGTTACAATCTGTAGGTGCTTGATTTTATATATTAGAACGTACTTATTCCCATGTAATTTTGTATTCATTAATCTTCTTATCCATATTAAACTCCATGTGTTTGTTCAGGAACAAAGCATTTAATTCTTCTGTCCTTTTTCTTCGATCCTTTTCATAATAGTAAAACGCATCCCGGTAATCATGGTCTCTTAAATTTTTTGCTAAGACCATGGCATCTTCAAGGCTGTATGAAGCTCCTTGACCTACAAAAGGATTAGCTGTATGCACAGCATCCCCAACCAGAACAACGCGCCCTTTTGACCACGTAGGTAAATTCTTCACTTCGTGAATACTTCTTGCGAAAATCTGCTCTGTGTTTTCAACAATTTCAAACAGATTGTTCGTGACTTTCCAATCTTTCATCATTTTATTTAATAACTCTCTGATCGTATGTGTAGAGGCTTTTTCAAAGTCTTTTGTTGGTAGTTTCTCGGGAGCTATTGAGAATGCTTGCCATAAGATATTCATCTTGTTTTTAGGGTGCGCTTTGCCAAAGACAAAGGACAGATTCTCGTCGTAGTACAAATAACCACTTGATTCATCCCATTCGAAATCATCAACATACGATATCCCCTGCAGTCCCCACATACCGCTATAATCCAATTTAGCGTCAGATGCTACGGCTTCTCTCGTTTTAGAAAAAGTTCCATCTGCCCCGACAACAATATCACCTTTGACAGAGGTTCCATCTTCAAAAAATGCTTCAACTGATTTTGAACTTTGATGTACTGAAATCAGCTTTTTATCATACATGATTTCGATTCCTTGACGCTGAGCTTCCTCTAAAAGAACCTTAACAATGTTGGATCTCATGACATTGATCATTGGAGATTTATAATATTTCTCATTGTAATTATAGGTTATCGATTCTATTTCATTTTGACTATTTAATTGATAAATACTTTTGATAATTGCTGAATTTGCAATAACTTTGTCTTTACATCCGATCTCAGCTAAGACATTTACACCGTTTGGAGTAAGTAAAAAACCAGCTCCTTTTTCTAATTCACCGGTTCTACCTTCGTAAACTGTGCTTTTTATTCCTGCCTTTCTCAAGAATAAAGCGGTGGCTATCCCGGCTATACCACTTCCGATAATAATGACATTATTATGATTCATGACGTTGCCTCCTTTTTCATACAGACAGACCGTTCGGTCTAATCATAATACAAAAAAAATTGAATATCAAATTTTTTTCAAAATTTTAAAAATTGTGTTATTTCACCCCCTTTAAGAAAATATCTATGGCTTTTTTGTTATAATTATTCTCTTTTGCTTCAACTTCATCACTATAATGTTTATAGTCGTTACTGATAAATAACAAGGACATAAGAAAATATCCTAACATTTTTGGGTCTTCTTTTGGATTGATTCGTTTCTCAGCTTGACACTTTTTAATAATATTAACAAAAAAATCAAGGTACAACTTGTCTATTTCCTTGATCTTCTCCGTGATCTCGTCTGATTTAAATGCACTACTGTAGAACTCTGCGGTTGTTTTATGATAATAAAGATTCCCTCTGGACTTGGCTATAAACTCTGCAAGAATATATAAAATATCGTCGGAATCAGCTTTAGTTTTTTCAACTTCCTGTTCCCATTCCTTTAACCACTGAGTAGCATCATCCTCCAGGATGTAAACAAAGAGATGTTCTTTATTTTTAAAATGATGATATAAGTTTCCCTTGCTAGATTCTGCAGCTTCAATAATTTGGTTCATTGAGGTTTCAGAAAACCCCTTGGTATGAAATAGCTTCCTGGCAGCTGATATAATACTTTTCTTTTGTTCACTCATTGAAATACTCCTTATCTATATTAAAGAATCTGTGAAAGTACACCGTATATGCTTAGCACATATCCATATGAAGAAGTTGTTTATGTTTCATTAATCTTAACAAAAGACATAGCAAATAGGCAAAACCAAACCAGGTATCTACGTTTACCTGTCTTGAGTTTTGCCAGAATTCTAAATTATTGAACCTATCTTGCTATATAATTCAATTGTGCCTATTCATTGAAGCCCTTTAGGCTCGCACCATTGGTACGAATGACTTCTTTATACCAGTGGAAGGATTTTTTCCTGTAACGCTCCAATGTCCCCGAGCCATCATCGTTACGATCTACATAGATGAAGCCATAACGTTTCTTCATCTCTGCTGTAGACGCACTTACGAGATCAATACAGCCCCAAGATGTATATCCCATTACTTCTACACCATCCTCGAGAGCTTCTCCAACCTGTACCAAGTGGTCATTCATGTATTGAATACGGTAATCATCTTTGACAGTCTTATTACCGTCTTCATCCGTAATCAGCTGATCGAACGCACCTAGACCATTCTCGACAATAAACAATGGTTTTTGATAACGATCCCAATATTTGTTGAGAGTTAAGCGCAAGCCTTGAGGGTCGATCTGCCAACCCCATTCACTCGCTTTCAAATATGGGTTCTCGATACCTGCAAACAGATTCCCTTGAGTCTCCTTACCCTTCTCTGGATCGCCGCTCTTACAAATACTTGAATAATAACTGAATGAGATAAAATCTACGGTATGTTTGAGAATTTCCTCATCCCCATCCTCAAACTTAATATTGATGTTTTTGGCTTTGAAATAACGATTCATGTATTTCGGATAATAGCCACGTGCATGAATATCCGCAAAAAGATCATTTTGCTGCTCTGCTTGCATCGCTGCAACAACATCGTCTGGATTTGGCGTGAGCGGATATGTTGGCATGCTCAGCACCATGCAGCCAATCTTCGCATCTGGCATAATCTCATGGCCCAGTTTAACCGCAAGGGCACTTGCAACAAGTTCATGATGGACAGCTTGATATAAGTCTTGGTCGGAAAGTTCTTCTTTTGGTGTATATATACCACCACTCATGAATGGTTCTTCCACAATAGAGTTGATCTCATTAAACGTCAGCCAGTACTTGACTTTACCTTTATAACGATGAAATAGTACCGTAACATAACGTTCGTAGAACTCAATCATTTTACGATTTACCCATCCATCATACGTTTTGGACAGATGCAACGGCGTCTCGTAGTGCGAAATCGTCACGAGCGGTTCAATACCGTATTTATGGCATTCGTCAAACAGATCATCATAAAATTGCAGACCTTTCTCGTTTGGCTCCAGTTCGTCTCCTTTGGGAAAAATACGAGACCAGGCAATGGATGTGCGGAACACTTTAAAGCCCATTTCAGCAAACAGTTTAACATCCTCTTTATATCGGTTATAAAAGTCGATACCAATCAATTTCAGATTATCCTCGGTGGGACCTTCTGTTCTTGGTGTTGTAACCCCATTTGGCGTTACATCCTGTACTGACAAACCTTTGCCATCGACATTATAAGCTCCCTCAAGCTGGTTAGCTGCTACTGCACCGCCCCACAGGAAGTCCTTCGGAAATGGTGACGCCATATTCATCTATCCTCTCATCATTAAATTAGTGTCACATACTTAAATCTTTACCATTTGACTTAATCACTTTTTTGTACCATTCAAAAGATTTTTTCTTCGAACGCTTCAGTGTTCCTTTACCTTGATTATCTCGATCTACATAGATGAATCCGTATCTTTTTTTCATTTCACCTGTACTTGCACTTACAATATCAATTGGTCCCCAAACGGTGTAGCCAAGCAAGTCTACGCCATCGTACTCTACAGCATCTCGCATTGCACGAATATGCTCACTTAGATATGAAATTCTGTAATCGTCTTCTACATAACCACTCTCATCAGGAACATCTACAGCCCCTAGGCCGTTTTCAACAATGAATAAAGGTTTCTGATAACGGTCATAGATATTATTCATTGTAATTCGTAATCCTAACGGATCAATTTGCCAACCCCAATCACTAGATTGTAAATACGGGTTCGGCAAACTTGGAAATAGGTTTCCTCCTATTGTATCCGTGAGTGTCGGATCAGCACTGACTACGCTGGAGGAATAATACGAGAATCCTATGAAATCAACGGTGTGTTGTTTCAATAACTCTCGATCACCTTCTTTGAATGGTAGAACAATATTTTTTCGTTCCAGTTCTTTAAGGGTGTATGCCGGGTATTCACCCCTAACCTGAACATCAATGAAAAAATAGCTCTGGTTTTCAACCTGTTTTGCTTTCCATACATCTTTTGGATCACATGTTCTGGGATATGGGGCAATGCTAGCTAGCATACATCCCACCATATTTTCAGAGTCTACTTCATGGGCAATTTTTGTAGCTAACGCGCTGGCCACCAACTCATGATGACTGGCTGTAAATTTCACTAATTCCGCATCTTCGTGTTCTTCTATGAACAATCCGGATGATAAAAATGGAGCTTCCAAAACCATATTAATTTCATTAAACGTAATCCAATATTTCACTAAGCCCTTATAACGTTTAAAGATCACCCTACATAATCTTTCATAGAAATCAATCATTTTTCGGTTACGCCAAGAACCATATTCCTTAACAAGGTGCATAGGAACGTCAAAATGGGAAATGGTCACCAGAGGATTAATATTATACTTTTGACACTCTTTAAATACGTCTTCGTAAAACTGGAGTCCAGCTTCATTTGGCTCCAGTTCATCCCCATTAGGGAATATACGGCTCCAAGCAATTGACAACCGATATACGTTAAATCCCATTTCTGCAAACAATGCGATGTCTTCTTTGTAATAGTGATACATGTCGATTGCTGCTTTGCCAGGGTAAAAATAGTTCTCGTCAAAATCAAACATCTTCGTTTTACCCATAAGAACACTGTCACGGATATCACCTGTTGGACATAAATCAACATTTGCTATGCCTCTTCCGTCCACATTGTAAGCTCCTTCAGATTGGTTAGCCGAGATTGCTCCACCCCACAAAAATCCGTCTTTAAAAGCCATTTCTCTCATCTCCTGCTAAGATAAAATTGTTAAATCAAACCTGTAAGCAAAACATCCCCTGCATTTACTTGTTTTCCTTTAGTCTCAATAATCTCAAGATAACTATCTGTATTTGTAACGATCATTGGCGTTTCAACCGAATATCCTTCTCTCTCAATTTCCGCAATATTAAATTCAGCCAATTTCTGTCCTTGTTTAACAACGTCTCCTTCTTGTACGAAGGTCTCGAAATATTTACCTTTCAGACGAACCGTATTAAATCCGATATGAATAAGGACTTCCATTCCTTCATCTGACACTAATCCAAAAGCATGTTTTGTAGGAAACAATGTAACAATCTTCCCATCAAAAGGTGCAAATAGTTCCCCGGTTACAGGCTTAATCGCGATTCCTCTGCCCAGAAGTTCTTGCGAAAACGCCTCGTCCTGAACCTCTTTAATAGGAATGACTTCTCCGTTCATAGGACTTTGCATCGTATGTTTTTTCTCAGATTTCAACTCTGGTTTGGATTCTGCTATAGATGACACTTCTATCGTTTTGTCAGAGCTTGGCTTAGATTTATCATCTTTGAACAAGAAAAGTGTTAGTACAAACGAAGCTACCATAGCAAAAACAACACCAATAATACCAATCATGAGGTTCGTGATTCCTGGGTTATCGGGATCAAACATGGTCATAAATTCAAATATGCCCAGTCCTCCAAATGTAAACTCTCTAAAGTTATAGAAGCCGTAAAAACCGCCAGCAATACCTGAAACAATACAGCTCATGATAAACAATTTTTTTCGCGGTAAGGTAATACCATAAACAATAGGCTCTGTTATACCAAATAAAGCGGATACAGCTGCCGGTATGCCGAGTGCCTTTAAATTTTTATCCTTTGTTTTAAGGATGATGGCAAGAGTAATAGCCATTTGAGAAAACGTGGTGGCAAAAGCCATAGTTAATATGTTGTCAAAACCCAAGCTTGTGATGTTGTTAATATAGACGGGGATAATTCCCCAATGCAGGCCAAATACCATAAGAATCTGCCATAGGGATGCCAGTAGAAATCCAGCTACTAATGGGCTCGCATCTCGAACAGCAAATATTCCCTGTGCTATAAGCTCTGATCCGTAGTTTGCCAAAGGACCTATCAGTAAAAAACCTAAGGTTAAAGAAATAAAGACCGTGAGCATCGGTACAATAAAGAATTTGATTACACTTGGAATAATCTTGTCCAACACACGCTGCACTTTTGATGCAAAATATACGACGATGATGACTGGAAGTACAGTTGATGTATAGTTCATACCAATCAACGGAATACCAAACACATCCAAATAGACAGGAGAGCTTATAATTGAACCGCTAAATAATGTATACAGTGGTTCTTTTGTTGCTGCTAAGGTATTCAACTGAATAGCAGGGTAACACATGGCAAGTCCAATGAGAATTCCAGTAAAAGGCTGTACTTTAAATTTATTAGCAGATGTGTATCCTAAAAACACAGGAAGAAACATAAACAATGCATCTCCCATAGCATTGATGATCATGTATGCTCCGCTATCAGCTGTATAAAGCCCCATCGCGTTAAACAAAATATTAAATCCTTTTAACATACCTGCAGCACACAGAATTCCCAAAATCGGCTGAAATAAGTTGGACACGACATCAATAAAGGCATCAAAGGGTTTCTTCTTTTTGATCTCCTTATCTATTATTGGAGCAGTTGGTTTTTCGCCCACTTTAGTCAGTTGGGTAACTTCCGAATACACCTCGGAAACATGATTGCCGATTACAACCTGATACTGCCCACCAGAACGCATGACGGATACGATGCCATCCATTTGCTTCAATACTTCATCGTTGGGTAAGGAATCGTCCCTTAGTTGAAATCTCAACCGGGTCATGCAATGAGTGAGATCAAGAACATTTTCAGCCCCCCCCACTGTCTTTACAATCTCCTCGGCCAACTGTTGATATTTTCTCATTTTATTTTCCTCCAAATTTAGCTAAAAAGCTTAGTGAAGGGTTTGGCCAACTTAATGTCACCATCCTGCGTTGCAAGAATCCTCACCTCCTTTAATGAAAACTGCTATGAATTTGTTTTGTGCACAACACGTTGGATGTGAACCGTTAGATACAATTTCTCTTCGTTTGTTAAGTTATACTGGTAGTTATTCTTAATATAAGTTTCGATTTTTCCCACACACTGGTAAGAATTCGGGTGTTTCTCTTTGATCACATCTAATAGATCTGTATCACTCTCACTCTCATGCAAGTTTCCACTGATTAATCGCTGAGCAAAAAACTTCAAATGAGTGACAAATCTAAAAAATGCTACGGATTGTTCATCAAACTCCATTTGAAAAAAATATCTAACTATATCACTGATCTCTTGAATGATTTTGGTCACTCTGTAGATGTCTTGAGTTTCTTTGGGAGTCTCAGCGTTGACAATATGCAATGCAAGAAAACCCGCTTCATCTTCAGGAAATTGAATATCGAAAGATTCCTTGATAAATTGAAGCGCCTTCAAACCAATCTGAAATTCGTCTGCATAAAATCGTTTAATATCCCAAAGCAAAGCATTTCTAAGCGATATTCCTTCTTTATATCGACTTATCGTCGAAAAAATATGGTCACTGAGCGATATATATATACTCTCATTGAGTTTTTTACCTAACGTTAACTTGGCATAGTTTATAATTTGGTCCGCCACTTCAAAATAATCGATAGGAATTTCGGACAGAAGTTCCTGGAATTTCACGAAGGCATCTTTATTAGAAAGTGAATAGATTTTATCTATACTTTGCTGATCCAGACTATCGCCAACCTTCTTCTGGTAAGCGATCCCTTTGCCCATTACAATAATTTCTTGACCCATTTTGTCGTGAGTAACTGCCACATTATTGTTCAAAATTTTGAGGATATTCATCTCATTCCCCCCTATTTTCCAAATAAAAAAGACCTGTCTGCACATCAAAAATAAACGCAACTATGGCGTAAATTAATTTTGATGTGCAAGCAGGTCTAGCTTGTAATTAAACAATCACTATCCTTAACTTACACTTCCATTGTAATCGTGACCTTTTGTTTTAGCAAGAGTGTTTTTTATACTATTTTTTTCATTTTATCTACGTTTTATACGTCACTACCTTGTTCAGAATAATACGTCATTTACATATTGCATATATCATAAATCTGTATTAGGATTAAAAATCTAACTAACGTTAGTTAGATTTTTAAAATTTTATAAATAGAAGGAGAGTTACTATGGCTTGGCTTTATCTTATTATTGGAGGACTTTTAGAGGTCGGTTGGGCGTTAGGTCTGTCGTATTCGGATGGATTCACTAAAATAGGCTTGGTTATACCAACCTTAATACTGATGGCACTTAGTTTTTTTTGCTTCTCCAAAGCCTTAAGTGTTTTGCCTGTATCCACAGCTTATACAGTTTTCACAGGGTTCGGAGCATTTGGAACCGCAGCAGTTGGAATGCTGTTCCTTGGAGATGAAGTGAGTGTACTCAAAATTTTCTTTGTCATTACATTGATCACTTGCATTATGGGTTTAAAATTTATATCTAATAAGCCTGAAAGAGAGGAAGTTAATTAATATGAGTTGGTTTTTTTTGGTGATTGCAGGCTTGATGGAAGTGGGAGGAGTAATAAGCTTAAAATTCACAGAGGGCTTCTCAAAACTGAAGCCAACCATCCTCTTTATTATTTTTATGCTTTCCAGTTTCATCTTTCTATCCGTGTCTTTAAAAGAAGTGCCTCTTAGTATCGGTTACGGCATATAGACTGGTATTGGTGCTTCAGGAAGTGTGCTCTTAGGAATGTTTGTTTTCAAAGAGCCTAGAAACATGAGCAAGCTAATCATGGTTGGTGGTATAATTGTAAGTATTGTGGGCTTAAAACTAGTCTGAGGTGGAGAATTTTTTGAATAAAGGTAAAGTAACGAGAAATAAAATAATAACAAGTGCTCTTCATTTATTCGCAACAAAGGGTTATGAACAAACCTCTATGAGGGAAATTGCCATTGAAGTGGACATCAAAGCTCCTTCACTATACGCCTATTGTTCCAGTAAAGAAGAATTGTTTGGAATTGTATGTGACTATGTTACTAATGATTATTTGAATTTTGTACGTGATCAATCAGATGAAATTTCGAGTTTTTCCGTAGACAAGAAGTTATACACGCTAATGAGATCATTGAATGAATATGTCTACGAGAATGATCTTGGACACTTTATCAATAGATATTTTCTTTTCCCTCCAGATCCATTTAGGGGCACATTTGTTCAACTCTACAAACAGACTGAAGAGGAAATAAAAAAAATTATCGGAAAAGCTATAGACAGTGAACCAGAGAGATTTATATCTGCTAACACAGTTATAGCTTCATTTATGTGTGTCATAGATGGAATGATCTTTCAGATGTTAAACTTTTCTCGTGATGAGTATGAAAACAAATTAGAAGAAACTTGGAAAGTATTTTGGAGAGGAATCCAGAAATAATCTTCAATTAATCCATATGAACTAAGTATAATTTTGTGTAAAACATAAAAAGCATAACTGATACCATCAGTTACGCTTTTTATACTTTTAATGCTAACTTTCCTTTTCTAACTAAGGCTATACTCATCATTTTTAAGATCCACTGAACTCTTTAACAGGGTTTCTACTCTTTCTAGGAATATGATAACATCTCCTACAAAGATTGAACCTGATTTGATTCTACGCAAAAACATTAATGTAAGCTCTTTTACTTCTTTTAAGGCAAGATCCTTTTTATTTCTCTTGGAAAACTTAATTATATAATGCAAATCAATATTTAATTTACTTATCTTCACAAAACGATCATTGCCGTTTGCTGTTTTCAAATCCCTCATCATACTTAAGATAATACCTATTGAACAATAAATCTCTGTGAGTTTCTTTGATCTTCTCCTATTCCACTCCTCTCTATAATTCTGTCCTATAGTATCGAATATAATAAAAGTTAAAAATGCTTCTTTAATTTTGGGCAAAAATCCTATGTACATATTATATTGATTTAATGTGTAATCCTGACCCATCATCTTACTTGCTAATCGCATAGGTTTATAAAAAATACTTGAGAAGATACCCGATGTGAAAACATCTAAGATTGAAAAAACATACAATATGCCTGCTAACCAATATAATTCTATTCTAAATCTAAAAAAGATGTACAAAATCAAAAATATTATTACCGCTGAAAAATAAAAACTACCATTTAATATCTCATTGCTTAAATTAGATATCGACCCCATGTACGCTATTAACTCTTCTACGGTTAAGTTATTGTCAGCTAGATACTCCATATACGCTTTGTTTTCATTAAGCTGCGATAGAAATATAGTCTTTTCTTTTAGAAGCTCGTGGAATATTGCTTGAGTGTTATCTGGCAGTTCATTTCCTATCATCTTAAAAGTCTTTGTGATAGTATTACCTATACTTGTTTTAGCATCAATCTCAGGTGAAAAAAAGACGTCTTCACTAAATTTATTCTCAGTAGCATACCTATAAAAAGCACTCGAATCTACTTGATTAATGGCTTGGAACAATAGCCACGTTATTCCTATACACAGTGGAAAGTACAGTACCAGCATACATAACATAATCCCGCTCTTTTTTAAAAACTGATCCCCTAGTTTCGAATTATTCATTAAATTCCCTCACTTTAAAGTTTGAAATGTTTCTGAAAGAACACAGATGGTGAGCTAGATCTCACTCATAAATGTTTACTTCTCTCACAGTCCAGTCTTTACAACAAAAACTTCAACCCCAGATGGACGAATATTCCTATTCTCACAAACACAAAAAACCCTCCTATATCCAGTGCTTGATTCCATTGTAACATGGACTCTTTTTCCACTGTCTACCATAAGGAGGGAATATTGAGTTAAAACAAATTAAAGGTCGAGAATTTAATGAATTATGCTAATCAACAAAAACGACATAATACTATAAAGCTAATTTCGCTCTGCATTTACGGAGGTTCTGTTGAAAAACCTTGATCTATCAAGGGAAAACGACATTTTAAATTAAAGTTACCGACAAAACACCATCAAGTTACCGACATTTTATTTTAAAGTTAACAGTTGTCGTTTGAATTATTAAATCTTGTACGCCTTCATCGCTTTGAACAGCTCTTTAAAGGTTGGACGTTTGCCGTACATCAGTACACCTGTGCGATAGATTTTAGCTGCAAGCCAGCCGAAGACCAGAATGGATACAGCCAGAATAGCTAGAGACGTTAGAATCTCCCAGGTTGGCGCAACGCCTGCCCCAATCCGTACCAGAATCGCCGTTGGTGACGTGAACGGAATGAAGCTTGCAACTTTGAGCAATAAAATATTCGGTGCAGAGATGCTGAAGATTGCAATATAGAATGATACCAGGGACAGCATCGTGATCGGCAGAACTGCCTGCCCCAGCTCTTCCGTACGGCTGACCATAGATCCTACAGCTGCGAACAGCACTGCATATAAGAAGTAGCCCAGAATATAGAAGATTAATCCATATACAATCACTGCAATATTAATGTCGTTCACACTCAAATTGAAATCACTTAGTACCGCGCGGTTGTGTGGCAGTAGAATATTACCCGCAATAACTGCCCCGAAGATTCCGATCTGTAACATACCTACCATGAAGATACCGATAATTTTACCAAACATTTGACTGAGCGGGGATACACTCGTGATCAGAATCTCCATGATGCGCGAGCTTTTCTCTGCTGTGATCTCGGAAGCGATCATATTACCTGTCATCATCGTAGATGTGAACAGCAAGATGATTAACAAGTACACCACGATATAATTAATCGGGCTCATTGATTTTTCCGAAGCAGCTCCAGACTCTCCATCATCCGTGCTTAGATTTTCTGCAGTCAGTTTCACAGGTGTTGTAATTAATGCCTTTTGTTCAGGCGTCAATACGTCCTTGACTACAACATCCAGCTTCACACTTTGCAGAGCAGATTCAATAGCCGTAATAATCTGAGGCGAGATGTCATCTGTGGAGTATAAAACAGGCGTTGGAAACTCCTGTCCTGTTACGGATTCAAGTTTCAAATAACCATCGATCAGACCTGCCTTCGCATCTTCTTTCAGTGCATTTTCATTCTTATCTCCACTCATGATGAAACGATATGCCTGATTGCCCTGAGCCGAGGAGAAGTCTTCCAGTTTCTGTGCCACATCCTGCTGTTCTGTTGTCAGAAGTCCGATGTTTACAGGATTCTTGCCAGAAGCTCCGCCGCCAATTGGTCCGCCATTAAATAAAGTAATGAAATATGGAACATTGAGTCCAATCGTAATTAAAAGTGCAAGTACAATGGTCGTGACCATAAACGACTTCGTTTTCACTTTGTTTTTGAACGTGAAACCTGTAATTGTGCCCATTTTATTCATTCGACTCACCTACCTCACGAATAAAGATTTGGTTAAGCGTTGGTTCCTTAATCTCAAAATGCTCCACGGTGGTCTGTGCCATCGCCGTTTTCAAAATCTCCTGAGCCGCCGTAACCTCGCTGACCTGGATCTGATATCCACGCTCGTTTTGTTCCACTCGTTTCACACCCGGCAGTTGCTCAAGTCCTTCTACCTGTCCAAGAGTACTGAGGTAAACCTGTTCACGCGGATAACGGCTCTTGATCTCTTTGATCTCACCTTGCACTACCGTATTAGAACGATGAAGTATCGTGATCTGACGACACAACTCCTCGACATGTTCCATCCGGTGTGTAGAGAACAGAATGGCTGTACCTTCGTCACGCAATTCTTTAACCGTTGATTTGAGCAGCTCTACGTTAACTGGATCCAATCCACTAAACGCTTCATCCAGAATGAGAATTTGCGGTCTATGTACCACCGCGGCTATAAAGCCCATTTTCTGCTGGTTTCCTTTGGATAATTCCTCAATCTTTTTATCATAATACTCTGGCACTTCGAACCGCTTCAGCCAGTACTTCAGACTCTCATCCGCATCTTTGGCGTTCATTCCACGAAGGCGTGCCAGATAATTAATCTGTTCGCTCACTTTTACCTTCGGATACAATCCGCGTTCTTCGGGCAAATATCCCATAATCTGTTGCAGCTCTGTATTATAAGGCTTGCCGTTGTACAGAATGTTACCGCCATCCGGGTGGATCAGACCCAGCACCATGCGCATCGTTGTGGTTTTACCGGCGCCGTTGGCTCCGAGCAATCCGTAAATCTCGCCCTCTTTTACATTAAGCGTAACTCCGTTGACAGCTGTTTTGTCTGCGTACTGTTTGACGACTTGCTTTAGTTCCAATCGGTTCATTCAGAATCGTCTCCCTTCGGTTATCTCCACTGTACGGGTGCATACCCGGCAATCCAATATTCCAGCACTTCTCCCAGTTCCAAATTGCGAATTTTGAGCACCCGGTGATCGGACAGCTCCAACCTCTCCTGCGCTTCACTCACCCGGGTTGTAATCACACGGATCAGACCATTCTCTTCCTGAAAAGATTCAACTACACCAGGAATATTCTCGGGCCGCAAATCTCCTTCATACCAGATCTCCTTCCACTGCTCAAGCACAAGGTCTTTCTCTGCCATACCCAGGACCTGCCCGCGGTGCATGAGTACGATGTAATCCGCCAGCCGCTTCACTTCATCTGCAATATGCGTGGCAATCAGAATGGTCGTGTCTCCACCTTCCATATAATCGCGGAACTGTTCGACCATTACCTTCCAGGCAAAAGGATCAAGACCGGACGAGGGTTCATCCAGAAGAAGGAGTTTAGGACGAGCAGCAAGTGCTGCGGCAATCTCGAACTTTCTTCGTTCTCCCTTGGACATCTTGGTCAGCTTCACATCACTCGGCACATCCATGTCTGTTATAAGCTGTTTGAACAGCTTCATATCCCACCTTGGGTACCAATGTGATCGAAAATCCGCTGCCTCCTGCGGCGTCATCCGATTCTCTTCAATGCCGCTATTATCTGCCACAAAGCCAATCTGTTGTCTCAGCTCAATCGGAAGTGTCCCCGAATGCTTCTCCTGTCCAAACCATATGATCTCACCACTATCCGGTAGTACAATTTGTTGGAGCATGTTAAGCAATGTGCTTTTGCCAGAGCCGTTATGCCCCAGAATGGCAACAACATATCCTTCCGGAATCGTGAGATCAATCGGCCCAATAACCCTGCGTTTACGCATCTTGGATACGCCATTTAATTGAACGGCTATGGGTTCCACCATACCTCCCCCTCCTTACTTTGAATAATTTGCTCTCAGGGCTTCCCGGAACAAAACTTCCATTTCTTCTTCTGTACACCCCACAGCTTTACCCGACTGCACCGCAGCTTGCATTGCTTCCTCCGCAGCCTTCAGCCTATAGTTCTCTCGTTCTCCTGCCTCAACCTGGGCCACAAATGTTCCTGTCCCCTGCTTCGTGCGAAGCAGACCTTCATTCTCCAGATCCTGATAGACCCGCCTAACCGTAATCACACTGCAATTCAGTGCGCCGGCAAATTCACGAATGGACGGCAAATGTGTCCCCTCCCCCAGTTGACCCGTTATAATTAACGACCTTAATTGATTTTCAATCTGGTGATACAAAGGTTCAGCGCTATTCTCGTTTATTTGAATGGGTATCCTCACATCTTGCACCTCGCCCTCCGGTACACTTCACTCACTTACCTGAACGTGCCGGTTTCATCCTTTATTCTTTTATCATTTTACTTTAGTTGCCTTCTAACTCAGATCTCTCAAAGCAAGCTTCTTCAGCGTCAATCGACTGAACACCCATAACGTTGCCAAACCTGAAATCACCGCTATCCACATGATCGGGGATACCAACCCCCACAATTTACTGTATTGAATAACGTACCAGAATCCATAATTGCCCGAGAGACGGATCAGCACAGATATCACAACGGCGATCGGTAAGAACATAAAGCTGAGCAGCAAATATTTTTTACCACTGAAGAGAAACTCTCCGTAAATATATAATCCCGTAATCAGAAGTCCATATCCTGTGCAGCTCAGCGCAAAGGCTAAATACTGATCCCATGTGAAACCTGCAGTGTGCAGTCTGACAGCATATAATGCTCCGTAGAAAAAGAGTCCATTGTAAGCGAAAGCGATCAAGGATTGCTGCAATCTCGCCCACATCACCGACTCATTCGAAATTGGAAGCCTTCGATAATAGGCGAGCATCTGTGTATAGGAATCTTCCTGTATGTAGCGGAAGGAACGTCTGGAAAAAAGAAATCCCTGAAACGGCAGCATAATTAAAAAGAACGCATCCACTACCGGGTTAATAAAATTACTTTGTTGCTGTCCTATCAACAGCACACCGCTCATACTACCTGTGTAGATCATAAATATGGCAGACCATAACCACTGCAACTTATCCTTTCTATATTCGTTACGGGTTAGCCACCACGCTTGCTTCCATGCATCCATATCTATGCCTGCCTTTCAACTGTCTTGCTTCATCTGGTTTACTGTGCTCTTGTTTTATTCACTGTATCTACTGTGTATATCAATATACACAGTATACAGACCTATCGCTTGTCCCGTCAACCCCTTTTTTTCCTGTTTCAGGAAAGCAGGATAGGAAAAGAATCCATTCTGCGATAAAATAAACACAGCGATTTTAGTGGAGAGGAATGATCACCCTATGGGATGGCTTATAGAGCCCATACTTGTTTTTGGATTTATCCTTGCGATGATCTGGCTCATCATTCGAAGTGAGCCAGATCGGGTTAAGAGCAAAAGTGATAGCAAAAGGCATTCCAGAAAGTCCAAACAGCATCATCATTCATCTGGCTCGGCTACGTCTTCTTCTATGATGACCTCTGACATTTCGACGGACTCGCATACCAGGCACACTCACGACCACCGACTCCATCATGATCACAAACATCACGATTCAGATTCTTCTTCGGGGGCTCATCATCATTCGAGCAGCGATTACGGAAGCAGTGACAGCGGTGGGGATAGTGGCGGAGGTGGAGATAGCGGTGGAGGCGGAGACTAATAGCCTCTGCCCTATCTCAAAAAGAGCTGTACCCCACACTGTGAATCAATCACAGAAGGGCACAGCTCTTTTTCTTTCTCTTTTTCTTTTCCGGTCACCTGATAGCAGAAGAGGCTCTTGTCTTACACGAGGTTGTAGCCTGTTGGCAAGCTGCGATTTCTACGGATGGCGCGAATCTCAGCCAAAGTGAGACGCTGATTGGTGGAGATCAACGACTCTACATCTTCGCCGCGGATCAAGTCATCCAAATCTCTCAGATTGGTGTTCCCGCGATAGACACGGAAGCCTCCCTGGAAGTTTGGCCGTGTAAACACCACAAGTGTTGCATTCGAACTCGTTGAAAAGAAGCGCAGGCTCTCAACCCCGTCCAAAATATTGTCCAGGTTGCGAAGTCCTGTGTTGCCACGATAAATGCGGCTTCTTCCTCTGTAGTTCTCTTCGGAATACACGGTAAGACGTGGATACGTTTGGCTGATGCTGACTGTTTTTTTCATTGTGTTTCCCCCCTCTCAAACTCATTCTATGAATGAATAAGAGAGATGGCATGGACTAATCATCTGCGAGATTCATCCATTTAAACGCCGAGGATAACTTCCCATACCGGACTTGTGTGCCCCCCCGGATAGAGCAGATATAACAACACATATACCACCGTACCTGTCAGTGCGGAGCCAAACCAGATGATAGAGGTGAATTTCCCCCAACGGCGATGTTTTCCAAAATTCTTTTTGAAGCCAAGCACTAGTGTCGAGATACCAAATACGGCGGCAACGGTAGCCAGAATAATATGAAAGATCAAAAAGATGCGGTAAAAGATCTCCATATCCGGGTCTCCGCCCCAAGCCGTATTACCTACAAATACAGTGCGGGACATGTAGATTACAAAAAAGATTAGAGCTGCGATCGCTCCCGCTACCATAGCAGACTGGTGTGCCTCACGTTTGCCACGAATAATTAAAGCCCAGCCAATCGCCACAAGTACCGCACTAAGCACAATGAAA
The DNA here is from genome assembly GCF_050435065.1 of Paenibacillus sp. 4624. NCBI lineage: Bacteria > Bacillati > Bacillota > Bacilli > Caryophanales > Paenibacillaceae > Paenibacillus > Paenibacillus sp. 4624. The sequence goes on from NZ_JBNDJR010000014.1 coordinate 23,944, forward strand.
GAAGTACTGATTGTAGGTAGCCAAAAATACATATCCATCGTGTGTTCCCCCTTTTGTCGTCACATTAAACTCACGATTTGGCGGCCGGATTGAGCGGCCCCTGCTCGTTACCACCGCCAGCAGGCGAGAGATCATCATCCTCTTCCTGTCTCTCTTTCCGATACCACTGAGCAAACACATAAGCCAGCATGGAGACAAATATACCCTCCTGGATAAACTTCATGAGAATCCCACCGACCTGCTGATCCTCCTTCGTAGAAGACAGGATATTAAAGAACGCCGGCCCTCCGAATGAACGAAGAATCGCCGAAGAGTCGCCAGATACGCAATACCTCATCGCTTCAGCCCATATAGCGGGGTTGCTATACGTCTGATACAGCGGTTCGGAAGCAAAAATAATTAATCCACATGCAGGCGTTAACAGCACCATGTTCAAAAAGATAAATCCAACCTTTGACAAGCCTGATGCTTGTCTACCCTCTGGCAGAGGGTTAAGTAACGTCCACCACATCAGCATGGATGTGATAAAAAGTACGATATAATACAACCGGTGAACGGTAAAATTCAACATGACATAATCATGCACAACGGGCAGATGATACAAGGAAAACAGTCCGTTGAACAGCACCGCCGCTACAATGGGATGCGCAAGGAAGGAAAGCTGGCGGGTAGGCAGCCAGCGCACAACACCGCGCCATACCCAAGTCGGCAAACCTTTCATCATCAATGGCGGAGCAACAAGGTAGGATAATGCCATGCTCACCATATGGAAGCTGAACATCACATGACCCAGTAGATTGAAAGGACCCGCTTGTGCCAGATATAGAGCGAATAGACCTGCGAGAAACAAGACCTTCTGTCCGGCTGTTGCTGGCTCTGCGCCCTGTACTCTCTCGCTGAACGGACCCACTAATACAAGATAGGCTGCCGCAATAATCAAAAATAAAGCAAGAATAAGCGGACTCCATAAGTCGTCAAAACTGAAATATTGCAACCCGAGCATACGGGAAACCTCCCCGTGACCTGTTTTGGTGAACATTTATTTCACTTACCACGATGTTACACTTTCTTCATGACCGCATCCTGAAACGATCCAGAGATGTGAACCTCCATCATTCACTCGCATAAAAGGGGAAAAGACGGCAGCAATACGCTGCCGCCATCTCTCTTACCACCAGACCCAGAAAAGGGCCATAATAATACATGTAAAGGCTACGAAAAATCCAAAGGCCATAAATAGTATCGGCATCAAGTGGCCTTTGTCCTTCAAGTGCATCCAGTAACCAAGCTGCACAAATACCTGCAAAATGGCCATGACAACCATAATAATAATGGTGAAGGTTGTGTTAACCCCTCCGGCTGCGGCAGCCGCAAAGGCAATCAACGTGAGTATAATGGAGAAAATAAACACGACGACATGCTTCGAAGGCCCTTCCGCACGGTGACGGTGCTTCACCGGCTGTTGATCACTTTGATCCTGAGCGGACATGTGTTACCCCACCTTTCCGAGCAGGTACACGACCGTAAAGATGAACACCCACACAACGTCGATGAAGTGCCAGTACATGGCGGAAACATAGACTTTCGGTGCGGTTACGACCGTTAATCCTTTTTTGAACAGTTGCCCGATAATGATTCCGATCCATACAATACCGAACGCTACGTGGGCTCCGTGGAACCCGACCAGCGTGTAGAATGCCGAACTGAAGGCACTCGTGGTCATGCCAAATTCTTTATGTTTCACGTACTCGTAGAACTCGTAAATCTCCAGACCAAGGAATCCCAGACCTAGAACAACCGTGATCCCCAGCCACAGAGCCAGTGCATTTCGTTTCCCCTTGTGCATCGCCTGGATGGCGAATACACTCGTCAAGCTGCTGACCAAGAGGATGAACGTTGCTGCTGCCACAAGCGGCAGATGGAACAGTTCATTCGCTGTAGGTCCATCATTGGTCTGCCCGCGGAGTGCGAGGAAGGTCGCGAAGAGTGTACCGAACAGTACCGTCTCACCGCCAAGGAACAACCAGAAGCCAATAAGCTTGTTGCGTCCTTCCAGCGTTGCCTTCTCTGGTTCATGCGGCAGTTTGCCGTTTACCGGCTCGGCATGTGAGGTTGTCATGTTCTCGCCCCCTTCTCGTCCTGATCCTCGGGTTCAATGTGCCAGCCGTGATCGTCATATAATGAGCGCAATGCCATCGCGCCAAATGTAATAAGAAGACCGATAATAAGCACAATATAATTATTGAAAATGAGATTCATGAATTCCAATTCGAATTTGTCTTTGCTGAACATCAGTCCAAGTCCGGCGATAAAAATACCTACCGACATAACAAACGGCAACGGTGTAGCGGATGGCATATGAATGGAACCTACCGGCTCCGCAGGAGTCATCTCCTTGTTGCCTGCCATCTTCTCTTTCCAATATGCATCAATACCACGTACCAGCGGCGTTTGTTTGAAGTTGTACTCTGGCGGCGGCGATGGAATCGTCCACTCCAGTGTACGACCGTCTTCCCACGGATCGTTTGGTGCATCAATTGGTTTCTTCGTGGTGATGACGATGTTCACCAGGAAGATAATGACCCCAACGCCCATCAGGAACGCGCCGATGGAGCTGACCAGGTTAAGCAGGTCAAAATCCTGATTCGGCAAGTATGTAACAATCCGGCGCTGCATCCCCATCAGACCGAGGAAATGCTGTACGAAGAAGGTTAGCTGGAATCCGATCATGAATGTCCAGAATGTCCATTTTCCAAGTGATTCACTCAGAATACGGCCAAACATCTTCGGCCACCAATAATGAAGTCCCGCAAATAATCCAAGTACCAGTCCGCCCACGATAACATAGTGGAAGTGAGCTACGACAAAGTAAGTGTCATGGAACTGGAAGTCCGCCGGGGCAGAAGCGAGCATGACACCGGTAACCCCACCCATAACGAAGGTTGGTACAAATCCGACAGCAAAGAGATTTGCCGCCGTAAAGCGAATCTGTCCGCCCCACATCGTAAAGAGCCAGTTGAAGATTTTGATTCCGGTTGGTACGGCAATCAGCATCGTTGAGATCGAGAATAACGCGTTTGCTACGTTACCAAGACCCGTCGTAAACATGTGATGCGCCCATACCATGAAGCCCAGGAAGGCAATCAGAATGGTTGCAAATACCATGGAGCTATATCCAAACAACCGCTTACGCGAGAAGGTCGGAATAACCTCCGAGATAATGCCGAATGCCGGCAAGATCAGGATGTAAACTTCCGGGTGTCCGAAAATCCAGAAGATATGCTGCCAGAGCACGGGGTTACCGCCGCCTGCAACATTGAAGAAATTCGCATCGAGAATGCGGTCAAACGTCAATAACACAAGGCCTACCGTGATGGCAGGAAAAGCAAACAAAATAATTGCTGATGTAATAAACGTGGTCCAGGTAAACATCGGCATCCGCATATAAGACATCCCTGGCGCACGCATGGTGATAATGGTAGCCAGGAAGTTAATGCCCCCGATGAGTGTACCCAGACCGGCGATCTGAAGACCGATCGTATAGAAGTCCACACCGTGTGTTTCGCTATACTGCGAACCGGAGAGAGGTGTATACGCTGTCCAGCCTGCATCCGGCGCGCCTCCCATAATCCAGCTCAGATTGAGCAATAAACCACCGAACAAAAATGTCCAGAATCCCAGGGCGTTAACAAACGGGAATGCTACGTCACGTGCCCCGATCTGCAAAGGGACCACCGCATTCATAATGGCAAAAATAATCGGCATGACGCCAAGGAAAATCATCGTAGTTCCATGCATCGTAATCAATTCATTAAACACTTGCGCCGATACAAAATCGTTCATCGGCTTCATCAGTTGAATCCGGATCAAAATGGCTTCGATACCGCCAATGCCGAAGAAAAGTCCGCCTGCAATCAAGTAAAGAACGGCGATTTTTTTGTGATCGACGGTGGTGATCCAGTCCATCAAGCCCTTGTACCGCTTGACGCTATGCGCATGAGCCAAGGTTGTGTACCCCCTTCTTCATCCTTGCTGTTCTATTCGTAGTCCAATTTGTAATTGGCCAAATATTCGGCAATTCCGTCGATTTCTTCATCCGTCAGTCCCAGACTCTTCGGACTCGGCATCGTATTGCCCGGCTTCACAGCTTGTGGATCATGAAGCCACTCTTTCATGTTATCCAGTACCGGTTTACCTTCTTCCTGACCTTCACGTTGATTCAGCAAAATGCCTGCAACGGATTCCTTGCCGCCAATACCTGTAAGGTTCGGTGCAACAGGTCCGCCCTGATCGCCAACAGCGTGACAAGACAGGCAGTTCGTTTTGAATTTCTCAGCAAGCTGTGTGTCTTCAGGAAGAACAGCTGGCGCTTTCATCGCGTTAACCCAGCGGTCAAAGGACTCCTGGCTAACAGCCTTAACTTTGAATTCCATAAAAGCATGAGATCTACCGCATAACTCGGCACATTTACCACGGTAAACGCCTTCATTTGGAGCAGAAAAGCTGAATTTGTTCAATGTTCCATCCGGGTTTGTGTCCATTTTGCCCGCAAGTGACGGCACCCAGAAGGAATGAAGCACGTCCGCGGTTTTCAATTCGAATGCAATTTTCTTTCCGGTCGGGATGATGAGGTCTTGAGCGGTGGTTATGTCATACTGAGGATAAGTGAATTCCCACCAATACTGATGTGAGGTTACCTGGACCTTAACTGCGTTTTTGTCGTTCGTCAGATCTTCACCATGGGCAAAAATCGTCTGCACTGTTGGTACAGCCAAAATAATGACCAGCAGAAGTGGAATGGCTGTCCATATTACTTCCAGTTTGAAGTTTCCTTCAACCTGCTCAGGCATTTCGGTCTGCCCTGCTCGTCTGCGAAACTTGATCAGGACATAGGCAGCAATCGCAAATACAATGATGAGCACCACGATCATAATCGCAATAGACAGCTTCATCAGATCTAATTGGTCTTGCGCCACAGGACCCTGAGGTTTCATTGCCGACAAGTCTTCCCGCCCGCATGCGGATAGCAGCAAAGAGAACACTGCCAGCAAGGGAAGGATTCGCTTTGCAACCTGCCACTGTTTCATCATTGATCTACCCCACTTTTTTACGTTTTCGTAGATTACGGTTGTCGTTCGGTACAAAGGCAGCACATGTACATTTCAGCACGATAAACATAATCCTCTTCATCATATAGAATGCTTACAAAAATAACGCTTCCAGTACTCCCGTCATTTCCTGCCCAGGGCATGTCTGCGCATTCTTCCAATTCATTCTATATGCTTCAATCACTTATTAAATATAAGTTGAGGGTATGATTTTGTCAATCTTTGGACACATGTTCACAAATTGTTCACTTTATGTATAAAACCGCATCACAACTTGATTTGCAAACGATTTCAATTATAAGTATTACGATTCGTCTCTGAAAAATTTTGCCAAATTTCGGTGATAAACTCAATTTTCTTAGCGATTTTTATCACAATCAAAACATGCGTTATTATGCAAAAGAACCCCCTCTAATATTAGGGAATCATTACCATATGTACTGGAAATGAACGAATCTGCCCTCTACATTGGATAACCTCATTGGCTTGGAGCAGATTCGCCATTTATTCATATCATTCCAGAAGTTAATTCCCGGATTAAAAATTCACGCTTCCTTCTTTTTAATTCTGATTACACTCGCTGTTTTCAAGTTCCATCCGTTAGAATCAACGGCCCATCCTTGGTAATGGCTACAGTATGTTCATACTGCACTCCCCAGCTTTCATCCAGCGTTCGAACTGTCCAGCCATCCTCATCCCACACCACAGCCCCAGAGCTACCCTTCGTGAATATGGGTTCAATGGTTATGACCATGCCTTCGGTAAGCATCATTCCTGTTTTTCGTTTTCCATAAGGCAGTACATTCGGTGGCTCGTGGATATATTGCCCTATGCCATGGCCGATAAGCGGTTTGACGATCCCGTATCGGTACAATCGTGCCGTTCGTTCAATGGCGCTCCCAATGTCTCCAAGGGTATTCCCAGGAACGGCCTGCGCGATCGCTTTATAAAGTGCTTTTTCCGTGCGTTTCATAAGCCGGCGAATGGATCTGCTTGGTTCATCTATAGCATATGTCCAGGCCGAGTCAGCAAGCCAGCCTTCTTTGTTCACTACCATATCAATCGTCACGACATCTCCACTTGCAAGTGCCTGGCTTCCAGGAAACCCGTGACACACCACTTCGTTGACGGAAGCACATATAGCGTAAGGATAGCCTTTATACCCTTTCTGCTCGGGTGTGGCTCCATGATCCGCAAGAAAGGCCTCCACGCGCTCGTTAATCTCCGCTGTTGTGGTGCCTGGAACCATGTACTGCTCAATATGTTGATGGCATTCTTTTAATATCCGTCCCGCTTCCCGCATGTAGCCAATCTCTTCTCTGGTTTTCAATATAGGGTCCACATGCCTTCATCCTTCCTGCTGTAGGTATATTTCCATATATATGCGAGAAATTCAGAACAAAGCCCCTAAAGTACACCAAAATCCAGGATAATATAGATACATGCTAATTGACTCCACAAACGCAAAAAAAACCGTCTGCCGGAGCCAAGGCCCGAGAGACGGTTCTATTCATATTGGAACAGTATAATCAGAAGTTGGTGTTGTTTCAGGATACGGAAGAATCCATCTTGACAAGCTCATGCTCAACGACAGAAGTCAATTCTTCCTCATATCCACCCGTAATCCGGTATTTTCTCACATACTCCTTCACGAATTTTTTTGGATCTTTAGGACGGAAAATCCGAGTCATTTCCCTCAAACTTTCTTTGACCTCATTGTGACCTTTCGTTGCCATTGTAATTCCCTCCCAAAACGTTGAAAGTGAATGCTCCGTTTAGAGAACGCCGAATAAGTCTTAAATGCCATTCATGAAGTTGTGTGCGCGGCTTAAAGCAAGCTTTAGGTCGGGAACCTCGCCGAATAGCAAGTACCTGACACTATAAATACCCGATATGATTCAGGTTGAATCATAATCTTATTGTATCATATTCGGAACCTCGTTACGACTTGACGATTTTTCCTAATATATATAACGGTTTTACTGCCCAAAAAGTTTAATTCCGAATCATATTTTATAAAATGTTTATTCTATACGGATTAATCTATCCAGCATAACCATCAACTATTCGGGGGATATTATCTTGGATCACCAAATTAGTTAACTATATGGAACTAAAAGGAGGACCTGTTATGGAACGCAAAGAACAGGACATGTTACCCCTTTCGCATGAAAAGGTTGAGGTCGACGGCGTTTATATCAATGAAGCCGGGCAGGAAGAGCATCTTCACCGGGGGCAAGAGTTCCCCGCCGATCTCGTACTCGGCAAGACCGAATGGAAGCTGACAGAGTATGCCTTTGATAATCACCACGATGGAAAAACAGATGAACGTCTGGTGCCCAAGGAAGATGATCAAAATAAAAAAGGGAAAATAAACAGTCCTCGAAGACAGATTCAAACTTAATCCATTCATCGGTTCAGTTCTGTCCACCTCCTACATAGCCTATATAAAAAGGACAAAGGAGGCTGGGCCGAATGTCTCCCATGAAATCGTCCAGCGGTCTGGATGAAAATATAGCCGGCATGCTGTGTTATTTATTCACGTTTGTAGGCGGCATCATCTTTCTAGCTGTGGAGAAGCGCAGTCGATTTGTGTTGTTCCACGCTCTTCAATCCGTGACGGTTTTCGGACTGATCATGGTTGGTCATGTGTTGTCGACCTTTCTTCCACTGTTTGGCCCACTTGTAGCTTCACTGTTATCTCTGCTTGGTGTAATCGTATGGCTCCTGACCGTCGTTACAAGTCTGCAAGGAAAATGGCTTAAGCTGCCTTGGGTTGGTGATTTTGCCGAGAAGCAGATGCGGCATCTTTAATATCGTATCGTGCAATACCAAGAAAACACCGAAACAATGTGTGCTGAACCCATTGTTTCGGTGTTTCCTGTGCGTAAATTATGTTAACTGTCCAAAATAAAGGTTAACTTGCACTTCATCGCATTGATATTTTATAACATGAATAATACAAGAAATAAATCATTCATATCCTGAGTCAACATGCTTTATGCCGTAAATCATTCATGTAGTACAGTTTACATAATATAGCATTTGAACCCATATGCACGCACTCCCATAAACGACAAAAACGCTCCTCCGTGCTCACACTAAAGCAACCTGCCTTAGCTTTATTGATCTACTACTTTCGCAACTAGTCTTACATTACTCCTTACCTCATCTTACGCGGTCTTGCTGTTCTCCTGAGCCATCTCATCTGTATGCTGCGCAGCCAACTGGGCAGCAGTTTCTTTACTCCCGAGGCCATTAAACAACAAATTCATAAAGATTGCCGTAAAGCTGCCTGCAATAATGCCATTGCCCAGCATAATCTGAGCCCAGTCCGGCGCACCTGCGAACAACTGCGGTACCACCGTTACCCCCAGCCCCATACCAATAGAACACGCAATGATGAATAGGTTCTCATGACGGTTAAGGTCCACCTGAGTGCCAATGATGCGAATACCTGATGAAATTACCATACCGAACAGGGCCACCATGGCACCGCCAAGCACGGATCCAGGCACAAGCTGAGCCAGTGCGGCAATTTTCGGTACAAAGCCAATAACAATCAGCAAACCGCCTGCAACAACGATGACATCCCGCGTCTTCACACGTGTCATCTGTACAAGTCCTACATTTTGCGAATACGTTGTATATGGGAAGGAATTAAAAATCCCCCCAAGCACAATAGCCAGCCCCTCTGCACGATATCCACGCGCCAAATCTTTGGAAGTCAGATCCTTGTCCAACATTTTGCCCAGAGCCATAAACACGCCCGTAGATTCAGCCACACTGACAATCGCGACGAGAATCATCGTCAGAATAGGAACAATCTCAAAGGTAGGCCTTCCGAAATAAAATGGTTGAACCATATGGAACCAGCTTGCATCAAGAACAGGAGCAAACTTCACCTCTCCCATCAATCCAGCAACCACCGTACCAACGAATAGACCAATCAATACTGAAATGGAGCGTACAAAACCTGTAGTGAAGCGTGTCATTAATATGATGAACATGAATACACCGAAACCTAGCAACAAATGTACACCGCTGCCAAAGTCCTCTGCATTCTGGCCGCCACCCAAATCGGTGAATGCCACCGGAATTAGTGTCAGACCAATAATAGTAACGACCGAACCTGTCACGACGGGTGGAAAGAGCCGAATCAGCTTGCCGAACAAGCCTGAGAAAATGAGCACGAACAAACCGGAAGCAATAATAGCACCATATATAGCAGATACTCCACTGCTCTGTCCGATCATGATCATAGGGGATACCGCTTGGAATGCACAGCCCAGCATAACCGGCAGTCCAACGCCAAAGTATTTATTACCCCAGACTTGAAGCAGTGTGGCTACACCGCAAGCAAGCAGGTCAATTGCAATCAAATAGGTAAGTTGTTCTTGGGTAAATCCAAGTGCGCTACTAACAATAAGCGGTACAATGACAGCTCCAGCGTACATCGCAAGTACGTGCTGCAAGCCGAGTGAGAAGGTTTTGGCCGGATGCCGGTGACGTTGAAAGATACGTTCGCGTGCCATACTAGTTCGTGCCCTCCTCATCTGCAAAGGTTACTTGTCCATTGGACAGTGCTCCAATACGAACTAAAGATTCCACGCGGTATCCTGCCTCTTTCAAAAGGCTTCCTCCCGGCTGGAATGCTTTTTCAATCACGATCCCGATTCCAACGACTTCCGCGCCAACCTGTTCTACAATGCGAGCCAGGCCAAATGCCGCTTCACCATTCGCCAGAAAATCATCAATGATTAACACACGGTCACCGGGGTTCATAAATTTTTTGGCAACAGTAATTTCATTCGTCTCCTGCTTGGTAAAGGAATACACTTTCTCCACCAAAATATCTTCGGTGAGGGTAAGTGACTTCTGCTTACGGGCGAAGATCAGCGGAACATTAAGTTCCAGTGCTGTCATAATGCCCGGCGCAATACCGGATGATTCGATCGTCAGCACACGTGTAATATTCTCCCCTTCAAACCGGCGGATGAACTCTTTGCCAACTTCCTTCATCAACACCGGGTCCATCTGGTGGTTCAGGAATGAGTCTACTTTCAGTACTTGTTCGGACAGGACAATGCCTTCCTGTATTACTTTGTCTTTTAACAATTGCATCGTTTTTCTTCCTCCCAAATGCCCTTTACCGCCTTGCTCAGTCTGCTCCACAATATCTCTATCCCCATGTAAAAAAACAAAAAGCCCGCCTGTTCACACCTGCGGCATTAACCGGAGACGGGAAAGACGGACTTGTTCCTGTATGGACAAGCCGCTTGAACACTACGTACGCCAAGGGGCGAGGCTCAGGAAGCATACCTATATATTTAGGCAGACCTGACCATAACCCCCAACAGGGCGCAAAAGCATCCTTCCCGTAGTCCAATCATTCCGGTGATCGGGTAGAGACATGCAGGCCTATTCCTGCACATATACGAGTAACGGCATATTCAATTTATTTTGGCTTCACGATTCGTATCCCTGTATAATTGCGAACCTGAATGTACAAAGTGTAATCTTACTGACAATGTTAGAAGTATACCGAATTGGCGGCTTGAAATAAAGAGGTATTTTCATGGAATTTGCGGAAACGATGTTTCTTTTGCATAATGGGGGATGATTGATTTTCATTTTTTATGTACAATATGAGAACAAAAGCGTGTCCTGACGGGACTCACCTTGGAGGAAACGCTGTAAATCTAGTCGTTAAAGGAGATTGTTACATGAAAGGCATACTGAAAGAATTTAAGGAGTTTGCTGTTCGCGGCAACGTCATTGATCTGGCGGTCGGTGTAATTATCGGGGCTGCTTTTGGGAAAATCGTTACGTCCCTTGTGAATGATATCATCATGCCCCCGGTTGGAAAACTGCTCGGCGGAATTGACTTCAGCCAAAAAATCATCAACCTTGACCCTGACGTAAAGACAGCTGGCGGACAAGACATCACGACACTGGCTCAGGCCAACGAAGCTGGCGCCACTGTCATTGCTTACGGTCAATTTATCAATGTGTTGATTGATTTTATTATCGTGGCATTCTGTATCTTTATGCTGGTTAAAGGCATTAACTATCTGAAACGCAAAGAGCACACCAAGCCTGAGCCGAAAAAAACAACCAAAGCTTGCAAGTACTGTCTGTCCGAAATTCCGGCTGCAGCTACCCGTTGTTCCCACTGCACATCCCAGCTCGAGGCAGAAGGTAGCAACGCTCCGGCATAAGGGTCTGATCTATTATTGTGTAGAGCAAATTAAATAAAGCAAAAACGCAGGTTTGATTCTTGATACAGCGATGTACATCTAAGCCAATGTACGCTTATGTAATCATTATTTGTCTGCATGTAAAGCATACTCATCGTTGCCGGATGAAACTGATTATAACTTTGCATTGCATACGCATATAAAATACATCAAACCTGCATATGTCCTGGTTCCACCTATTGGTGGGACCTTTTTTTCTTCATCGTGAGTGCAGAATTGCTGGTCATGCGTTCCTTATTTAGAAACGTTTTGGCAGCAGGTGTTCCAGAATCGATTTGAGATCTTTGTCTTCTTTGTAGACCTCTTCTCCGGTATCCAGTTCAGTGACCCGAATGTATTCATAATTGGCGCTGGCATCCGTCGGTTTAAATAACAACTGCGCTTCGTCCTCCAGACGCACATGAAATCCCATGTCTTTAAACATCGTCGTAAGCTGACTCGTGGCCGGCTCCTGACCTTGCCCTACAAAGATAAGTCCCCTAAGGGCTTTACGCTCCTGAGGTTGCGGATAAATCACCTGAAAGTGTACAATGCATTCCATACAATCGTTCCCCTTTCGTTAAAAAGAACCTTTGTGAAATTTTGAACTTTAAATTTTGCTATATAAGGAGATACGTTTCATGACCCCAGAACGTTTCGATATTTATGACGACCAGCAACAATGGATCGGTACAGCACCTCGAAATGAGGTTCATGCCAAAGGATACTGGCATCGTTCCTTCCATTGCTGGATCGTGCGTGACGAAGACAACAAGCGCATGGTTCTGTTTCAGCGGCGGCGGGATATCAAAGATACTTTCCCCGGATATTACGACATCACAGCTGCTGGTCACCTTACAGCCGGTGAACAGCTACAGGATGCGCATCGTGAACTTGAAGAAGAGCTCGGTGTGCATACGTCATTCGATACGCTGACTTATTTGTTTACGGCTACGCAGCAGCTACAGGGTGAAGTGCGCGGTATTCCGTTTCTGGATCGGGAATTCAGCGCTGTCTATGGTCTGTGCCTGAACCAACCTCTGGAGTCCTATGTTCTCCAGGCTAGTGAAGTGGACAGTCTCTATGAGGCACCGCTGGATGACTTGCTTGCCCTGTTCCGCCAAGAGAAGGATGCCGTTCAGGCATCCGGTGTGCGTGCGCAACAACAGACATTTATGCAAGACGGTAAAGCGATATCTACACCGTCAGAGGATGACACGCCTTTATCCACATCCCCACGAACTGGTAAATCACTGTCTGAGTTCGTCCAAGAAATCACAACGACAGCAGCTGATCTTCCGTCCAATCACGGCGATTATAAGCATTCAGCAAATACCTCACGCCTTGTGAGGGAAATACATCTGGCGGATTTTGTGCCGCATGGCACCACCTATTATATCGACGCACTCGAAGCACTGAAACGAGTACACGGGGTCTAACTTCATTTTCTCAAAAATAGCATCACTTCATACCTTTAACGAATATCTGAACCAATACCATAGGTATTCCAGTCACATTACCCTTTAGGTATTCCAGTAACATTCCTTTACTATTAACCGGATGGCAAACCAATGCTGTAACAAGCGTCACTGCATTTTGCTTCTGAATTGTATCGTGGTACCCATGAGCCACCTAAACGTTACGCGATACGTTGAAGATGTTGCTACGGCATATCAGGGAATTATCCAAATACGCATGCTCTAACAGGCAACAAATCAGTAGACAACAAAAGTTAGCCTACTCTATGTAAATTTCATGATGGATACTGAGTAACCTAAAGTGAATGTGCGCGAGCTTGGGCTCAGAAAATTCTAACGATCACAGGGAACGTTATTTGCTCCATTTCGGGGTCTCCTGAAATCTAACGATCACCAGAGACGTTATTTAGACGAAAATGGCTTCATTTGCGCTAAAAAGATGGTTTGGGGACGAAATAGCGTTCCTGAGGATCGTTAGAATCGGAAAGAGGTAGATATCGCCAAAATAAGGCTTGTGGTGATCGTTAGCACTCAAACTATCCCGTTTCACTGACTTCCAAATATTTCCTTTTCAAAAGATGGAGAATAACCATACTAAGATGGTCAATGCTTTTATTAACCACAAAAGGACGAGACGTGAATTCATCATTCACATCTCGCCCTTTATCATTTTGTTTTTGTGGTCACTACTTTAGTTTTCATGGTTACTTTTTAATTTCATATTCCACCTGTTACTACTCCTGATCTGGTGTAGGAGTAGACCAGTACGTCGCTGCAATGTCCGCGTACCGACGTCCGTAGCGACCTTCCAACTCCTCACCCATATCCTGTTCCAGTTCATACAGCACCAGTTCTTGTGCAAAATGATTCAGTAGCAACCCGGTCATCACCGGATGCGCTGTGACCACGGCCTGCGTCGGGCATGACTCCCCACGCATGCCCAGCATACACCAGCGGCGATCTACAACGAGCGAGAACTTACGCCCGGTATCCATGCCATGTGACGCCAACCCTGGCAAAGGAAGCGGCTGATCTACCATGCCTTCCCCACCTTCACAGGACCACAATAAGCGCACACCCCGAGCCTCAGCCTGCTGCAAATCCTCTCGAAGCAGTTCGGCTTCCTCTCGCCACACATCCACCACAATCTCATGCTGTGCTGTGGCAAGTTCACGACTCAGATTCTCCAGAACATTTTTGTCGCCTTCCACATTGTAAAATACAGGCTTCTCCGGTTCGCTCTTCGGCATACTTCGCTCGACGTAATCCAGAGAGGTGTGCATCTGATCCGAGATCATGCGTGTCATCTCTTCCGGTTTCAGCATGCTATACTTCGCGGGTTCTCCCGGACTGCACCGGAGAAATCCTCTTGATTCCAGTCGTTGCAAGGTTGCATATACATTGGAACGGGACACGCCCAGCCGTTTGGCCACCTCATATCCAGAGGCTGATCCCTGACGGGCTAATTCCACCATAATTTTAGATTCCATCTCGGTGAACCCGAGATGACGTAAATGATGCAGCAGTTGGTCCATATTTCTGTCCCCCCATGCTGTCAGCAACCAGCACTGCCTGACGGCAGCACGTCTACTGCATCAAATCTGCTCGGCTCCGCAACGTGGGCACCACTTCGAGCCTTTTGGCAATTCGGATGCACAAATCTGACACTTCACCATTTCACGTGGCACTTCCGTCTGCACATCTACGGTGCTCACAATCGGATTGTTTTCTTTCCAATAACGAATGCGCTCATCCAGCTCCTGCTGACGCTCGCGTTCCCGCAGCATCTCCTCTTCTCTGCGGCGTTCCCACTCTGCATCGAACGCTTCCTTCTCTTCCAGCGTAAACTCGGTGCTGTTATATCCCGGTTCTGTATCCAGATCCGCAATCGATGGGATAACCGTATGATACGGCTCGGTCTCTTCATGTTCTTCCACAACCGGTGTATCAAAAATCGATTGCTCCGCAACCGGGTTTTGTGCAGCTGCCGTCTCATGTTTCGCTGTTTTGGCAAGTCCTGCGGTTCCGGCCGCTCCCGATGCAGCTGCACCCGGTTTGGATTCGCCCAATTTGCGTCCACACTTCGGACAGAAGTTGGCATCCAGTGATGCGACGTGTCCACACTCACACAGGCGTTCGTTTTTCAACTCGGCAATCTTGCTGCGCAGAGCATCGATCTCATCCTGCAGCTCGTCACACAGATTAGACAGATCCACCATTTCTTTTTCAGCAAGCGTCATATCCTGTGCACGATAACCTTCATAGAAGATGCGGCCCATATCGGTAAAATGGACTTCTTGTTCCTGTTGCAAGCCCACAATCTGATTGTTCAATTTGCCAATCTCAACGGCATGCTGGGCACGCTCTGTTGCTTTGTTTGCTCCGTTTTTAATGCGCTGAAGCAGTTTCATCACAATTCCTCCTCTGTCCCGTCAAAACAATATCATGATCATTCTTCATTAGTTAGCAGGTCAGCAATTCGCAACAAGCGAGATGCCCTAGATATATAACTTATACGATATGAAGCCAAAAAGTTGCGAAAAATCGCGCTGCCACCCCATTTTATGCGGATATTGGATAGAAACAGGGGCTTTCGTCAAGACCATACGTTCGGTATAATGGAACTTTGACTCCATATGAATGGAATTCTCACTTTATGCCAATGAAACCATAGTCCCATATCTCATAGAACCATAACATATGGAACACGCAGCATTCGCAACTCACTCTATCTTACCAATTTACAATGCGATTGTGAAAAGGGCAAATTCTTTACTCTTGAACGGGATTATTCAATCCCTGAATGTATACAGAGGTGGATGAAATATGTTAAGTCCGAACTCAACGTTTTACCCCCGTCCGCTCGGGGTGACCCCCGCGTCCTCCTTGCCTCAATCCCCCTCGGCACCGCTGGAAACCAGCCGGCAGCTTGTGGGAGATGATCAGCAGGACGCCTATTATTTCCGTTCGCTTGAAGAAGCCGGCATCAAACTTAACGGCCCGCAAATCTCGGCTGTCCGTCATGGTAAAGGGCCTATTCTCACCCTCGCCGGTGCCGGCTGTGGCAAAACAACTGTACTGGCTGCAAGAGCAGGCTACCTGATGGAAGTCAGCGGTGTACATGCAGGCAGCATTCTGCTCGTGACGTTTACCAACAAGGCCGCTGCCGAGATGAAAGACCGGATTGCTGCCCTGCCTGGCATCAGACCTGCTGCAGCAAAAGCCGTGCAAGCCCGCACCTTTCACTCGTTTGCGCTGACTTTGCTGCGTCATTACGGAGTGCAGGAAGACATTTTTGGTGAACCGCGTGCCCAGCATACGGTGCTAAAAATGCTGCTGCGCCAAAATGGCATGAGCGAGGCGTTTCAGCCGGAGAGTCTGCTGGCGATGCTGTCCGCGTGGAAAATGCAAGGTTTAGACACGGCAGACTTGCCGGAGAAAACGCAGGATGAGCGCGATGCCAAGCGGGTATTGCTCGGATACGAAAGCTGGAAACAGGATCGCGGCAAAATGGACTTTGATGATATCCTGCTGCGCGCGGCTGCGCTGCTTCGGGATCCGGCGGTGTTAAAGCCGCTGCAGCGGCGTTTTCAATACATTATGGTCGACGAATTTCAGGATACAAACCGGCTGCAATACGAGATTGTACAGATGCTCGCTGCGGCTCACCGCAATCTGATGGTTGTTGGAGACGATGACCAGACGATCTATACGTTTAACGGCGCACGCCAGGAATCGATTTTGGAATTCGATAAAGTATACCCGGGTGCACGCATCGTGACGCTGGACATTAATTATCGCAGTGATGCACGTATTCTGGGACTCGGCAGTGAGCTGGTCGCCCGTAATAAACGCAGACGTGACAAACGGCTGCGTGCGGCAGGGCAACGCGGGGATGCCCCCCGGTTCGCTACCCCATCTAACGCCGAGGAGGAAGCTGCCTGGGTCGTGAATCAGATCTGCCAGCAGGTGGAGGAAGGGCAGTATCCTTATCGGGATATCGCTATCCTGCACCGGACAGCCAGTAGCAGCCGGGCGGTATTTGAGCAATTGGTACTGAAGGATGTGCCCTTTGTACAGCACGGGGCCGCTCCGGTGTTCTATGATCAATCCCTGATCAAACCGTTGATGGACCATATGCGGCTGTCTCTGAACCCGCGAACAATGGAGGCTCTGCCAAGTGCACTCGGTCCGCTGTATGTGTCCCGTGATGCAGGACTGGAGTATATCCAGCGCTGTGAGCAGGAACAGGCCAAGAAATATCCGCTGATTCATCTGAGCAAATGGGACAAGCTGAAGCCTTTTCAACAGGAGCAGGTCAAGGAACGCATCAAGCTGATCAAATCTTTGCACAAGCTGAAGCCGATTATCGCGATTCAGGAGATGCGCCGCCAGTTCTACGATAAGTATATGGAGAGCGGCGACCCGACTATTTTTACCCATTATAAGGAAACGATGCTGGAAACACTGGATGAATTCGAAGCAGCTGTCAAAAAGTTCGAAACCGTGGAGGAATTCGTGCAATTCGCAGACGAGTTGTCCCGCAGACACCGCGAGATGGAATCACTGCGCCGGGCGCAGGATAGTGATGCGGTACAGCTCATGACCATTCACCGGGCCAAAGGGCTGGAGTTCCCATGTGTGTACTGGATCGGAGCCAGTGAAGGCATTGTGCCGCATAGCACCGCTCTGCGTCAGGATATTCCGGAAGATCAAAAAGCAGCACTCACCGTGCAACAGACGGATGCTGAATTGGATATGGCTTTGGAGGAAGAACGCAGACTTGCTTATGTGGCCATTACACGTGCCAAACAGCATCTATATGTGACATCACCCGCGAGCCATCACGGCAAACCTGCGGACGTGTCACGCTTCCTGCTGGAAGCCTTCGGCATGGAGGTTCCGGACAAACGTAAAGCACGGGAAGAGAGCCGTACTGGTGGCACATCGTCTTATGGAAATGTTGGACACGCAAGCTACAACAGGAACAACAACGGAAATAGTCAGATCAATGCGAAAGGTAATGTTAACGGTAATGGGCAACATCGAAGCAACAACGGAAACCGGAAAATTTCCGGAAATTCTGGAGACAACCGTAAACATGAAGATGGTAAGAGTGGCACAGATCAACGGACTTCGTCTTATGTTAAGCATGATCGGCAACGAAGTGCGATAAACCACAAGGATCATCGGGAAATGGAGATGCTGGATGAACGGGATGAGGATCGCCTTAGCGAACGACGGGGCAGTGGAATTATTCGAGATCATACAGCTTTTAGTACACCAGGTCTTCATCCAAAAGTTGGCGCTACAACCGCCACTTCGAGTACTTCCCGACATGCTGATTCTGCTCGATCAGGTGCAAGTAAAGCCGAACGGACAGAAACGGTGGCCATCTGGAAATGTAGTTCGGTTACATGCAAAGCATGGTTAAGGCAGAAACCGGCTGTACCTTCCGGCAAAGCCTCGAAAAAGTCCTCCTCGGGAGCTCCCGCCTGTCCACTATGTTCAGGAATGATGGTTGCGGGCACCCGGCAGGTTCCATTGACGAATCGATTTGGAAAATAGAGAGGTCTCTTCTTCGTTTCAGGGCGCTTGCTGCTGTTTATTAACAGTAGAAGCGTCTTTTTTCCAATTCAACTGTAAAATGGTCTTTTTTTCAATATTGAAATGGGGGTTGGATTATGCAGGACGGTAAACAACATCTGTATGTGTCGGTAACTCATAACCTTATTGAACGAACGAGAAACGAATCTACTCCGTTCGAAGTCCTTGTGGATGACGGGCAATTGGCAACATTGCAAGATCTGATGAAAGTGCTTGAGGATGGGGACGACTACTCGTTGCAGCGGGCCCCCGTACCTTACAAATCAGCAGACCACGACGATGGAAATGAACGATTTACGGACGGAGTGACGATGCTGTACACCTTCCTCTACGATCATGGTACAACGGAGACCAGACAGGCTATAGAGGACATGAATGTGCTTCCCAAGTTGCAGAATACGGACTACGATGACCCGGGATATGAAAACTCACCAATGAATAAATGATGGTGGATTAGCTTAATTTGTGTACGGCCCTTGGCATGAGCCATCTAAGATGAAATGCAACCATTCTACAACCAAAGCAATAACCCTCCTTCTGCTCCATTTAGAAGGAGGGTTATTCTGTCAGCGGAATTTTCAGCGAGATTAGTCATGGTTTAACTTTCAGTAATTATTACTTAGTTCGTTATATTCTATTTCTCAACGTCAAAGTCTAGTCCAATCGGACTTCCTGCCCTTTTTCGGCAGACTCGTAGATGGCGCACAGCATACGCGTAGAGGTCACCCCATCCGCAATCGGGCTGATGGGCGGCGTACCGTTCAGGCAGCATTCTACAAAGTGATCGATCTGATTCTGGAATGCACCGTGAATGTCCAGACCGGAATGATCTGTCTGGGGTTCGATGTTCATGATGGTGTCATGTTTCTCGGAGACAATCAGCGTTTTGGGCTCCAGTTCAAATCCGCCGCGCTCACCGTACAGTTTAACAAAGGATTCATCTTCGCGAGCATGGAGGGTAAAACTCACATCTACTGCCAGGGAAGCACCATTTTCAAAACGAATCAGGGCATTTGCCATATCTTCGACATTATTGATCGCAGCACTGTAGTCTGCCGCTTTGTAAAATGAGAGATGTTCCACATTCGCACGATTGCCGAGTTTACGATACGTATTCCCGCTGACGGATACAGGCTTCGGTCTGCCCATCAGATACCAGCACTGATCGATGATATGTACACCCAGGTCAATCAACGGACCGCCTCCGGAACGAGCCTTGTCTGCAAACCAGCCACCCGGATTACCCAGACGCCGCAAAATCGACGCTTTCGCATAATACAGTTCACCAAATTCACCTGCATCTATAAATCTGCGCAACATCTGCATGTTGTTATCGTACCGCCGTACAAAACCCACAACAAAGGTACGTCCGCTCTTTTTCACAGCTTCCTCAATTCGTAGTGCATCTTCCACGTTGGTAGCCACCGGTTTTTCCAACAGTACATGTTTGCCTGCCTCCAGTGCAGCAATCGCAAATTCCGCATGGGTGTTATTCCATGTACAGATACTCACCGCATCCACATGCGGGTCTTCCAGCATCTTACGATAGTTGGTGTACACGGACTGAGCTTCATACTTCTGTGCAGCTGCTTTGGCCCGTTCCTCGTTCAGATCACAGATCGCATAGATGACAGCATCCTCATTTTTGGCGTAACACCTCATATGAAGATCCGAGATCGAACCTGTGCCGATCATACCGATATGCAGCATTTGCTTGGTGCTCATCTTCGTCCTCCCTCCCTTTTCCAAAACTTTGTTAACGTCTAGTCTGCCCTCAGCATGCCTTCATAAATACCCGGTGTTGAATTTTCAATCTCTACTGCGCCCAGCGTTCGTTTGTAGAAGTCCACCGGCCCCGCCGATCCGATAATCGCGTAACCGTACCCATCTGCTCTCATCGCATGCATACAAGCAAGCAACAAGGCAGTCCCAACACCCTTTCCACGGGCATCCGGGCTTACTCCAGTAGGACCAAAAAAATTACGGCAGGTCGCTTCATAGCAGCCAAAACCAATCATCCTCCCCTGCTCCAACGCAATATAACAGGTCACAGGTTGACGCGCAAAAGCGACATCACATTCGTCTACCCAATGCTGGTTAAAATGGGTTCTCACCCAGTTCAGCACCTGCTGCTTCTCCGGAGCAATGGCTCTGCGAATCACAATGGATGCCGCCTTCAGTTTCTCCAACCCGCCGTGTTGCTCCGGCAGACGATACAGCGCGACCAACATATCACTCATCCGTTCGTTTCCTCCTCATCTGGCACGGAATGATCCGTGCATACTTTGAAATTAACCTAATCCTACTGCTGATAACCTGCTTTTTACGCGATAACTCAAATTAGAACTAATCGCACTGCTTACAGCGTTTATATCTCAACTGCAACACTGAGACAGGTTATTCCGTCAGTAAAGATGAGATGCGGTGATCTGTATAAAAGTTTACCGCGACACAACGCAGATGAGAAGGGATGATTACTAATGAAAAACAACATGAAAAAAGTAAGCACAATTATGGCTCTTTCTATGGCACTAAGCGGTGGAGCAGCTTATGCTGCGTCACTAGATAACACCGTTCAGCCTATGCAGGAAACCGTTACTTCTGCCCCGAGCAGTACTACAGGAGTTGTACATGTATCCGTCAATGGTGCAGCGGTTGCTAACGGATATTGGACTCAAGACGATAAGACAGCCATGATCCCGCTTCGAGCGCTAACCGAAGCTCTGGGAATCGAATTGAAATGGCATAAGGAAGACAAGTCCGCAGAGCTGACTCGCGGTGCCTTGTGGACTCAGGTTTTTGCGGATAAAGATCGTTACTCCGTCAACAAAATGCTGCTCACCCTCGGTACAGCTCCTCAAATTAAGGATGGAACACTTTATGTGCCTGCTGTTTTTGCGGAAAAAGTCCTACATGCCCAAGTAAGCACAACTGGAAATCAAGTAGAGATTAAAAGTGAGGAGGATGTCAAAACGGTTACAGAACGTGGCGTGATTACTCGCATTTCAAATCAGGATCAATATCAGTCCATTCAGATTGGCGGTGCAGGGCTGGATGGCATCGTATTGAACCTGAGCAAGGATACGCATCTCATTTCTGCAGAGGGAAAAGAGATTAAACTGGCTGATTTATCGATCGGCATGGTTGTCGAAGCTGAACATTCCTTAATGATGACCAAAAGTCTCCCTCCACAAACACCAACGTATAAAGTAACCGTGCTGGATACGGCGGCTGAAACAGCAGCGCAACCAGAGGAAACTTTGGGAACAGCAGGCACGATCGAAAATGTAAACATGAAGGACGGCACGGTATCCCAGATTGAGGTTAAAGGTATACGCCTGGCTGAGACTGCACCAGATCATGTCGTTTTAAATATCGATAAAGCTACTTCACTCGTAAACCAGGAAGGCGAAGCCGTGAAAGCAGAACAACTCACCAAAGGCGCAAAAGTAATCGGGTTCTATAGCCCAATGATGACTCGCAGCCTGCCTCCGATCGGTACAGCCTGGAAGGTAGTTGTCGAGCTTCCGACAGTTCAGCCCAAAGCTGAGTAAAGGCGGTAGGAAGTTAGATTTAGCCTATAGGTGTAATTAAAGTTAGAGTAAATGGGGAATTACGCAAGAAGGCAGAAACGCTAAAAACCTTTCCCTCCTGTCTTCTGACAGGGCGTGGAAAGGTTTTTGCACAAATGAGTAAGTATCAAAACTTCTAAGGTAAGTATTCTAAGCTAAGTATCTGTTTTCTTTTTTACTGGGTAGAAGAAGTGTGATCAAGCCTCATCCGAAGATTCTATAATTGCTTCAGCCTCAATCTCAACCATTAGCAAAGGATCAATAAGCGCACTGACTTCGACCATCGTAGCTACAGGTTGAATCTGTCCGAAAAATTCACCATGTGCTTTGCCAACCTCTTCCCACTTCGAAATATCCGTGACAAACATACGTGTTCTAACCACATCGGTCAAATCCGCACCAAGCTCTTTCAGTGCTTTTTCGATCGTCTCCAAAATGAATTTGGTCTGCACATACGGGTCACCCGCACCGACAACGACGCCATCCTGCATAGCTGTTGTCCCAGCAACCTCTACCCGGTTACCCACACGAATTGCACGGCAATACCCCACCAGCGGTTCCCAAGGGGAGCCCGTAAATACCTGCTGTCTGCTCATTTTCCTAACCTCGCTTTATGTCGTTTGGTAATTGGATTAAAGATGAATTATATCAGTCCGTCTTCATCTCAATCAACGGTATAAAGCTTAATTTCAATTTAATTATTCAATGCAAAGACCCCTGAACAAATCACTTTCACCTTGAGTAAGGTTGAGTGTTCAGGGGACTTAAAAAAAGTACCAGTTACAGTTTAATATTAGACTCGTCAAAGTAATCTTCCAGCGTCAAACCACTCTTCACAACATCGGGTGCAATATCTGCGCCAACATAGCGGATGTGCCAAGGCTCATACACGTAACCCGTCTTGCCTTCTTGACCTTTCGGATAACGAATAATAAAGCCATATTCTGCAGCATGTTCATCCAGCCATTTGCCTTCTTTGGACGAACCGAATACCTCCTCCAGCACATTGCCCACGCTTGGACTGGATACGTCTATGGCAAGCCCGGTCTGGTGTTCACTCCGGCCTGGAACGGCACTTACACGGGAAGCATACTCTTCCCCTTTGGTTTTCACATTATTGTTGTAGATAGATACCTGACGCTTGTAAGACCGGTATCCAGACACGGCACGAAGCTCAATCCCGTCTGTTTTGGCACCAGCAAACAGTTTCTCCAGCGCTTCCGCAGCTTCTTTGCGCATATGCCGCTTCTCATGTGGCCCCTCGAAGGAGAACGGCACGTCAGGCTCGACCAGATCACTCGGCTCATAGCCTTCCGGCAGACTGCGCTGTTTGTTGACAATGACTGTCATTGCCTCCGCATTAGTCACGACCGATTGGGGATCAATCGTTGTCTGCAGAGCGCTGATGCTGCGTTTCTCCATGAGCGGATCTTCCGTTGTGGCACCACCACTTCCATTGTCTGCAGAACCCTGTCCTTCTCCTGTAGATGCAGTGTCTGAGCCGTTATCTGTTCCTTCATCGCTACCCGAATTCGTTGTGTTATCTCCTTCAGCATTACCCTTGCCATCTGAGCCTGATTCATCGGTCAAATGCACGGTTGTGCCATCGGCTCCCTGCTCCGTATTCGGTGTTCCGTTTGCGTTCTGATTATCGTTCGAGCCGGAACCGTTCTGGCATGCAGCCAGCAAGGCTCCACATATCATAAGTGAGGACAGCAGAACTACGATTCGGCGCTGTCTTCCTGTTCCTGATTTCATCATAAAACTCCTATCACCTTAGTAGAATGAATATCTTTTTTTACGTTTTCTCATGGTTACGCTAGGGCGTGTCTGAAAACGCTGAAGTAAGCAGATTTTGCCGAATTTTCGTTCCAAGCTAGGAAGTTTCCCGCAGGCGTGCCGGGGCACGTCAAGGGGAAGTGACGTAGCAGGGGCAAAAAAGGTTTAAAAGATGCACTTCAGTAGGTTTCAAGACACGCCCTAATGTTCCCTGCGACAGTATACCTTAAATGCACGATAAGCTCCACCTGTAAAGAGTTCCTTCTCCAAGTCTCTACGCAGAAATATACCCTATATACAGCTTGTAGCCTTGATTTCTGTACATTTAATACAACATCCCAAACTTAGATAGCTTCAGATGGAAACTGGAAAAGAAAGCTAAACCCCACAAAAAAAGCAGGGGCGATCTGGTGATCTC
The DNA here is from genome assembly GCF_050435065.1 of Paenibacillus sp. 4624. Classification (NCBI taxonomy): domain Bacteria; kingdom Bacillati; phylum Bacillota; class Bacilli; order Caryophanales; family Paenibacillaceae; genus Paenibacillus; species Paenibacillus sp. 4624. The sequence continues at coordinate 48,145 of NZ_JBNDJR010000014.1, forward strand.
CCCCCGCTGTGTTATGCATCATTTGGTTGCCGGGCTGTCCTTGTGCTTCTGGACAGCCTGCCACATCCGCGCCGCCACGCGCTCGCGGATCAGATCCAGACCGGCTGCTGCAGGCACTCCCGGCAGCAGCGCGGTCAGCTCGGGCAGCGCAGGCGGTTTGCCCGGCTGCGCGAGCCGCACCTCCACGGCGCCGAAGCCAGGCCCCGGCTGGTGCATGGCGCCGTCCGCGGCGGCCTCGGCGATCCATTCGCCGACGGCCGCGCCGCCTTCGCCAGCCCGCGCCTGCGGGCGGCCCGCCGTTTCCGCTGCGCGGCCCGGGCCGCTGGGATCATGGGCAAGTTCCTCTGCCCATGATCCCAGCACGCCGGCGAGCAGCGCTTCGCGCGGCAGGCCGGCGTGCGCCAGCTGCAGCAGCGGCTCGGCCGCGAGGCGCGCAGCAACGGCGTGCTCCGCCGCCGCGGCATGCGCGCAGCTTGCGCGGCCGCAGGTGCACGCCGCTGCAGGCGCTGCGCCGAGCACGGCCTCGCCTGGCGTGCCAGCAGGCGCCGCCGCGGGCAACAGCCCGGCGAGCTCCTCTGGCGCCGGGCCGCCGCGCAGCAGGGCGTACAGCGCCAGCGGGCGCTTGCGCAGCTGCGCCAGCACGGCCTCGCGCTGCGCCTCGCTTAGCTGCGGCAGCGTGCCTGTGACCGTGAACACGCCGGATGCGGCTGTTCCCCTCTGATCTTCATCAGCGGACCCGGGCACAGTCTCTCCCGAATCCGCCACTGTATTCACCTCTGCCGTCCACACCCCGGGGGACATATGCAGCTCGATGTTCCATTTTTCGCTCATCATCATCCCCCTCTCTCATTAATCGCGCAAACCAGCTTTACCAACATCAAGCCGATTCTTCATTGCCAAGCATTCAAATGTAGTGTGAATCACCTTATCCACTACCGACCTCAGCGTTAACCTTACAACCAAGTCTCTCCTTGAAGCGAGATCAGACTACTCAATTCCTCGTCTGACATCTCGGTCAGCCAGTTTTCCCCTGAACCTACAACCTGCTCGGAGAGGGCTTTCTTGCTCTCAATCAGCTCATCGATTCGTTCTTCCAATGTACCCTGGCAGATCAACTTGTGTACCTGAACGTTGCGATTCTGGCCGATCCGAAATACCCGGTCTGTCGCCTGGTTCTCCACCGCCGGATTCCACCAGCGGTCATAGTGAATGACATGGCTTGCCCGTGTCAGGTTCAGACCTACGCCGCCCGCACGAAGAGACAGAACAAACATAGACGGGCCTTCCCCTTTTTGGAATGTCTCCACCATTTCGTCCCGCTGCGACTTCGAAACCCCACCATGCAGGAAGTAAGGTTCTTCCTCATAACGCCGGTTCAGTCTCGAAACCAACAGATTCCCCATTGCAACATACTGGGTAAAGATCAACGCCGATTCTCCGTTGTCCCGAATAGCATCCAGCAGTTCCAGCAGCCTTTCCATCTTGCCCGATGCTTCAGCCTTGCCGTGCTCCTTCCGGCTGTTGTCCGCCAGAACAGGGTGATCACAGATCTGCTTCAATTTGGTTAGAGAGGATAACACGATACCTTTACGTGCAATACCGTTCCGTCCGTCCAGACCGCCCATGAGATCATCCACAACCCGTTGATATAGAATGGCCTGCTCCGGTGTCAATGAACAATAGGATTTCAGTTCCAGTTTTTCGGGCAAATCTTTGCGAATATCCGGATCACTCTTCAGCCTGCGAAGCATAAACGGCGACACCAGCCTGTGCAGTTCGCGGAGCGAAGCCGCGTTCTCTTCCGAAGGCGCCAAGCCTGTATACCGCTGGCGGAACGAAGAAGATGTACCGAGATATCCCGGATTCAGGAATTGGAAAATAGACCATAGTTCACTCAAACGGTTTTCCACCGGTGTTCCTGTCATGGCAATCCGATGAGAAGTGGACAGCCGCATGACACTCTGCGCCTGCTTCGTCCGATAATTTTTAATATACTGTGCCTCATCCAGCACCACGGTTGACCAGTGCAACGAAGCCAAATCAGGGCCATCACGACCTGCCAAATGATAGGTTGTGAGCACGATGTCATGCTTCTGTGCTTCCTCTTCGAAAGCATCTCCATGTAACCTCTGTCCACCATGATGAATGTACAGTGACAAGTTTGGCGCAAAACGCTTCAGCTCACGTTGCCAGTTGCCCAGTAGAGAGGTTGGGCAGACAATAAGTGTAGGCCACTGACCCTTCGGCATATCTGTATCGAGGTCATCAACGGACTCCTGTGCTTCTTGTGCCTCTTTCAGTGCGGCCTGGCGTTCCTCCTCTTTGCGATCGAGCAGACACGTGATGACCTGAACCGTTTTTCCAAGTCCCATATCATCGGCAAGACACACCCCGAAACCCAGTTCACCCATGGCAGATAACCACTGAAATCCACGTTCCTGATACGGCCTCAGTTCACCATGCAGCTCCGCTGGCACTGGGCGAGGTTCAATGTTACGCAGCACCTGTCCCTCAAGCAGGAAAGCGAGCATGCCTTCGGATTCGGCACCGAAAACAGACATCCCTTTCCAAATGGAATCTTCCCCTTCATCTGCGGCAAGATGCAGCCATTCGGAAAGCAGCATGTATTGTTCTTCTTCTTTTTTCATATATCGAAGCACTTGGCGAATCTCTTTGGTATCTACTTCGATCCATTCCCCGCGAAACATAACATAGGGAACGGCAGATTCAGCCAGTGCGGCAAGTTCTTCTGCCGTAATCGGCTTACCATCCAGCATCGGCTCTGCTGTAAAGGAAACGAGTTGCTCCATGCCGAGTGTAGATACAGCTCCAGGCTGACGCTCCGGCGCTCCGTTCATCATCTGCAAACGCAGACCTGCGCGTCGTTTCCCGGCGCGGCTCCATCTTGACGGCATAAGAACCGTTACCCCAGCCTTCTGCAGCTTGGGAACCGCATGGGTAAGAAATTCAAAAAAGCTCTGTTGCTGCAGCTGTATCCCCTCGGGACGAGCATGCAGCAAAGCAGTTTCCAGTTCCGGTGCCAGCTCAGACGCCTGACCAATGGCCATCAGTAACTGCTCTGCCACAGAGGCATAGTAAACTTTTCCCCGATCCAGATCACGCCCCGGGTGTGCCCAAATGCTTCGTGCAGGCAACCTAAGGCCTGCTTCTTGATCACTGTCCACCCAGAAACTGATCCCCCAAGTGGTCTCCTGCTCTCCCAGCGGCGGTTCCAATCGCAGGACCAGTCTGAACTTGCCTTCCGCAGGCGGCATTTCTTCGACACCAAATGCAGGCATCGTTGTACCCCCGGCTTCATGAATCGCATCGACGAAATCCGCCATATCCTCCGTCGGTCCTTGCACAGTGACTGGGCGGAATATAGAGATCAGGCTGTTCCACCATAGCTCAGACACCGGTGAAGAGCCACGTCTGAACGATGTCCGGTAACGGGAAAGTTCACTATCCATGCCTTCCAATTCATTGGTTACCACCGCATGAATGATGCCGCTCATAAATGAAAACAATACCGTGCCTGCCGCTTCCTCACGTGTCTCCGGCTCCGTGGAGGCATAGGCCCCCGGCGCTGACAGAGCAATGGGAGGCATCGATTCGGCAAGGCTTTTGAAACGCTCCTGATCTTCTTCAAGCTGCAAACGCGGACGCCACACTCCTGAGAGGGTCTCTTGACCCGTTCGCCGTCTTGCACCTGTTTTAGCGGCAAATGCTGCCGCCGGAGCAATCGCCCCTCGCAGCAACAATTCCTGTGTGAACTGTGCTGCCTTGACCCAGTAACGCATCTCTTCTCCAGCCTGAATCCCAGCTGCATGTAACATCTGATCGTCCCACTGCAATAACAGTCTGAACGCATCCTTCGGTGAAACCGCCAATCCTTCCAACGTTCGTCCAAGCAACTGCCTCCGCTTTACGTTTTTGGCTTCTGCCGCATTTCGAAGCGGATTCGGCCAGCGCAGTTCCGCAAGACGCAACGCGGCAGGCTGAAACAGACGACCCCCGTCGCCAAATTGCAGCCTTCGTACCACGTGACTCCAAGCATCTACGCGCGGTTCCGATGTTTCACCGGAAAAACAAAAAAACACGTCTCCAAGCCATACTCCATACAGCGATTGCATCATTACAGTCTCCCGTCATCCCTTCGCATTGTTACTCTCCATCATATACGAAAATGAACGGATTTAAAAACCTTTACGTATAAAAAGTGCTGATCACGCTCTTTTTCTGTACAAAAAAATGCCCCTTCTCCAGAATTCGGATGAGGAACATTTTGTTTAATCATTTAATGATGTGGGCCGTCAGACTGTCACCCATTTGATCTAATCAAGATCTGACCAGACTGCCTAGCAGTACATCCAGGTTCAAAATACCCGCACGGTGATCCGCACAGAATCCGATTTTATCAAAAACACCAAGCATAAAGCGGCGGTGTTCTTCTGCGGGTTCTTCGAAACGATCATACGTCACAACCGAATCTACCATGTCTACAATCAGAGGCACAAACCCGTTCTTGTAAGGGACCACAATAATTCGTGTAGATGAGGTATCTTCCTTCTCGGGCATGCCGAGCAACACACGCAGACTCACGACAGAAACTACCTTTCCGTACAATGAAGCGAATCCTCTGATCTCAGGACTTCCGAAAGGAACCGTTGTAACCTCTACCATTCTAATAATTTCATGAACCTGATCAATGCGAAGTGCAAAAATTTGTTCTCCCACCGAGAAATTAATATATTGCATTACTTCATCCATAATGTCCCCATACCCTCTCATTCCGTAAAATCAGATCTTCAACACGCTTTTGGCTGTCGAACTTTAGACGATGAGTCGTTACATGTTGTATCGGCAATTTTAGCGCAATTGTTTAGGCTTTCAACAAGAAGAATCGCAGTTACATCTCTTTCCCTGTTTTCTTTGAAAAATAAACGATTTAACCCTCATTCCTGTGGATAACTCATTAAATAACCGTTAAAATTTGCTTATCGTGAATAAAAACATAACGTTATACCCCTTCTGTGGATAAGTTGTGCACATATTGCTCACAGTCTGTGGATATATACCTTTATTTATGTGGATATTCATTATTTTAATGTGGACATGTTGTGTATTTGTTTGTAAATCTAACGTAAACTTTGTCGTTTTCCGGGCTGCTTATCCTCTACTGTGGACATATTGTGGAAAGCCTTTCAATAACAATACTGGATTTCAAACTTTCTACCTTTTGTTATTCACATCGCTTTCACCAGCCCAACCAAGAAGGATTTCCACTGTCTGTTCAACCTGAAAGGCTGGGAAATAGTGACCATAAGGGAGTTCCACTTTTTTATAACCCGCATGTAAACTAGCAGGAAAATGATACTCTCGATCCTTTTCAGCCCAAACTACCAGTCGATCTGCGTCAACCTCTGTCTGCCGAGGGCTTCCGAATTCATCCCAAAAGCCTATCGTCTGCTTATGTCCCAAGTGAATCCACCGCAACAAATCTACATGCGCACCCGCTATACGAGGTGAACGGAGATAGGCTTGTATCCTCTTAGCCAGCCTCGTAACCCTGCTCTCATCCAATGATGTACTGCCACTCGCACGGAAAACATTGGCCCAACTCCGTTGTGACCTGGCACGAAGCAAAGTTCTGACCACAAGGCGCGGTAGCCGAAGTATCTTTGTTAAACGCGCATCCCTTCCATTGTCCGCAACAGGCTGGAGCAGCGCCAAACGAATATCGGTACGCCCGCTTCGCTTTAACGCTGCCGCCGCGATCGCTGCACCTACAGAGTGACCAACGAGTTTGATTGGACCCTGCATTTCAGACAAAGCTTCCACCAGTGCGTTAACCTGACCTGTAAATGCATCTTCTTCTTGGTGAACAGGTGAGCGACCAAATCCTGCGAGATCAACCATCCAGACGGGATTGCGTGTAAGTCTGTGCAACTGTGATCCCAGAGGAAGCAAGTCATCCGCACATTGGAGCAAACCATGCACGATCACCCATGGCTCCCCCTCCCCTTCCCAGCCTAAACTCGCCAGATTTCCCAAACGCACACGGATATAATCGGTTAGAACATGTTCATGTTCAACTTCAGCCTTGGACAGAAGCCGATAGTCCAGATCAGCAATAATGAAGGGAAGCTGCTCCCGAATATCAGGCCAGCTTCTCCCCATTCGTTGCATCAGTCCCTCGGTCTCCTCTACCGGAAATGTTCTGTCTGTGATAAAAGCAAGTGACTGTGAAGGTATACCGCTGACACGACTTCCGCCAAGGCTCATAAGGCGTTGAATCCAGGATAATGGCAATGATCCTGTCGGTCTGGGAACATCCAGTTGCTTCGTGATCACATGCAGCAACTCCTTCATGTTTGGACTCTCATCCTTACGGGCGAGCAGTGGATAAGTCCCTCCCAACGGTGCCTCATCCCGAATTAGAAAGACCAGTGTTTCTGCCACCACATCATTCTCCACGAGTGGCAGCCAGTAAGACGATCCACCAGGAACAACAGGCATAAAACCTTTCTGAACGGCTCCAATAAGCAACCCGATACCGCCAGTCTGCTCGGTTTCACCTGTTGGGCGTGGCCCGACCACCGTACTGGGATTTACCACGGACAAAGGGTAACCATACTGTTTGGCATGCGCCCTTATATAAGCATCGGCTTTGAACTTCATCTCTTCATAAGCACTCTCTTGGCTACCAGCATGATTCATTTCAACCGGTTCCTGTTCCTGTTCCTGTTCCTGTTTCTCTTGCTCATTCCCTTGTCCATAAGGGCTCATAAAACCAACCACATGAATGAAGTGACGCAAACTTCCGCTAAATTTCATATCCTGAGCCAGCTGAGCAATCTCTCTCGCTCCATGCATAAAGATTTTTTCTGCTGTCTCTCGTCCCAGCGTAATATCCATCGTTCCCCCTGAATGAAGAATGACATGTGCCTTGGCGATGCGTTCACGATCCGCTTGAACAAGCCCCAGACCTGTCAAAGATAAATCACCTACGATAAACGTAATCCGTTCAAAACTTCTCACACCGTAACTCTCCAGTACTGATCTGGCGCGCCGCTCGGAGCGAACCAGCAGCAACATATGTATATCTGTTTTCTCTACCAGTTGTTTCACTGTTTCCTTTCCAATAAAACCTGTACTACCTGTCATAAAAAGAACGGTTTGCTCCAACCTTGCCTGGTTCATCGATATGCCTCCATAATATTTCTTTATTTTTTTCTTTATTTATTTTTAGTTTTAGTCCGTCAAAAATTTCTCTTGATCTCGTTTATTACCAAGATATAAACTAGTACTAATCAGTACTATTAACTTCCAAAAAAAGAGCTTCGTTTAACGAAGCATCTGACAAAACGTTCGTGCGGACTGCTCGATAATACCCAGATCACGTGAAGTTCCGGCCAAGATCAGCGAACCTTCAAGTGCTGCAACAAATAGGGAAGCTACAGCCCCCGGCTCAATCCCTTTGCGGAATTCTCCGCGTTCTACCCCTTGCTGGAACAGCTTCTCCACCATAGGTACAAGCTCCCGGAAAAAGATCGAGATACTCTCCTTCGCCAGGGAAGCACTTTCCGGTGCCTGCATATAAAGAGTGACAAACGGGCATGTGCCTTTAAAGTTTCTATGTTCTATACCTGCCGAGAGCAATTCCAGGAAAGAGTTCATCCGTTCCTCCACTCCCCGCTCACGCTGACTTAGAAGCAGATACAGCTCGGATTCATATTGGGCAATCCAGAACTGCACAACCGCCTGAAGCAGTTCCTCCTTGTTTTTAAAATGATAATAGATATTGGATTTGGATACGCCGCTAACACGCACCACCTCATCCATGCTGACATAAGCATAACCCTGCTGGAGAAATAGCTGCGCAGCAACTTCCACCGCTTTGGTGCGGTTAACTGGACTAGAGCTTCTGGGACTGGAGCTTCTAGGTTTGGATGGTTTAGAAGATTTAGGAGTCCCTTGATGTGATATATTGTCATTGTTCATAACTAGAACTATATAGTACTATTTTAACAAAAGCAAGCATGTCTGTTGATAAAATCAGATCATCAGATTATTTTCTGAAAAGTTGTCCACATTTAGAACATATACACACAGGATATCCACATATAGTATTAAGCCGATGTAAAAGTTATTTTTTTGATTTGTAAAGGTGAGCAGTTATCCACATTTTTAAGCTGAACACCGTGCTGTAGCAGGAAATGCAAAGAAGCCAGTTGCAAAAGATGCAACTGACTTCAAGTGCACGTGATTTACTTATTTTTTCAGACTATCCCAGTTCTGCTGTAATGCATCAAGCAATGCTTTTTTATCTGATTTACCTGCCACATACGCCTGAATGGTGCTGCCAAACTCTTGTGGAACGCCCTCAGGGAAACGGTTGAAGTTCCAGCTTAACGTTTTATTTTCCTGACTGTATTTCATGATATCTGTTGCAAGGTCACCCAGCTCTTCCTCCGATGCCTGAATTGAACTGAACGCCGGAATGAACTTGAATTCTTTAGTTAAATAGTTTTTACCAATGTCGGAAGTGACGAGCCATTCCAGGAACTCTTTTGCCTCTGGCTTCACTTGGGAGTTTTTATTCACAACCCAGTAGTTAGGCACGCCTACGAACAGCTTATCATTCGGTTCATTTGTAATCGGCATAGGCAGAATACCCAGATTCAGATCCGGATTAATGCCGTCAATCTGTACTTGTGTCCAGTTCCCTTGTTGCATCATCGCCGCTTCTCCACTAGCAAACAGAGTTACCTGTGTGTTGTAGTCTGTGGTGAGCGGATTTTTGTTGCTGTATTTGAGCGTCAGATCAAGCAGGTTGATCCATTCCTCGAAGACTGGGTTACCCGGAATTTTCTCCGTCCCCTCATTCAGACCTTGAATGAATTTTACCGGATCGGCTTGATTCGCAAATGCTACATTGACATTATGATTGCCAAGCACCCACCACTCCTGATACCCGTTGGAGAACGGTGTAATGCCTGCGTCCTGAAGTTTCTTTGCTGCTTGATCCAGTTGTTCCAGTGTTGTTGGGATTTCAGTGATGCCAGCTTTGGCAAACAAATCTTTGTTATAGATAAAACCGTACCCTTCCAACGCGAGTGGCTGTCCATAGAGCTTGCCATCCTTAGTCATCGGCTCTTTGGCCACTTCCAGTACATCCTTAGCCCACGGTTCACTGGATAGGTCTTCGAGATATTCAAGCCAGGTATCGAGTTCACGGTATCCACCTACGTTAAAGATGTCCGGTTGTTCACCTGCGGCAAACTTCGCTTTTAGTGCAGCTCCGTAATCACTGCCACCGCCGACCGTCTGAATGTCCAGCTTCACGCCTGGGTGGGAAGACTCATACTCTGCTTTGAGACGATTAAGCGCTTCGGCAATTTCAACTTTGTATTGAAAAATTTTAATCGTTTTGGTGCCAGCCGCCGCTTCACCACCACCCGTTTGAGCATCTGTATTCACGGGACTACCGCTTTTGTCCCCGTTTCCACAACCTGCAAGCATGACTGAAAAAGCAATGAGCATTAGCAATGTTAACTTTGTCATTCTTTTCATAGATACACTCTCCCTGTAAGTAGTTTCACTTTTACCGCCTGCACCTCTTGCTTACCCTTTTACTCTTTACTTCGTTTGTTTAAGATGACCCAGTCTTTGTTTATAATTCTTTTGCTTACTATATAGATGAACTAACGCAATGCCCACAAATGGTATGCGCAGTTGATCACGGATTAACGAACAAGCCGACTCTTGTCTCTCACTGTCTTTCCCTGCTCTGCTCCGGCGCATCTGTCCAAGCCCTGCGGGCAGATGTGCCTTTTGCCCGCCACCGTGCGAGGCAGGAGCGGAGGCATCATGATGCGCTGGAGGAGCGGAGCGTTCGCCTTTGAACCTCGGGGGCTTCCTTAGCCATCATACATTCAGGCCCCCCAGGAGCAACAGCGACCGAAAGCGCACATGATGACGGAGTGACTTCCCCCGCACTCTCCCCGGAGCGACCCGCCCTCGCACCTATCCTTTAACGGAGCCGGCAGTAATACCCTGAATAATATACTTCTGCATCAGCAAGAAGAAAATAATGATTGGCATGATCCCAAGTACCAGAGCAGGCAGAGCCAGATCCCACTGTTTCGTATATTGACCGAACAGCGCGAAGGTTGCGATTGGAATGGTGCGCAGATTGGAGCTTTGCAGGATCAATGATGGCAATAGATAGTCATTCCAAATCCAGAGCGTATTCAGAATGATGACGGTTACATACATCGGTTTCATCAGCGGGAATACGATGCGGAAGAATACTCCATAGGCCGAACTTCCATCGACACGGGCTGCTTCCTCAATCTCTAAGGGAACCGATTTAACGAATCCATGAAACAGGAAGATGGACATCGGTGCTCCAAACCCGAGATAACAGATAATGAGTCCGCCGAGACTGTCGATCAATCCCAGATTGCTGGTTACCGTAACAAGCGGGATCATGATAGACTGGAACGGAATCACCATTGCCGCAATAAACAGGCCGAATAATATCCGGTTGAACCTTGTATTGCTGCGAACCATGCGGTACGCGGCCATGGAACTGATCAGCACAAGCAACAGATTGCTGACGATCGTTACGATCAGCGAGTTCATGAGCGCCGATGGAAAACTAATTTTCTCCCAAGCGTTCGCGTAGTTGCCCCACTGGAACACTTCCGGCCAGGCAGCCGAATTGGTAAGCAGGTCACCGAAGGTTTTGACCGAATTCACAAACAGGAAGTAAAACGGAATCAGGAACAACAATCCGATCAACACCATCACAATTTCGGTAATTACGGTACCGAAGCGATAATTTTTTGTTGTCTCCATCAGGCTTCAACCTCCTTGCTCTTCGTCAAACGAACCTGAACCATGGTGATGATGGCAACGATAACAAAAAATATAAATGCTTTAGCGGTTCCAATACCGTACCGGTTGTTCACGAAGGCCTCATTGTAGATATTGAGTGCAACCGACTCGGTTGAGCCAAACGGACCACCCTTCGTGAGTGACAAGTTGAGATCAAACATTTTGAACGACCAGGAAATCGCCAGGAACAGACAGATGGTTACACCAGGCATAATGAGTGGTAAAATAATGCTCCGTAGCACCTGCCCGCGGCTGGCTCCGTCAATTTCGGCAGCTTCCAGCAGATCAGGTGAGACATTCGTTAAGGATGAGATATAGATGACCATCAGATAACCGGCGGTCTGCCATACAAACACGATGACAATTCCCCAGAAGGCCGTCGGCTCATCTCCCAGCCACGGGAGATTGAAGAAGGACCAGCCCGTCACGTCGCCTACTGCTGAAAACCCTTTCACAAATATGAATTGCCAGATAAACCCGAGCAGCAATCCACCGATTACGTTAGGCATAAAAAAGATCGTACGCAGAATATTTCTCGTCTTGAGCGGTTTGGTCAGGAAGTAGGCCAGGAAAAAACCGATGACATTGGTGAGGATCACCCCTACAACGGTGAAGCGTACTGTGAACCAGAATGCATTCTGGAACTTGGGATCGTTTGCAAAAATATGCACGAAGTTATCAAGCCCAACCCAGTTAATGCTGGCAGATACTCCATTCCAATCCGTAAAGGAATACATCATGCCAAGCAGGAAAGGGACCACGATGATGAGAATAAAAAATACAACGGAGGGACCCACGAACACAAGCTGCTGTAACAGCTGTGAAGATTTGCGATGCTTCATATCGTTCTCCCCTTCTATAGATGGATGATATTGGTCTCTTATTCTATTAAACTCCAAAATCGTGAAGGGAAACACCGACACTCGTGAACAGTTGGGTGTAAAATATTGTCCTCTCTTGACGAGTCACCAGAAGGGGTGTACTGATGTCCAAATATTACAGTATCCGCACCAAGCTCATCGCCTTTATGCTAATCGCAACGACGATTCCACTGCTGGCTTCGATCAGCATGACCTTTATTCAGACCAAGACAGCCCTGCGAGAACAAGCACTGGAAGAGAATAAACGTCTTATTTATCAGGCTTCAACCAATCTCAACAATTACGTCGATAACGTAGCACGGGCCTCGCTCGCCGTATACAATGATCCCAATTTCCTGCGGAATCTGGCTAAATTGCCGGGGGATTATCGGGCTGTTGCTGAGGTATACACAACGTTGCAAACGATCAGAGCCGCTGTACCGGATGTATTCCAGCTCTATCTGCATTCTTTTGTATCCAACCAATCCACCTTGATTACCAATCCTTTCCCAAAACGCGAGGAACGCAAGCAAGCTTATTCCGATTCACTGCATGGTAAAACGGGGGACGGAGGATCGGATATCTGGGTAGAATCTGCACATATGAGTCATACCTATGGTTTCAAGGCGGCCTCTCCTGATGATTCACCAAGAACCGTGATTACCCTGCATCGGATCATCAGGGATATCCCATCTCCTGAACGGCTGGGCGTTCTAGCCATTGATCTTAACATGAACAGTATTGCCGCAATCTGCAGCAGACTGTATGATCCAGCTAAAGAGCAGATCTATGTGGTCGATGGGCAGAACCGGATTGTTTATCAAGGACGAACCGAGGTACAAGCGGCCAATGAGGCTGGTCATCTGCAGCAAGTGGCAGGAAGTGTGCTTGAAGATGGACGAACCCTTGCCGGTTCGGCACGGAATGCTGCTGGTCATTTTGAACAAGATCATTCCATGTATGTATATCAGCAGCTCGGAAGCAACTATGCGGATTGGACCATTGTGAAAGAAATTCCGAATGAAACGTTATATGCAAGAGCTACAGCGCTAACTTGGAACAATGCGATGATTGCCATTGCTGCGTTACTCCTTGTAATCGTGGCAACGCTATTCATTTCCATACGTATTACAGGTCCGCTCAGGCAGCTCATGCGATACATGAATCAGATTCAGGCAGGCCGCCTGCATGTAGATATCCGTCTGTCGAGCCGGGATGAATTCGGGGTGCTTGCGAGACATTTCCGGGATATGATGGATACTGTGAATAACTTGATCTTGCGAGAGTACCAGCTGGAACTTGCGAATAAAACGAATCAGCTCAAAGCATTGCAAGCACAGATTCACCCGCATTTTCTATATAACACTTTACAATCCATTGGGACTCTGGCGTTACAACAGCAAGGGAAAAGAGCGTATACCTTACTTTCTTCCCTGTCCAAAATGCTGCGCTACAGCATGCGGGATCAGACCCGTGTAACCCTCCGCGAGGAAGCAGAGCATGCTCGGCTGTATCTGGAGCTGCAGCAGGAACGTTTTGGTGAACGACTGGAGGTACACATGGATTTTGCAGAGGATACATTATCTGTTCAGATGCCTCGCATGACATTGCAGCCATTAATTGAAAACTATTTCAAACACGGAGCCGATGTACAGCCAGGAAAAGGATATATCTCCATCACTAGCCGCCGGGTTGACGAGCACTGGATAGAGATTGAACTGATTAACAACGGTCCAGTTATTCCTGAAGATAAACTGATTGAAATACGCGAATGGCTGCAACCCCAAGAGACAGAATCTGCAATGTCCTCTCCGGATTCTGCCATGTCCGAATCCATCGGCATTCGCAATGTGGTACGCAGACTTGCACTCAACGCTCATCCCGGCATGCCTGCCAGGATCGAAATCGATAATTTAGAAGCAGGCGGTGTAAAACTTCAAGTCAAACTATACGCGGGAGAGTGAACAACATGAAAGCACTGCTTGTTGATGATGAACAGCATGTCCGCCATGCCATCCAGCTCCTTGGTCATTGGGATGACCTGGGGATCGACATATTGCTCGAAGCAGCAGACGGAAATGAAGCGATCGAGGCAATCACAGCGCATCAACCTGAGATTATACTGAGCGATATGCGCATGCCCGGCAAGGATGGAATGGCACTACTTGAATGGATTTCAGCACATGCCCCACATTGTAAAGTCATTGTCATTAGCGGATACGACGATTTTGAACTGGTGAGACATGCAATAAGGCATGGCGGCATGGACTACTTACTAAAACCCGTCGAAGCAGACGAACTGAATGCCTCTTTGATGAAGGCAGTGAAATCTTGGGAAGAGGAGCATACCCTACGCGCAGAGTCCACCAAACAATCCATCGTGGTTAATCGCATGCGCCCGCATTATCAGGATCGCTTGCTCACCGAGCTGGCCATTGGCAGAGGTAACACTTCCGCACATATTCAGCGATTACAGGAAGAATTGAATCTCCCCTGCCTCATTCCGATGTGCTGTGTAGCCGTCACCAGTCTGTCTCATCTGGATGCGGATTGTTTAGCTAAATATCGCAGTCAGCCAGATCTGCTCGTATTCTCCGTGCTCAACATCTGTGCGGAGATGATGCGTACACCGACAGAAGGGGTTACATTTCGTCAGCTCAACCAGCCGGATGAAATTGTACTGTTTCACTGGGGGGCACTGTCCTCACTGACACGCATCCTGGATAGCATTAACGATGGATTGGAACAGACGATTCAGCGCAGGCTTCATTTTGGGGTATCTACCTGTGAAAACTACCCTGCCGGTATTTCGGGAGCCTATTTGGATGCCAGCTCCAAATTGTGGAGGCGCAACACCATTGGTACGCGGCGGCGTATTCACTCTACCCTTGAATCTTCGAGCAGGAATAAGGGCCAACGTTTGACTGCTTTTGAAGAGCCTATGCGCATAGCAGCCTTAAGTTGTCATGCTGCCAGTGTAACCGATACCGTCACAGAGTGGCTTGAGCCGTTTACCAAGCTAGAGGTGATCGGTGCAGAGCAGCTGCAACAATGGATGCAAGAGCTGGAATGGATGCTGAGCCGTTGGCTGGATGATGCCGAAGGTCAGTTCTCCCCGGAGGAAGAAAGTGCCGAAGATCAATTTCCTCCTTTTGCCGAATTGCCTTTCGATCCTGAAGGTCTGCTTTCGTTCCCGCTTCTTCGTTCCCTGCTAGAGCAACGATTGCTTGCAGCCGGAAAAGCACTCACAGCTCAGCGTCACGCCGATCCTGATCCTATGCGTGAAATCGCTCGCTACATGGAAACTCATTATCAGGAGGACTTGTCATTGCAACAGATTGCTGCACGCTTTTATCTGAGCAGGGAGTACATTTCTCGTAAATTCAAACAACAGTTCGGATTGAACTGGTCAGAATATCTCGGCAAGCTGCGGATTAACAATGCCAAGCTCCTGCTCCAAAACCCTTCCCTGCGAGTTGCCAAAGTCTCGGAAATGGTCGGTTTTCAGGATGAAAAGTATTTCAGCAAAGTATTTAAAAAAATAGAGGGAATGACCCCTGCGGAATATCGTAAAACCATCCTACAAAGAGGTTCATAACAAACCTGTTTCGATTCCAAAAGAGGACTTCTCGACACATGCTGTCGGAAGTCCTCTTTATGCCTTACGTTTACACAGCCTCTTACCGATCTCGCAAAATCACAAGCGGTACAAGGCGGATATAGATTAGCTCTCCTGCAAGCTCCACCATCGTCTGCGTGACAATTACCGCGGCCGCAATGGTTGCCCACTCTGGTGAGAGCGACAATGCCAATGGCAAAACAACCAGCGAATTTCGGGTTGAAGCACTAAAGACTATAGCTCGGCCAGCACCCGTATCGAGTTGGAAAAGTTTCGCAATAATTCTCGATATCCAGGGCATAATGATAAGGAACGCAGCGTAGATCGGAATGACATCCACAATACTGTTCAGATCATTGTAGACCTTGCCAATCTGGGAAGCTACAACGACGGCCAACGCGATTGCCATCATTGGAACCGGAAACCATGCCGTAACATGAAGCAACCGCTGCGCACTTCCGCCTTTGTTGGCTAATATTTGTGTCATCAATGCGAGCAACAACGGAACCACAATTAGTAGCAAGAAAGCCTCTACAAATGGCCCTGCCCTCATTACTGCGGCTGCATCACTGCCCATGAATAACCAAAGATACCCTGGAAGCAAAATTATCTGTACTACAAACAACAGTGGAGTTGCTGCCAGCATCAGCTTCTCGTTCCCCCGTCCCAGCTGTGTAAACACGATGACATAATCGATACAGGGGGTTAACAAGACTAGATAGACTCCCATCAACACACCAGACGATTGCGGAAAAACAAGCGTAAGCAGCCAAACCACAATAGGAACAGCGATAAAATTCGCGATGAGCAGCGCAGCCATAAAATGCAGATTGGACCAGGATGCCCGAAGCTCTGTAAACGGAATCTGCACAAACATGCTGTAGAGGAGCACAGCAAGAACCGGTGACACCGCATTATGAAGTAGACTCCCCCAAGCTGGAGCGGCTAGCCCAATCCATGCACCTGCACATAGAGCCATCACATAGAACCAGGTCTGTTGTCTCTCCATTGTTTCTCTTATTATCATCTCTCTCCCCCTATTGCCTGAAAAAACTCATAAGGACATATTCACACCTGCATCTGCGTACATTGGGAAGAGTGCAACTCCGTTCCAATAAGCTTGACCGAGCGAGGTTTTCGGAAGATGTACGTTCTCAAATTTAGTACACATGTTATTAAAACGAGTCTTTAGTGGGTATATTCATTGTAGACTGACCCACGGTTCATTACATTTGTTAAACCAAGGAGGAAACGTCATGTCCCGTAACAATCCGTATAAGTGGTTAAACGCCCTCGGTTTTATTGCTGTTATTATTGTAAATTATCTCTCCAATGCTCTGCCCATTGGCGGCAAGACCAACAAGGAAGTTTCGGATATGTACCCTGTACTGCTGACCCCTTCGGGCTATGCCTTTGCGATATGGGGTCTGATCTACCTCCTTCTCGCCGGATTTATCATCTATCAGTTCACCCCCGCGTCCTGGAAAAACAACTCGATTACCCGTCTAGGATACTGGTTTCTCGCCAGCTGCGCCTTTAATGTCGCATGGATTTTCGCTTTTCAAAATCTAAAGACCGGACTCGCGCTGCTGATTATCGTATTGCTGCTGCTTACTCTGATTATGCTATACGTCAAAACACGTGCGATCAGCATGCCAACAACGGCTGAAATCTGGCTAGTCAAACTGCCGTTCAGCATCTATCTCGGATGGGTTAGCGTAGCAACCATCGTTAACACAGCCGTTTATTTGTACAAAATCGGATGGGATGGATTCGGCATCAGTGAAACGGCGTGGACGATTATCATGCTGATCGTCGGTATGGTTCTGGCCGTGCTTGTCAGCTTCCGTTACCGTGACAGTGTGTACCCACTCGTATTCACTTGGGCATACATTGCTATCGCTCTCAAACAAAAGGATGTCATTTCTGTCTACTATACGGGGATTATCATTGCCATCGTTCTGGCGATTTACGCCGTGTGGCTGTTCCTTGCACGCAATCAAGACCGCGATTGAGCACCCTTTTCTATTATAAAATAAACCGAACGCAAAAAGCCGATTTTCAGGTCAAACGACCTTAATCGGCTTTTTGCTGTAATGGTATACGCCACAGGATTCGATCGCTCATCCTGTGGCAAGGCTGAAATATCATCCTATTTCAGCGCGATCACTTCAATCTCCACCAGTGCATCTTTCGGCAAACGCGCAACTTCCACAGCACTACGTGCAGGATAAGGCTGCGTAAAGAAGCTGCTATATACTTCATTGACAGGAACGAAGTCATTCATATCCTTCAGGAATACGGTTGTTTTCACCACTTTATCCATGCTTGTACCTGCTGCTTCCAGAATCGCTTTAACATTACTGAGAGACAGGCGAGTCTGCTCCTGTACATCTGCACCAAATTCACCGGTTTGCGGATTCAGACCAAGCTGACCAGATGTATAGATAAAATCCCCTGCATCTACTGCCTGACTGTATGGACCAATAGCGCCCGGCGCCTGCTCGGTCGAGATTGCTTTTTTCATTCGACAGGTACTCCTTTGCGTTCGCTGCCCTGCCACGACATGGAGACAAGGCATGCTTTTATTTTTAAAGCCTATTATACCATGCACCCGTTCTGACAAGAAACGCTTATTGCCTGCGCCCTTGCAAGTCTCAAGCGTCCTGCACCCCAAGCACATGAATCACTTCATTGGGATAAACATGATTGCCCTTTGTCTGCACCATAGCGACATTTCTCATGGCTTGAGCAATCGTTGACGCTTGAATGGCCCGGTACTTGTCTAAACGGCCTTTCATCCAGCGGTCCAGAAAAGTCATAACATGCGCAGCGAATTGTTCACCCGGACGTTTCTCCCCGCGATCCCCCAGAATAAGGGATGGACGGAAAATGTGTAACGCACGGAACCCGATACTCGAAAGTGCATCCTCCATCTCACCTTTGGTCCGACTATAAAACACACGCGAATCCGCACTCGCTCCCATGGAGGAAATCACTAGCATCTGCTCCACACCATGCTGCTTTGCCAGCGTCGCTGCACGAACCGGATAGTGGTAATCCACTTCACGGAATTGATCTTGGCTGCCTGCTTTTTTAATCGTTGTGCCCAGACAGCAATACAGATCGTCGATCCCTGCAAACAAGTGCCCCTGACCTTCAAGCTGTTCGAAGTCCACAACGTATTGCTTCAGCCCGGGATGTTCCAGATCAAGTCTGCGCCTGACCAGAATGCGAACCTCACTGTATGCAGGGTGCCCCAGCAGACTGTGAACCAAAAGCCCACCCACAAGTCCGGTAGCCCCGATCACCATCGCTTTGCGTTCAGGATGATGCATCTCTTCAACCACCCCAATCTAATCATATATAGCTGAGTATCCTATTGATGAGTATCGTGATCCGCTTTTCTGTTTCTATTTTAAAAGAACCCGACGTCCCAAAGTAAACGTAAGCAGCAGCATCACTGTACCAACCATCACTTGGAATCCGTAGGTGGATATCCAAACCATCGCTTCCGAGAGAGTTTCCATCTTCTCGTACAGCCAGCCGCCAATCAGCGGGCCAATAAACGACGTTACGCCAGTCAGAGCTGAATAAACGGCTATAAACATCGGTCTTTCACTTTTCGGTGTATCGCCAATCGTAAAATTAAACGCGAGCTGGTTGAAACCGCCAACGCCAATCCCGAGAAAGATGTGGGACAGGAACAACGCAACCAATACCGGGGCAAAGGACATCAATCCCCACGACAGGCAGGACAAGGCGATGACAGGCAACGTCCAGAACAATAGCGTTTTGTTACTGTATCTGGCATTCAGGTTGCCCCAAATATAGAATCCTCCCATCATCACCAGCGTCTGCACAACCGTGATCAGAGAGACCATCTGATAGCTGACATTTAACAGATCCAGCATAACGTAAGAATAGAGAGGAACAATTAATGTCTGAATCAACAGCCATGCCGCCAGAAAAATGGTCGCTTTCAGGAAAACCCGATCCTGAAACGGTTTGATGAACATCCGTGAGAACGACTTTTCGGTCGACCGTTCAAAGGGCAGATCCGGATAGAAGAAATAAATAACCGTATTGGCGATGGCACAGATCCATACGGGAATAAACAAAATCAGAAAACCAGTCTCTCCCGGATAACGATCCAGCAAAATTCCGCCGCCAAATAAACAAACGCTTCCAAGTGCATTCAGAATCGTATTTCGTATCCCGAAATAACGTCCTCTTACCTTGGCAGGTACGATATCCCCAATCAAGGATGTCCAGATCATACCACCGATGGTATTACATATGAATGCAATCGTATACAAGCCAATAAAAACACTGACCCACCATTCCTTAGGGAAAATGAACGGAATTAATCCTGTTGCACTCCACAAAATACGGTGACCTCCAACGAACAGCAAAAGCGCGCGCTTACGGCTCCGAATACGTTGCATCCAGTATGCCGCGCCGATCTGCGCAATGTTTACAAACGTGGTAATCGCGAGCACAAAGCCAATATGTCTCGACCCGGCCCCAAGATACAGCAAAAACCCGGTTAGAAATGGACCACCCAGCAACGTTTGCAAAATAATTGCCGGTACGCCTTCCCATGTTGCAATTGATAAATTCGTGCGTTGTGTCGAACCCTTGCGCCGTGGCTTGCCTATGAACGAAGAGGGGTTCATCTTGACCGTCTTCTGAATGGGGATACACTCCTTAGACCGGGTAAAGCTTTGCCGGCCGATACTAGTTGTCACCCCAAATTCTACTCACGGCACAGAGGTTGTCAACTCATTTTTTCACGGTGAGTGGAAGCCACAGATGGAAGATACTTCCCTTGCCCGCAGCACTCTCGAGTTTGATGGATCCACCCAGCAATCTCGCCAGATCTCTGCTGATCGAGAGGCCAAGTCCGGTTCCCCCAAATTTACGGCTAATCGAACCATCAGCCTGCTGAAATGCTTCAAATATGGAATGATGCTTGTCCTCCGGAATGCCGATCCCTGTATCCTGAACCGAAAAAACAAGCCACTGACTAACCATATCTGCCTGTTTAGTCTGTTGGGTACTCACGGTTAGAGTAACCTTCCCTTTCGGCGTAAATTTGATGGCATTGGACATTAAATTCCGCAAAATCTGCTGCACGCGCTGTGGATCAGACCAGATTGTATCTGGCAGTCCTTTTTGTTTCTCCAGCACCAGTTCAATTCCTTTTTTGTCAGCAACGAGCCCAAAATGATTCATAGCATCTTCAATCAGTTGGCTCAGGCTGATATCTTCAAGTACAATATCCAGTCGGCCAGCTTCGACTTTAGACAAATCCAGAATATCGTTAATCAGTCTCAGAAGCTCTTGTCCAGACTGATCAATCATGTCTGCAAAACGTACAATTTCCTCCTGGTCCATCGTATCCGCATTCTCGCTAATCATCTGGGCAAAATTAATCACACTGTTCAGTGGTGTGCGCAGTTCATGCGACATATTCGCCAGAAACTCGGACTTGTACTGTGAGGCAATCGTCAATTGGTTGGCTCTCTCCTCCAGTACAATTTGCGCTTTCTGCAACTCCTCTTTCTGCACAGATAAAAGCCGATTCGTACTCTGGATCAAGAGAATCCGATTTTGTTCATTCTGAAAATCCCGTAAGATGAACGCAAATATAAGACTAAGCAAGATTCCACTAGGAAGCGTATAAGGCATAATGTGTGAGAAGAAATATGCGGTAGGAATGACACCTACTAAGGCGATGTTCACACTGTTAACAACATTAACAATCACTGTAACGATGATGCCTTTGACAATCAGCCTGTAGTTGCTGCGCCGCATCCAAATATTGAGGCCCGCACAGAGTAATCCAAGAAGAGACATATTAATAACCGCGGCGACGGTTGCATCGGAAATACCAAAGGTCAGCCTAGACAGACCGATTCCCACACCTATAATTATGACACTATAGGGTTGCCTGTACGACAGAACAGCAACAATTAGAGGTACATAACGAAGATCAAACACAACTTCATCATTCAACTGAAATCCAAACACCGTGCTGATCCAGCCTGCAAATATAAGCACTAGCACGGAACAGACCTGTTTCACTTGGGAAGAGGTGCGTATAACGATATATTTATAGAAAACACTTGCAAGATAAGCAATCGTAATAAGCATCCCCATATTGAGTACGAACATTTTCGAAAATTGCATGCATTCACTCCTGTTGTTCGACGTTATAACCCCAATGCTTATTTCGTTCGTATTTTTACATCATATCATGCTAGACCTGCCCCAGTATGGAAACATCGTCAAAAAGAAACAAAAAAATACACAAAATCAAGATTCAATTTGTGTGTAAGACATAGTAAAATATATTGTTGTTTCATTTTTTATATTTATCGCTATAATCATGTTTGCTTGAAACATGATGAAAGGAGATTTACAGCTGTGCAATTGTTAAAAGATAAATCCTACTGGCTGTCGCTTAGTCTGATGTTATCCCTGGCTGTCATGGGACTTTTCTATGATATTTTGAACAGTCCGGATCGTGGATATGTTATCCTGAACTCTCCAATTGACCGGATGCTTCCTTTTATACCCGCAATGTCGATTCCCTATCTGGGATGGTACCCGTTTGTATTCGGCGTGCTGGCCTATCTGTGTGCCAAGGATCGACTTATGTATTATCGGGTCTTGTTATCCATGAACATCTGTGTCTGGATCTGTTACCTAATCTACTTCAACTTCCAAACTATGGTTCCTAGGCCGGAATTAAATGGCTCTGGCTTGGGTGCAGTCGTCATCGGATGGCTCTACAGCCAGGATCGTCCTTATAACTGTTTTCCCAGTATTCATGCCCTGCACTCTTATCTGGTGATGCGTGCCGTTCTATCGGTTTCAACCATCCGTAAATCTGTCAAGGTGGCGGTAGCTGCCGGTGCATCCCTGATTATCATCTCTACACTGCTCATCAAGCAACATGTCATTTACGACGCACTGAGTGCAATTATTCTTGGTGAGTGTATCTTCACGATCATTACGGGTCTATCCCTTTATCGCCGTCGCAGAAAAGAGTCCAAATGGACTGAGGGGATCAACTAACCCCCTCTTCCGGCTTTTGGTCCAGTTGTTTCTGTCGTCTCCACTCGTCAATAAATAAACCTGCATAATAGGGGTCCCACTGGGTCCCCTTTCCTTCTTCCAGAATCATAAGCGCTTTCTCATCACTCATTCCATTCCGGTACGGTCGATTTGACGTCATCGCATCAAACGCATCTGCTACCGCAATAATACGGCCGAACAGCGGAATTTCCTCGCCTGCCATGCCATCAGGATAACCTTTGCCGTCATACCTCTCATGGTGGGATCGCACTCCAGGTAAGAAGTCTGCCATAGCATCCACAGGCTCAATCTGAAGCAAAATACTCTCTCCTAATACAGGATGCGTACGAATAATTGCAAATTCCTCATCACTGAGCTTGCCGTCTTTGAGTAATACCTCGTCAGGTATACCAATTTTTCCGATATCATGAAGCAAAGCTGACTTGTACAACAAGTCGGCCTGTTCGTCATTCATGCCGCTGAGCCTGCCGATCATAATGGAATACTCCGCTACACGCATGGAATGTCCCGCCGTATACTTATCCCTGGCATCCAGTGCAGCCGCAAGCAGAGAGAAGTAACTTTGCAACAGTTGCCGATTACGCTCCTGCCTCATCTCTAGCCGACTAATCATCATATTGAATCCCGAGATCAACTGCGAAAATTCATCTGAATACAAATCCGGTGTTCTTCTGCCGAACTCTCCTTCTTGGATTCGGTTCATCTCATGTGTCAGTTCTGCAACCGGATCACGGACATCCCGAATCAACAGCCAACTGCCAACCATGGAGAATCCTGCGCCCAAAATGACGATGAGCACACCCCACAACGTATATTCTTTCGCAAACAGCGGGTCTATGTACTGGAGCCGAATATAGGTAGCCAGAAAAAATAAACAAAGCGGAAATAAACCGATGAGTGCAGTGCTGGTCTGAAACTTCCGCTGTATCGGGATCAGGATACGTCCGCCAAGCGAAGGTTCCATTCCATACAACAACTTGCCTCTACGGCGAACTTCGAGAAGTAGCGGCCTCACTGCCCTCACTGTGAGGTAATACTCAATCAGGGCATGCATAATGGCTATCAACAATGCACACATCGCTGCAATCATGACATATCCATAGGGTATTTCAAGCCAGCCTGTGGATATCATCCACAGTGTAAGCCCTGCCGCAGGCACAGAAAAACCTAGCATGTGCGGCCCAAGAATACGATATATGGTTTGTCCCGGAAAGCGGTGAATTCGTTCGTACGTCCGATTTAATTCAGCCATTTCATGATGCTCGGCAGCGAAGAATTGACCTATTGGTCCTAGTTGAGCCCACAGCGTAATCACTTCTGCAACCAGCATAAACAGAATCGAAATGAGCACAACGGCAACCAATCGAACATATTGAATATTGGGTATCTGCAAGGTTGAAATCATCACCACGGTGCCCACAATAAAAATGGCTGATAACGAACCAATGAGATAATTGCGTAGCAGACGGAAGATAAATGAACGATACACTTCCAATCCAATCCCTCGCTCTCTATGTCTAACCCATTCTGCCTAGATAAAAAAGGGAGAATAAGGATGCTTCCTCCTATATGTTTATCGGCTATTCCCACGAAAAAAATTAATAAGATCCATGCGAATAATGCTGCAATATTCTGCTTAACTGTCTTCGGGGATTGCTTCGGGGATTGCTTCGGGGATTGCTTCGGGGATTGCTTCGGGGATTGCTTCGGGGATTGCTTCGGGGATTGCTTCATAAAAGGCCGCTCCCTGGGGGAGCGGCCTTTTATGAAGGTTTCGTTACGAATTTTCCATTAAAGCTCCTTTGGCGATTTGGCTTCTAGCTTGTTTTCATTTTAGCCGCCAAAATCATTGTGCCTCGTGGTTGATCCCCCAGAGCATCCGGTTCAAGCGTGATCGCTACGGTGTCATAATCGTTCGCTGAATCCAGCGTGTAATAGACCGCACCTGTACCGTCATGACTTAAGAACGTCCCCGCATTCTTAGGGGTATCCCCCTTGATCAGCCAGACCTGAAATGCCTGATTGCCTTCCAGTGCGGGCAGTTTCTCTGCCTGTACCACGAGATGTGTGCCTTTGCTGTCAATCACGATGGTCGCTAGACCTTGCGCAACAATATCTTGTGTTGCCGGGCTCAGTTTGACGGCCTCTCCCGTTTGCATGCCCTGCGCCGGCGCCAGCGCTGAGACGAGCTGTTCTTGCAGCTGTGCGTTCTGCACTTGCGCCTGAGCCAGCTGCTCCTGCGCGGCCGATACGCCTTCGGCTTGCTGCGTCAGCAAGTCGATGCGGCTCTGCAGCTGCGCCGCATAAACACCGAGCACCAGCGCCGCTGCCGCGAGGCCCGCACTGGCTGCGCGCCAAGCGCGGCCACCGCGCGCACGCGCGCGCGTTTGTGGCTGTCCCAGCTGCGCCTGGGCAGCCTCTTCGGCCCGGGCCGCAGGCACCGCCACAGGCGGCAGGCCAGGCCCGGGCTGCGCCGCACGCTCATGCTGCGGCGCAAGGTCTTCCTGAAGCACCGCGGATGCGGGTGCTTCAGACTGCTGCGCAGGAGCGGCCGCCGGCGCTTCGCCGGCGCTCTCCTGCGCCTGACCGAGCACGCTGCCCAGCACGCGTGCTCGCATGCCCGGCGGCGGTGCCACAGGGTCCGCCGCAAGTGGCAGGAAGCCGGTTACTTCCTGCAATTCCCTTACCTCCTGACGACAAGCTTCGCAATTCGACATATGTGCTTCGAATGCCGCCACTTCCTCTGCTTCCAGTCCACCCAGCACATACATCGGTGCCAGATCAGACCACTCCTCATGTCGTTCTATCATGGATGTATGCCCTCCCTTCCC
Source organism: Paenibacillus sp. 4624 (assembly GCF_050435065.1). Taxonomy (NCBI): domain Bacteria; kingdom Bacillati; phylum Bacillota; class Bacilli; order Caryophanales; family Paenibacillaceae; genus Paenibacillus; species Paenibacillus sp. 4624. Next base: position 73,467 of record NZ_JBNDJR010000014.1, read on the forward strand.
GCGTCCGGATGCAATTCAGCATCAGCAAGTAACTTCTGGAGCTGGCGCATGGCAAGCCTGACACGGCTCTTCACCGTACCCAGCGGAATCCCGAATCGGCTGGATACCTCTTGTTGCGTTAAACCTGCATAATATATCGATTCAATCACTTGCTGCTGGTCCTCATTCAATTGGGTTAACGCCTCTTTAATGCGTGTACCTTCCCATTTGCGCTGGACCTCTTCTTCTGTATTTGTATATTCGTCAGCATACGCCGCCAATGTCTCATGCTCAACTGAAGTGGCCGCTGCTCCTTTCGATCTCCGCCTCAGCATGTCCACCGCGATGTTGCGCGTAATCGCAAACATCCATGTGGTCAGCTTCCCCTGTGAGGCATCAAATCGTTCCGCTTTATTCCAGACGCGCAGAAAAAGTTCCTGCACGGTCTCCTCTGCCGTCATCGAATCACCAACAATTCGGTAGGCAAAAGAATAGACGGCCCGTTCATATCGGTCATATAGCAGTTCCAGTGCAGAAGCATCACGTTCTGCAATTCGTTGCATCAACCTGCTGTCCTCTATCGATTCAGTCATCCGAGGGCCCCTTTCTGTATCTTCCCTCATATTATAACCTACGCAGAAACGTTTGAAGAGGATTACCCTTAATAACATTTTTTTGAGATATTTCTTCCAAACATTCCGAATATACTCTTCAAGTTATTTCTTCTGGGCATTTTTTTGTGTTATTTTTTCAGAACATACTTTTCGAGGTGTTTCTTCTGATTTTTCCGAAAATATTTTCTCTTTCTTTCATAAATATAATGCATCAAAATAATATTAACCTTACTCACAATCCTTCGCTGAGCATGAAACTCCAGACTCAAATGAAGACCTAAACTCGTGCTTCAAGGAACACCCTTCCTTTTTATTGCAATAAATTACAGACTGTGATATGATATAAAAGTTGTATAAACAACCTCATATGATTTTCTGTCTTCTTTTTAACCCCGGAATATTTTCTTCATGCTGCGACCGCAGCGAATATGCTAACTAACCTATGGAGATTGACGAACCTGAATCACAATAACCCGGTAGACTAAGGGTTTACAAGATGTTCCCATTCACACTGGCGCGGTCATCGGAGCCGCAAGGACAAAAGAGAGGTAGGGCTTTTGTTGTTTTGGATATCATTTATTCTTGAGAAGATTGAGAACATACATCAAGCACCCGGAATTGGGTTCCGGGTGCTTTTCTATATTCTAATCCTCTTAGCCAACTTGCCGCACTCTCCTCCCAAATCGAACAGATTCCACATCATGCTCACCAAGCAAGCTGCCCTACAATCTGCCTCAGATCGTTACACATGCACGGGTGAGCTGGCGGTGAACTTTCTTTTCTAAATTTCGTAAACCAACGTCTCTAAATTTCGTAAACCAACATCGAGTTATGTAAGTCTACAGTATTAAATTTCATTTGGACGTTACAAACCTTTGTGACCGTTAGTTACTCCAACTCCTTAGCCATGTCCCCCTCTCCGCAACAAAGCACACCAAAAAAAAGATAACCCCGCTGCCGGAGTTATCATGTAAATAATTATAATTTCCTTATATTCTCCCTTATATTCTTTGTCTGTCAGAAAGACTCTTGGGAGAAACGTATCTGCAATCGAGTAAATCCAGTCAGGCTTTCCGATTGGCCTGATGTTGCAGTTCACGTTTGAACTACGGTCTCTCAACAGAGGTTTTAGATAAACATGGTTTTGGAGATGATTACGAGCAGAATGAATAAAACAAGAATGGTTCCCATGGAGCTCCAGATGCCTCCACCATAACCATAGGCAGGTGCGCAACCATGGTGGTACCCCTGCACCATCGGTGCTTGATTCGGCTGGTAGCCATAAGGCATTGTTCCGTAATTGTACATTTCTTGACCTGGATATTGGTATCCGTACATATGTTCATGCCCTCCTTGTTGTCCGTAAACTTGCCCCTGTCCGTTCGGTGAGTTCGGTTTAACTTCGCTCATCGTCATGCCTCCTTAACATTTGCCTACACCTTAAGCTATGTATCTGCCCTACAAGGCGACCGGGCTATGGCCCTCATGATCACAAAATAGGCGTTTAACCCTGACCCTTATCTTTATTTGCATTCTCTCATCCTTCTGCTCCCACTTGTTCTTACTCTCCACTATCTCCCTATTTTCCTTTTCTGATCATCCCACTCCTGCTTTGTTACAAGTCGTAGAACTCCCTACTTCGTCTCATGCCACTATTATTTCTCATATCCCCTTCTAACGAGCGCCCAAAATGAACAACGTTACAACGTTTAGTAGATTGGGCTCTCTTCTCTTACTTAACGCAGCTTGTCCAGTCTCATAAAACCCTGCCGGCTAACCGGCAGAGCACGACACATTATACCCAGAACGACTTCGTGATGATAACGAGCAGAATGAACAACACCAGGATTGCTCCAGTGGAAGTCCAGCCGCCGTATCCCATTCCTCCTACTTCACTCATCTTAAACCCTCCCCCACGTGTGAATTTACCAAAACCGTTTATTAGATCAGGAATGCTTTAGAGATGATCACCAGCAAGATAAAGAGAACCAGAATCGCGCCAGTCGATGTCCATGCACCGCCGTATCCACCAACTACTCCACTCATGTAAAACCCTCCTTTGATTTGAGGTACAGTTCACTATATGCATCAGACACACAACCGACCGGGCGCAGATGTAAAATGGGCAGATTTCCAGTTTAGACTATATTTTTCACCAAGAAGAAATGTATTAGTTAAGCTTATAAATACATCCTTTATCGCCTTTCACTTATCTTAATTACTACTTAGTGTTATAATTTATTAGATTTGCGGCATTTGTGTTCCTAATATTGGGACATTTGCTACCCCTTTATTCAGGAGGGCTGCTATTCTAAAATCTATGTGGAAAGGAGTATTTCTGCTTGTCTTAAGCAATGTATCCATTTGTTACGAGGTGCAGTAGTTTTTAGATTGAATCAATCCATATCAATTATTAAAGTCTGATTAGATTGTTAATAACGTACGAATGACCAACCTTTATCCTGAAGAATTAAAAAAGTACAAATTTTAGAGTTTGGCATTTCACCTGATGACTGGAGTAAAAAACCCAACCGATGGGAAGCATACTAGGGGATTAGAAAAATGAAAACACGGGTTATGATTCTTGCTTTAACCGTACTGCTCAGCGCTTGCGGTAATTCGGAAACAACGAAAACAGCTGACAACAAACCCTCAGAAACAACGAATGCTGCTGAAACTGTCAAAGCTGAAGCTAAAGAAACAAAATATACTACATATAACGGGGAAGGATTTTCATTTTCATATCCTGAGTCTTGGAAAAGTGTAGATACAAGTCAAATGCACGCTGCGGTGAAGGGCGCGTTCTCAGACCAATCAGGAACAAAGAAGTTTGCAGATAACATTAATTTAACGATCGAAGCCAACACGTCAGGTTCAATCAACCCTGAGGAGCTTGCTAACAATACAGCAGACTATTATGTGCAAAATGGTGCGTCGATTGGTATCTCCGATTATAAGAAGACCAATTTTAGTATTAAGCCTTATAAAGACATAAATGCTGGTGTACTTGAAGGAAGTTACACTAATTCCACCGGTACTAATGTAGTTCTAGTTCAGTACATGATTCCAACAAATACAGACCTGTATACCTTAACCTTAACTTATGGCAAAGATTCATATCGTTCAGATGAAGTCAGTGATATTCTTAATTCCTTGAACATTACTTCTCCGCTGACGCAAACAGCTGTAACTACATCTGCCGGAGATTCATCGTCCGCAGCAACTGCCGCTGATTTCTTTAACGATCTTACATCATCCATCTCATCTGAGACAGCCGTGATGGAGCAGGAATCTTATAATTTTCTCGCAAAACATACCGGACTGTTCCCTGCAGATACTGCTGAGCTTCGCAAAAAGGTAAAAGGACTTGTCAAAGCCGATGTGACCACCCGACATCTCAATAAAAATGTAGCCAACTACTATGAAAATTTTGTGAAAATAAGCGGACAGGTTATTCAGGTGGAAGAAGACAATTCACTCGGATCACCCATTTCTATCTTGCTACTAGAGGACGATTACGCAAATTATATTACAGCCATATATCCTGCCTCGACCGGAGACTTGCTTGATGGGGACTATGCCACTGTTATTGGCGTACCTATTGCTAACTACTCCTTCGATAATGTTGGTGGCGGATACACCAATTCTACTATAATGGGTGCCTCTTTAATCATTGCTGAATAGTCAAGGTAATAAATGGACAAGAACAGGTCGGCTTAATTATAATTAAGCTGGCCTGTTTGTTGTAGAGTTCTTTTTTGAACGCCACATAATCACAAAACCTCGAACTGTTTTCTCAATTGGATAAAAATGGATAGAAAACGAAGTTTGAATAAACGTATGAGTTGATGCCCCCGTTTACTTTTGGCATATGGCTTATCGTTCTTGATATAGAGCAGAGCAGCACGTATTGTGAGACACGGTCAAAAACTCAAAAACGGCAAGTCCCTATTGGAACTCGCCGCGTAAAATAATTTTATGCAGTTTTTTAGAAAACCTCAGCCTGGGAGCGGAATAATCCACCATGAGTTGCCCACAGCCTATCTTCTTTCCACTCCATGTCTTTTCTCAATTCGGCCTGTTGTGTAGTGAAATCAGCTTATCCTGTACGGATTGCAGTTTCTGCACACTGGAAGCGTCCGGTTTATCACGCCGGTCATCGATTTTCACGGATGTGGAGACACGCTGGGCTCCTGACAGAAACGGAGCTTCATGCAAAGCCGCGATGGCGGTGAAAACTTCGTTCAGCGGGCCTTCAATAATGGTGCTCATCGAAGTCAACTGGTATGTAATGCCGCGTTGCCTTTCCAATATCTTTTGCATGTCTGCTACATAACTACTCAGACTGGTGGTTCCTGTTCCAATCGGAATAACGGTTACTTCTGCAATTGCCACTTCGCTCTGCCTCCTCTGGGCACCGTTCGAACCGTTGCCGCTCAAGTTTTAGTCGAGTTTTGACTGATTTTATTTTACCAGTTTAAAGTACTCCAATTCAAACTGACGTGATGACGTCATTCCAAATCCCGTAAATTTTTTTTCGCAGAATCTTCAAATCTTCCAGTCCTTTTCCTTTGCGGATTCCTTGCTTAAATGGTATACTCGGAATTACGTTTTATGGTTTCCCCCCTGTTTACAAACACTATATGTTGGGGTACATTAGTATGACAGCAACAAAATATAGTGAAATGGGATACCCCACTTCTTATATCCAGCATCTGGAATCTATCGAAAAACAAGATGAAATCACCTCCAAAGGCACGTCCCTGTAGGTGTAAATCGCTTTCTCGAAGACAGGGCTGGCTTGGAGGTTAACGGGGCTGTTTAGACTGCGTCCGTTATCTTTATTCACAGGTACGTAAATGATCAGACAACAGCTTACATACAGCAACTTGTTCTGTAGAAGTCATGCATAGATAAGACTGTTAAAAACCAGAACATGAATGGGCATTTTCAGCCGTAAGGCAAGGGGAATGCTTTTTGTATGAGCAGGTTCTGACCACTCCTTGTCGCATGATTTCATCCCAAACGTATCTGGTTACTGCCACTGTAGTCCGCAAAATCCGTTTTCTACTCACCGTTGTAGACCTCCAATTCTTATTTTCAAAGAATTGTTTAATTTATTTTTTTATCATTATTTTTTTATCATGTGAAAGCGAGGAATATTCATGCCACAAGTTGTGACCAAGCCGAACAATCGCCAGCTTGCCTTTGACGAGATGCGCATCTCGGTATATGCCGACCGTATCCTGGAAGGACTGGACATGCTCGACAAGGAACGTCTGGTTCGCGGAGTAACGAGCAAACTTCGTCGTGACGAAGTTACCGGAGATGAGATCAGCAACGCTTTTATGATGAGCGCTCTGGAACTGGTAACGAAAGAAGAGCCGAACTGGAAATTTGCAGCAGCGAGATCCCTGCTTACTTCCCTTTACAAAAAAGCGGCGACCAACCGCAGATACAAATCCTACCCGGACGAACCTTATGGTGCATTCCATCCACTGATCGTTGACCTTGTCAAAAAAGGCATCTATCGCGAAGAGTTGCTGGAATGTTACACCAAGGAACAGATCGACGAACTTGCGGAGTGCATTGACTACCGCAACGATCTGCTCTTCGATTACATCGGTTTGCTCACACTGGCTGAGCGTTACCTCGCCAACGATTTTGATGGAAAAGTCATGGAATTGCCGCAGGAGCGTTACATGGTTATCGCCATGTACCTGATGCACCAAGAGCCTGCCGAGAAGCGTATGGATCTGGTGAAAGAAGCCTACTGGGCAATGAGCAACATGTATATGACGGCAGCTACACCGACAATGTCCAATGCAGGTAAAAAGGTAGCCGGACAACTCTCCAGCTGTTTCATTGATACGGTAGATGACTCACTCGAAGGGATCTTTGATTCCAATACAGACGTAGCCCGTTTGAGCAAAATGGGCGGCGGCATCGGCGTATACCTCGGTAAAGTCAGAGCGCGTGGTTCAGACATCCGTGGCCACAAAAATACAAGCTCAGGCGTTATCCCTTGGATTCGCCAGTTGAACAATACAGCAGTTAGCGTAGACCAGCTCGGAACACGTAAAGGAGCAATCGCGGTTTACCTGGACGTTTTCCATAAAGATATTCTGGCTTTCCTTGATCTCAAGCTGAACAATGGTGACGAGCGGATGCGTGCGCATGACGTTTTCCACGGTATCTGCCTGCCTGACCTCTTCATGGAGCGTGTCGAAAGTCGTGGTGAATGGAGCCTGTTCTGCCCGCACGAGACCAAAAAAGTGATGGGCTGGAAAGATGAGAACGGCCGCGCACTGGGTCTGGAAGACTTCTACGATGAAACTCAGGGTCAAGGTACATTCCGCGAGAAGTATGAAGAAGCCGTGAATCATCCGCTGTTGTCCCGTATTACGGTACAAGCGATCGACATCATGAAACGTGTGATGAAATCGCAGCTTGAAACAGGTACGCCGTACATGTTCTACCGTGACACTGTAAACCGTGCGAATCCGAACCGGGCACATGGCATGGTATACTCGTCCAACCTGTGTACTGAAATTATGCAGAACCAATCCGCTACCGTGGTGGAAAAAGAAGAACTGGTGACTAAAGATGGTCAGACACGCATCGTGATCTCCAAAGTACCTGGTGACTTCGTGGTCTGCAACCTGAACTCAATCCACTTGGCTCGTGCAGTACCTCATAATGTACTGGAGCGCTTGATTCCGATTCAGGTTCGCATGCTGGACAACGTGATCGATATCAACAACATTGAGGTGCTTCAAGCTCAGTACACGAACAGTCAGTATCGCGCTGTCGGTCTGGGAACATTCGGACTGCATCACCTGCTTGCACTCGAAGGCATTCGTTGGGAGTCCGAGGAAGCTGTCACATATAACGATAATCTGTATGAAAAAATTAATTACCTGCTCGTTCAAGCCAGCATGGAACTGTCCAAAGAAAAAGGACATTATCCGAAGTTCAAAGGCTCCGATTGGGAAAGCGGCCATTACTTCGACCAACGTGAGTACACGACGGGTGAGCGCGTAGGCGAATTTGTAACTACAGATCAATGGAAAGAACTGCAAGCACAAGTGAAACAAAACGGTGTACGCAACGCATGGATGTTTGCTATCGCACCAAACGGTTCCACCTCCATCATCGCCGGTTCAACAGCAAGTATCGATCCACTGTATGAGCTGTTGTCCTATGAAGAGAAAACAACATACAAAATTGCCAACCCGGCACCGGATCTATCCGAAAAAACGATCTGGTACTACAAAACGGCATTTATGGTAGACCAACATGCGTCCATCAATATGGCGGCAGCTCGTCAGCGTCACGTTGACCAGGGTCAAAGCTTCAACCTGTATGTTCGTCCGGATATCAAGGCGACTGAATTCCTGGAATTGCATCTTCACGCTTGGAGAGCCGGCATGAAATCGACCTATTATGTTCGAAGCCGTGCATTAACGATTGAGGAATGTGATTCCTGCGCAAGCTGATCCGCATAAGCATTGTAACATCGTGATAGACATGGGTCCCCCATCCTGCCACGCTGACTAAGATGACCACCGGGGCATCCTGTTTTGAATGCAAAATAGCGTTGCCCTGGTTCTTTTTTGCCCAAAAACTGACCATAGCATCGCAAGATGTTAACTATATGCCAAGACAGATACACGCTTGTTCTGTCATCGTCTTTTTATAGTGTAAATTCATTCAAGGAGTGAACGTACTATGCAAGTACAGAAAATTTTCAATACCGAAGCGCCTAACCAGTCGACCCGTATTATTGAAGGTGAATGCTCGGGTATCCTGAACTGGAACGACATTCGTATGCCTCATATGTACAAATTGTACAAAGTATTGCTACTCAACCACTGGATTGCGGATGAAATCCCTATGTCCAAAGATGCTTCCCAGTTTGCCCAACTGGACGAAGAAGAAAAACGTACGTTCAAAATCAATATCTCCCTGCTGGCTGTACTGGATTCTATGCAAACGATGTTTGTTGGCGACGTGAAACGTTACTTTACAGACTCTTCCCTTGAAGCAATCTCTGCCATTATTGGACAACAGGAAGTCGTGCATAACCAATCTTACTCCTACGTGCTGTCTTCGATCGTATCCGATCAGGAGCAGAAAGAGATTTTCGAGTATTGGAAGCATGATCCAGTCTTGCTCGATCGCAACCGTTTCATCGCCGATATCTATCAAAACTTCCGGGACAATCCGTCTCCACAGACGTTCTTCCAAGCGATGGTTGCTGACCTGATTCTGGAAGGTATTTTCTTCTACAGTACATTTGCGTTTTTCTATAACCTGGCTCGTGACCAGAAAATGATGGCAACCAGCCAGATGATCTCGTACATCCAGCGGGACGAAAACCAGCACTGCTACTTCTTCGCGGAAGTGTTCAAACAGCTGCTTGTGGACTTCCCTGAACTGAACACACCTGAAAACATGGACTACGTGTACAAAACGATTGACCGCGCCGTTGAGCTGGAAACGAACTGGGCACATTATACACTTAGCAACGTTCGCGGCATCGACCTGAACGAGCTGGAAGACTACATTAAATACACAGCGAACAAACGCTTGCGTCTGATGGGTATGGAAAAGGCATATGAAGGCGTGGACGTGAACTGCATGCCTTGGATCAAACCATTCTCCGACGAAGCGTTGAATGCAACGAAAACCGACTTTTTCGAAGCCAAATCCCGTAACTACGGCAAAGTGGGCGACGATAACGGATTTGACGATCTGTAAGAATATAGATTCAGACAAAGCTCTTCATCGGATAGGAATCGAGTAATCTAACACCATATTGGATGCCTCGATGCGTCCTGCCAATCTCGACGATAACGGATTAACACTGCACACTCTCTCATGCTGGGAAGCTTTACGACTACCAGCATGAGAGAGTGTTTTTTTGTCTCTAAACCTTGTAAAATAGTGGGTAGAGTTTCCTATTCTTTTACTATGAAAAGAGGTCTAATCATGGATAGAGAGTTGCTGGAACAGATCAACACGTGGCATGCGCAGGAAGATTATGCTCTCATTGTTAAACGTCTTGAGGCATTACCCGAAGCCGAGCAGGATGCCGAAACGATCGGACAGCTTGCAAGAGCATATAACAATCTGGAAGAATATCGTATAGCCATTAAACTATTACAAGGCGTCAAGGAACAAGGCAAACTAGATCCGTTATGGCATTTCCGGTTAGGTTACGCCTACTGTTACGTCGCTGAATACAAGCTGGCGCTGGCAGCTTTTGAAGAAGCTAATCGACTGGAGCCCAATGATGCGTCTACCCTGGAATACCTGGACTGGATTCGCCCCAAAGCAGCCCAAATGGAGCGGGACCGTAATCGCTGGCAAGCAGAGCAGGCGGAATGGGAGCACAGCGGAACACTGAACCAGTTCCAAGCGGCTTCAGGAACATACGATCCTGCAACGTTCTGGCGATATAGCGATTATGCACAGGACAACCATGTATCTGCACCTTTTGACGAGGAATTGAAACAATCCATTGAACAGGAACTCGGATACAAACTTCCCGCTTCATATATTCAACTGATGAACAAACAAAACGGCGGTCTACCCGCACGCACAACGTTCCCGACTCAAGCGGGTACAAGTTGGGCAGAGGATCATATCGCCATTTCAAGCATCTTGGGTATTGGACGGGATAAGATGTATTCCCTTGGCGGGGAGTTCGGCAGTCGCTTTATGATTGAAGATTGGGGGTATCCTGACCTCGGCGTTGTCATCTGCGATTGCCCTTCCGCTGGTCATGACGTCGTTATGCTCGACTATCGCTTCTGCGGGCCAGAAGGCGAACCTTGTGTCGTTCATGTGGATCAGGAGAGCGATTATGAAATCACGTATCTGGCGCCGAACTTCGAGGTTTTCATTCGGGGTTTGCTGGACGAAGAAAACTTTGATTTGCTTGACGAGAATGACTTTGACACGCTTGATGAAGAACAAGCAGTTACTGCTGTATTCACAGAGAACCAAAGCGTGACAACATTCTCTAAAGAAGCCATTGCCCCTTTTAGGTTCATTGATGCAGGAACCAATTCCTATTCCGTGATTCTGAATGCGGGTACATATCTTCAAGACGTATTTGACTCACGTGCAGATGAAGGTTTCGAAGGTGGCGGTTACGATTGGGCCTCCCTCGCATCTGTGTTTCTTGAAGAAAAGATGCCGCATCTGACTTCGGTTATTCGTTTTGATCCGGAAGCCGATATGTTCTGTGCATATACGAATGACAAGGACGCTCTCATATCCTTTATTCTTGGCTTTAAGCAAGCCTGTGAGCAGTACGACCTTATTCTTGATTTATTTTCCCGAGCTGAGCTGGACTAAGAAGAGACAAGGAGCCATCTATGACGACTCGTATTTACTTTGCCACCAAAGGCCTCGGTCAAATCTCGGAACAAGATCTGCAACAGGCACTTGATTGTTTCAATCTCGGGGCACTAGTCCAATTCCACCGGACAGCTGAAGGGGTGATGGGGCAAACCTTGCTCGTTCAAACCACGGAAGGTGAGTTTATTCTGAAAGGCAATCCATTATACAATGGACAGTTTCAGGAAGAGCAGTTTTTCGTGGAGCAATTAGCGGCGCGCACAACCATCCCTGTGCCTGTTCCCTATCAGATTCAGGAAGACACACAGCTACTCGGTTGGAGTTACGTAATGATGCCGAAGCTGCCTGGAAGCCATTTATATGATCCTGTTTTTCAAACGACTCTAACTTCACAAGATCATGAAGAAATTGCAGATGTATTGGCTGAAACGTTAGCCGAACTACATCACTGGAAAGTTCCAGATGCCGGAGAATACGATCCAGTGGCAGACAAAATCATGCCTTTTGCCGGCTCGTATCTAGACTGGCTATACGGAAGCATCCGCCACTGGTTACACGATGCGGAAAAGTATTCCGTGATTACTGACGATGATGTACGCTGGGTGGATGAGCAATTGAAGCAGTCCGAAGCTGCATTTTTAGTCTCGTCGGTTCATGAATTTGTCATGGGAGATTTCAAAGTTGAGAATTTTCTTGTGCAAAAAGCAGACCCGCCTGCGTCCCCGTGGAAAATCAGTGGATTATTTGATTTGACGACGGCTTATTTCGGTGATGGCACAGCCGATCTGACTAAAATAACCGCAAGATACCTCCGGGAAGATCGGCCTGATCTGGCTGCGAGATTTCTTCATCATTACCGGGAAAAGGTCTGTGCAGACGATGTGGAAAAATGTATTCATTTTCGTTCGCGCCTTCTTATTCATTTATTATATCAACGTATTCTGTGGTGGAGTGAAGCGAAGGCGAAGGGACAGGTAACTTGGGAAGCGGATCTGTCTTTTGCTCCGTGGGCTAAGCAGTATATTGAGAAGGTACTTACTTTGCTGGACTAACGTCCAGAAAGTAAAACCCGCTTGCGACTTGCAAATGCTAAAGGACTCTATCACTCCAAGTAACTATGGTAAAATAAAGGGTACCTGACGTCCTAAAACGAAGATAGCCAGTGATCCTAGTGATCACTGGCTATCTTTTGTTGCTCTATAGTAGAGTCGATGTCTCCATGTCTGCATGAGCTGCCTCTAGTCAACATATGAATGATCCGCTGAGTTATATCGTGATCGAACCATTCGAATCAAACCTGTGTAACAGGAGTCTCTTGATGTTTTTGCAAAAACTCTACCATTTTGCGGTAAACCAAAATTTCATTTGTTCTTCTGGAGAAACCATGGCCCTCATCATCCAATACGATGTACTCGACGTCTACACCTTTCTCCTGTAGTGCGGCTACAATCTGGTCAGATTCAGCCTTAACCACCCTTGGATCATTGGCTCCTTGAATGACCAGCATCGGGTTCACCATCTGATCCAGATACGTAATTGGTGAGTCCTTGGTCAAGCGTTCACGGTCGCGCACCGGATCACCCAGCCATTTATCCATCATTGGCTTCCAGTCCTCCGGTACAGATTCCAGGAAAGTAAACAGATTGCTTGGGCCAAAAATATCAATAGCTGCACGGAACAGCTCTGGATGACGACCTGCAAGCAGCAGGGTCATATAACCCCCATAACTGCCGCCTACCACAAATAAACGCTCTGGCGAGCTAATCCCCTGATCAAACATCCACCCAATGCCTGCAACACAGTCCAGTCTCGGCCCTTCTCCCCAATCCCGCTCAACCATCTTCACGAATTCAGCACCATATCCCGTACTGCCCCGGAAGTTCGGAGCAAAGATATTGTACCCTTGTGCGAGCAACAATTGAAACATAGGACGCAAAAACTTGGCTTCCGATGCCTGTGGCCCGCCATGCGGCCAGAATACACTGTATCCGTTCGCCTGTTCTGGCTTCGCTTGAAAGAGCAGCGCTTCAATCTCCAGCCCGTCATAGGAATTGTATCGCACCACATCTGGATATACGAAGTCATCCGGGTTCAGACCGGTTACTCGATTGGCTGTTAACGGCTCCCAGGACTCAGAGCCTACGATGAGGCGATAAATGTTGTGGGGCTGCACAGCGCCGCGTCCAAGAATGTACACGTTACCGGATTTGGTCACGTTTACCTGTTCAATGGTATCGAGCGGCATGTCCATGCGGCGAGGTTTTTCAGCATCTTTTTCCAACACATACATGTGATACTCCGGCCCGGTCAGTGTCCAAATATATAACGTTTCAGATGCCTCATGCCAGCGGATTTTATCTACATCTTCACCCTCAATATGACACAACGCACGGAACTCTCCTGTATCGATGACATACTCAGCTACATAGGCATATGCCGAATTGTCATTCGTAATCAGCAACAAACGATCATTCCCCGCAAACAAAACATAGGGAACCTGACTCTGCCGCTCCGTAACCGGTACTATGGAATGAGATTCCCCGTTCCGGTGCAGATGGGCAGTCTGATACGTGTTGGAATACATTTTGATGATAACATAGGCTTCTTCATTTGGACTTACTGCAATAAGGCTGCTGGTTACCTCTTCTCCCTGATACAAGAGCTCGTCTTCTCCAGTCTCCAGGTCATGAAGGCGTGCATTCATATAATTCGGATTACCCGAACTGGTGTTATAATACAACCGTTTTCCGTCCTCAGATAAATGAGCATAATAACAGCGGTCACTCGGATCAGCTGGAACAATCGGAAGCGGAACTCCCCCCTCCGGTGGCAACGCATAGAGGTGATAGTTTTCGTTCCCATCTCGATCAAAAGCGGTTAGCAGATGACGCCCCTGCGGATCAGCCTTAATAAATTGACTGCTTTGGTTCAAATACGTCAAAGGATAAGGATATCCCCCAGGCAAGTCCATCGCCCAAATATTCGGTTGACCATTCAGGTTGCTATCCATATACAACTTCTTCTCATCTGCTGATACGGCAAAATGCGAAATACGATACGTCTGGAAATACTGCTCCACATCCGGTTTCGGAAACTGAATCATGATAAACCTCCTTAAGATGAAACCCATGAATTTAACATTGGTAAATTAAGGTGCTATTTGTCCAGTTTATCGTTTCTTCCATCATATTCACAATAGATATGTGAGCTTTAATTCCATTTTCTTTTATAAAAGCGAACGAACGGTAAATAATGAAAAGGCGGCATCTTGGTCGATGCCGCCCTTACTACTTTCATTTTTGCTATTCTATTAAAAACCTGAACATCTGAAGATTTATCTAATCTTCTTGTTCTACCTCCATCTGTACCACACAAACGGTTATCTAATAGATAACCGCCTGATCATAGTGCTGATGTATACGTTATTCCGAATAAAAGGTCATATGCGGTTTATCCTCACGATAATAGTCCAACCGTTGCTTCAAGCTGCCTGTGTGCAGTTCAAATAAATGTCCGTCCGGGTCTGTAAAATAAACCGATCTCCCATCCCGCTCATCTCTTGCTCTTCCGGGAATAATATCGGCTCCTGCAGCTCGCAGCTGCTCCACTGATACGTCAAACTCTTCTTCTTTTACCGTAAACGCAATATGGGTATAGGTTCGTTCCGTATAATTCCGAAGGACATCCTCCTGGTTCAAAGCAATCCAAAGACCCGCCAGTTCGAAGTAGGCCAGTTTGCGTCCTTTCACCTGAATTCGGGCACCGAGAGCCTGCTCAAAGAACGTAATAGACCGCTCCAGGTTCGATACGGAAAAGCACAAATGATTAATTCCCTGAATGTTCATAGAGCTCCTGACACCTCCACCAAATTTAAAGGGTTACCCTCTTATTATGGTATATATTTTCTGTAGAAAACAAGCTTGTAGCACCGCCAGACTGCATCTTTTTATGGAGGAATGCATAGGGTAGGCTTATCAAGGAACGTTCAAGGAGGATATCCAAACCATGAACCCTGTCTATCCATTTTACGGTGAGAAGACGGTATGCAAACCACAAAAATTAGCTTTTCCGCCCCAACACCAGGAACAACAGCCCGGTCTGGAATCGCTGATGGTTCCCGAACCGATCAGTGAAGACCCTGCTTATATTGGCAGTTGCAAACTTCAAGGCAAAGTTGCGATCATCACGGGCGGCGATAGTGGTATCGGGCGGGCGGCAGCCATTGCTTTTGCCAAAGAAGGTGCAGATGTTGTGATCGCTTATTTATATGAACGAAACGACGCAGAATGGACACGTGACCGAATCGTGGAGCTGGGGCAGCGCTGTCTGCTCATCGAGACGGATCTGCGACTAAAACCAAACTGCGAAGCGGTCATTCACAAGACCATGGAAACGTTCGGGAAAATCGATGTACTGGTCAACAACCACGCCGTACAGTATGTACAGCAAAGCATTGTCGACATCACCGAGGAACAGCTCTATCATACGTTTCAAACGAATGTGTTCTCGTATTTCTTCCTGATCCAGGCTGCCCTTCCCCATCTGTGCCAAGGGGCTTCCATTATTAACACCGCCTCTATTACAGCTTACAAAGGGGATGTACGACTAATTGATTATTCATCGACCAAAGGGGCTGTCGTCTCTCTCACCCGGGTTCTCTCCCAATCGCTGGCTGACAAAGGCATCCGTGTAAACGCCGTGGCTCCTGGGCCCATCTGGACGCCGCTTATTCCTGCCAGCTTCTCGGCTGAAGATGTGCAGGTATTTGGTACCGATACGCCTCTGGGGCGAGCAGGTCAACCTTACGAGCTGGCTGCAGCCTATGTCTATCTGGCGTCACGTGATTCCTCCTACGTCACCGGCGAATGCATCCATGTCAATGGCGGGGACATGGTGACAACGTAAGGGCTACTGGCATGAGTATGTGTACGTTCAAACGACTTTGCTTATTTTCTACGTTCCTGCCCCTTAATGTCAGGTTGGATTTGGATGTTGTGGCAGGAGATCGGCTTGTCGGTTCCGAAAAGGGTTAGAAGCTACAGTCCGGTTAAACAACGGAATCTGACATCTCGCGACAAGGAGCTGATTGACGAATGAACTTTGATCCCCTCTACCAACCTTATTCCTCGTACCGTGTGCCGGTATACGCTAAGCAAGGCATGGTCGCTACGTCGCAGCCACTTGCTGCGCAGGCTGGTCTGGATGTGTTGAAGCAAGGCGGCAATGCGATTGATGCCGCCATCGCCACAGCGGCAGCACTCACCGTGCTGGAGCCGACCTCCAATGGCATTGGCGGCGATGCCTTTGCCCTCGTCTGGACGGAGGGCAAGCTGCATGGCCTGAATGCCAGTGGCCCTGCGCCTCAGAGCATTTCGATTGAGGCGCTTCAAGCGGCAGGCTATTCGGAGATGCCGAAGCTGGGAGTTGTGCCGGTGACGGTGCCTGGCGCACCGGCGGGTTGGGCGGAGCTGAGCCGTCGGTTTGGACGGCTCCCGCTGGCGCAAGTACTGGAACCCGCTATCCGCTATGCGGAAGAAGGTTACCCGCTTGCGCCGGGGCTGGCCCGCCACTGGGCACGGGCAGCCGAGGTCTATGCACGCCAGGGGGATGCGGCTGCAGGGCGTGCGTGGTTTGAGACGTTTGCCCCTGGCGGGCGCGCACCCGCGGCGGGGGAACCGTGGCGCTCGCCGGGCCATGCGGCCACGTTGCGCCGGATTGGCGAGAGCGAAGCGCGAGACTTTTACGAGGGAGAACTGGCGGAACGCATCCACGCTTTTATGGCCGAGCACGGCGGTTACCTGACACGGGATGACTTGAAGGCTTTTCAACCGGAATGGGTTGATCCGATCTCTGTTTCCTACCGGGGTTATGATGTATGGGAGATTCCGCCGAACGGGCAAGGACTCATTGCCCTCTCCGCACTCAATCTGCTGAAGGGATTCGACTTTGCCGAGAAGGAATCCGTTCTGAGTTATCACCGGCAGCTGGAAGCGATGAAGCTGGCTTTTGCCGATGGAGAAAAATACATTACGGAAGAACGAAAAATGGGCGTATCCGTGGAAGAATTGCTGTCCGAAGCCTACGCCGCAGAGCGGCGCAAGCTGATTGGGGATACCGCACGTGCACCCGAGGCAGGTGATCCGCGCGGAAGCGGAACCGTGTATCTGGCCGCAGCAGACGACGAAGGCAACATGGTTTCTTTTATCCAGAGCAACTATATGGGCTTTGGTTCAGGTCTGGTAGTGCCGGGCACAGGCATCGCACTTCAGAACCGCGGACATAACTTCTCGCTCGACCCGCAGCACACCAACGCACTGGAGCCGGGCAAACGCACCTATCATACCATTATCCCTGGATTCCTTACACAAGGCAGTGAAGCCGTTGGACCATTCGGGGTCATGGGCGGTTTTATGCAACCTCAGGGTCACGTACAGGTCATTATGAATACGATTGATCATCATCTGAATCCGCAAGCCGCACTCGATTCACCTCGCTGGCAGTGGACTAAAGACAAAACGATACTGATCGAGCAAGGCTTCCCTCCTCACATTGCGCAAGCCTTAGCTCGCAAAGGACATGATATCCAAACCGAGCTTGATTCGTCCCAATTCGGACGCGGGCAGATCATCTGGCGCAACCCGGATACAGGTGTGTTATGCGGCGGAACGGAAAGTCGGACGGACGGATCGATTGCGGCATGGTAGATAAAAAGACTAAAAAAAGAAACCTAAACACTATTAGTCGTTCTAAAGTGTTTAGGTTTCTTTTTTAAGAGATGAGGTTTTACTGTATAGAATTCATTTAGTATCTGCCTCATTTGTTTTTCATTTTTTTCACAATCTTCAAGATTAGCACTAATCCCCAGTCGATAATATGATAAAAAACCGCTATGGAGAGTGCAGACCAGTAATCAGATATATATATACCATTAAAACTTGAAGCTAAAATGTAAATAATTATGCTATCTATGACAAGTGTAATCGCATTACGAGTATATTTAGAAACCTGTCTCTTGAATCCATAATTTAAGATAGTAATAATTATGGGATGAACCAAAGTCTCGAAAAGAAGAAATCCAATAATGATAAGCACTGAAAAAACAACAATATCTCCAACTTGATCAAAATGAATAAAACTACTAACTTTTTCGAAGCTATAAAAAAATAAACTGTACAATGTTATAAAAATTATCATAGGCAAGATGATCAAAGAAGCTAATAAAGGAATAAGCCATATCTTAACCTTAAGAGAAGGCGGGGTTTCCTTTTCTTTACCACTCATGTAATTGATTATCCAGTTTAGAGCAAGTAAGAGAATTAAAAGTAGTATGATGATGATGATCCAGTGTGTTAAATTCATAATTCCTCCAATTATAAATCCATTTTTTAGTATAAATACCTTATATAAATAAAAATATACTTTACTTCATTAGAAGTAAAGTATATTTTTGCTTGATTTAATGAAATATAACCAATTTTAGAGTCCTGCCAACCAAACGATGTATTTTGCGATCTCATATGCTTCTGCTGGTGGCACTCCAATTCCCACAAGGCCCGTTGCAATAATATTTTCTTGCCAATTGGTAATGGAGTCTAAGAAATCAGCGATTTTGCCAGAATATTTTGTTACATAGTTTCCAGCACTAGGGCTAAGTTTTGAAAGAAGTTTACCTAAATAATCTCCACCATAACGTAATGCAGAGGTTATAGCTTTTTTTATAACGTTAGAAATGAGGTTTTGTGTACTTACATCTCCATTATTTTGAGCAGTTGGAGTCACAATTACTGTGTTTGGTAGTTTACTGGAAGGTATTGTCGAAACACTACTTCCATTTAGTGTAGAACTTGAAATAGAAACGGTTTTCACAGGAGCTGGACTGGCCATAACTGTTACTGGAACAGATAAAGCTCCCATTAAAATTCCCGCAGCTAGAGTAGATGCAATAGTTTTTTTAAACTTCACAGAAAAAATCCTCCAAATCACTTATATTTAAATATTTGGATTATAACCCTTTTATTTCAGCGCTATTTATTTTATACAATATTTTATGCTAATTTGTATATACTTTCGACAATAAAAGTAATTATATTGCTTTTATTTACATAAAAGTACAATAATCTACATATATCTCTTTCTTACTCTGAACCTAAGAAAAAGAGTTTACACCGTTTATCAATTAAATCCCCACTCTAATCATATTGAATTGTCTAGCTATTAACATTTCTTTACTCGGTACCTTTCACAATTAGCCTATAAGTTCTTATAAGAATGATTAAACAACATAATTGTAAAAACTATGTATAATTCATGAAATAGATTTATGTTTCTGTAAATTTTCATTAGAGATCATAAAAAAACGGCTTTTTTCACCGATATAGATAAAGGGAAAAACTCGTTGCATAGATGATTGGGGTTCATCCATCTTCCAGTATATTTCCAGATTAATACATAAAAGCATACAGAAATGAGGGCATCTCAATGAAAACAAAGTTGTACATCCGTATGGGAATCACCGTACTCATGGCCCTGACGCTGATCTTGTTAGCTGCTTGTTCAACCGGCTCTAAAACAGCTGCCACTGACGTAAAGACCAGAGTGGGAATTGTACTTACAGAGGTCGGTCTGGGAGACCGATCTTTTAATGATGCGGCTTTTAACGGACTGGTCAAGGCGAGAGACGAGAAAAGCATTGTTTTTGACTATCGTGAACCAAGCAAGGAGTTAACTGCCGAAGCTTCGTTTGAGGAATTTTCCAAAGACAAATTCGATCTTATTATTGGACTCAGCGATACCGTAAAAGCAGATATGGAAAAGGTCGCTGCCAAATATCCTGACCAGCAATTCCTTCTGATTGACAGTACGTCTGACCTGCCTAACATTGCTTCCATATCATTTCGTGCGGAGGAAGGAAGCTATCTGGCAGGAGTAATCGCAGGTATGGCTTCCAAGGAGAAACATGTCGGTTTCTTGGGTGGAATGGAAATTCCCGTGCTCAAAAATTTTGAACAAGGCTTCAAACAGGGTGTGCTCGCCGTTGACCCGGAAGCTGCTGTAGATATTGTGTACGCTGGTGACTTTGGAAATGCCGATCTGGGCAAGCAGCTTGCAGAGCAAATGATTCAAGAGAAAGGTGCTGACGTGATTTATGTGGCCGCTGGCCTTACCGGTGTCGGCGCACTGAATGAGATCCAATCCCTCGGCAAATACGCCATTGGTGTAGATACGGATCAATTCTTTTTGGCGGAAAAAGCAATTCTTACATCTATGCTGAAAAATGTAGATGTCTCCATCTACAACGCCGTGAAGTCATTTATCGAGAACAAACATACCTTCCCGAAAAAAGAAATCGTAGAGGGTCTCGCCGAGAATGCTGTAGGCTTGACTGCGCTGCATAACATCACGCTGAGTGATGAACAACAGCGGACCTTCGATGATCTCAAAGCCAAAATTTCTTCGGGTCAAATCAAAATTACAGTGAATCCATAACCCACGATTCGAGGAGGTTCGCATATGAAACTACAGGGAAAGCTTATTGTCAATGCTCTGATCTCACTGCTTCTATGCCTTGCGCTGGTCGCTTATATTATTATGGAACTGCTCAGTATGAATGCAAAAAATCAAAACCTGGTACCTGCGATGCTCAAGGTAAGTGAACTGAACTCCAATCAGATTCAAACCCAGCAGGCGCTGGATGTCTACTCCTTCTCGATGACTGCCGGCAATCAGGAAGCTGTACTGCTTCTTTTAAAAGAAGGCCAAGCCATGATTAAGGAACTCAAAGGTGGATTGCTGGAAACGGATCAGGAGCTACAGCTCATCCAAACGGTTCAAACGAAGCTGCAAGCACTGGATCAAGGCGCAACCCAAGCGATGAGCAACATGGACAGTGCAGAAGCCAAACGTTACAGTGCCCGGGTTCGAGGCATACAAAATGACATCTACTCGCTGAATGAGATAACGCGGGAGCGCTACACTCAATATACGCTCGATCTGGAGAGTGACATCCAGCAGACATGGCAGATTGCCCTTGGCGGGGCTGCCCTTTTGTTCATCGCGGTCATGCTGTTTAATATGTATACTTCTCGTCAGATATCCAAGCGTATTCGTCTGATTAAGGATGCTGCCGGGCATATTGCCAGTGGTGACCTGACCCAAATGTTGCCGGAACCTCGGGGTAAAGATGAACTGGACGATCTGAGTCGTTCCTTTGGACAAATGACGAATAATATTCGCGGAATCATCCAATCCATTGACACGGCGGGGCAGCGAGTGGATCAGATGGCTCAGGATATTGATCGCGGTAATGATACGGTACAAGCTATCGTACAGCAGGTGTCACGTACCACAGAAGAGTTGTCCGTGGGCAGTCAAAAAATTGCGGAAGATCTCAGCGAAACGGTTATGGTCGTAGACAAAATGCAATCAACCTTTAACTATAATCTGGAGGCTACCTCCCAATCTGCTAAGGATGGACGCGATGTTCTAACCACAGTGGAAGAGGGGAATAAGGCGATTGAAGAACAGCTGCGACTCGCCGAAGTAAACCGCCACGCCATGTCCGAAGTGGAGCAGACCGTGCTGGAGCTGGCAGAGAGCGCGGCTCGCATTACAACGATGACGGGATATGTATCCGAGATCGCCAAGCAGACCACCATGCTCTCCCTGAACGCTTCCATTGAAGCTGCACGTGCCGGGGAAGCCGGACGCGGATTCGCTGTTGTGGCTGGAGAAGTGAACAAGCTCGCGGAGCAGTCTGCTCAATCGGTTAAACATATCTATGCCGCGGTAAACGAGATAACAGCCTCAATGGAAAAAGTAAAAAGTTCCGTGGTGCAAAGCATGCAGCTCTTTGGCGAACAGGAACACGCCACCGGTCAGACGCAAAAATCCTTCTCGGCGATCCGTGAGAGTGTGGAGCGCATCAGCGAAGGCATTCAGCAGCTTGCTGAGGACATGACACAATCGAGCAAACTTAGTTCACAGGTGCAACAAGCGATTGAAAACATCAGCGCGATCACCGAGCAATCTGCAGCCAGCAGTGAAGAAATCACCGCTTCCACCGCAGAGCAACAACGCTCTTTCTCCGAAGCCAGTATCAAGGTCAAGTCACTTCGTGATATTAGTGCCGAGATGCATCAGGAACTCCAGCGTTTCCGTCTGTAAGAGGAGTCCGAAAACCAATTCTGCTTCAGGAGTGGCTCATCTTCACGAGCGGGGAAGTCGAAACCAGTGATTAATCGTTCGCCCGCACGGAGTCACCGCATAAGTTACCCATTGGTCATATGGGGGATGAGAAAATAGCCTTTCAACCGCATAGTAAAGTAATCGATGAAATTGCACTATATATGCGCGTGGAGTACGAGGACTATGTGAGCGCAATGTGACCGGAAATTTATCCTAACGATCTCAGATGACCTTATTTGCATGATTCTGAGTCGTTTGAAATTCTAACGATCACCAGATAGCTTATCTCGGCCAAAATGCGGGAAAACGTCCTCTTCTCATAATAAATGATTGAAATAAGCTTCCCTGAGATCGTTAGAAAAGAAAATGGGTGAATTCGTGCCAAATAAGGTTTCTCATGATCGTTAGAAATGTTCACCCTGAACAATTGGGATTGGCACTTTGGAACGTTGCCTGGTCAACACTTGAGTAGGTAGTAGGTTATCTTAGTGAGTTGGGACGATAGAATGTGTGCAATAGTTAGATTCGTGAGTTGAGCTGACAGAGTGTGCGACGGGCAGGCTCATGAGTTGGATTGACGGTATGTGCAACAGCAATATTTAGGTTCATGAGTCGAGCTGACGAAATATGCGATAGGTAGATTCATGAGACAGGTTGATACTGCAGCAACGTTTGTAAAAGCAGCGCTATTGTGATGTTCTTTCATTTATAATAAATTAACTTCATATCAAAAGGAGCCTGCCATTTCTGGATGGGGCTCCTTTTGATATGTTTATACTTTTATGTGATACGTACTGTACTTAAACCTTATTGCTTCCGTATGATGTTGCACACTGGTTCGAAAATATCTTTACAGTGCATCGATAATATCTCCTGCCAGCAGGGAAGATGGATCGCCGCGATGCAATGCTGCCCGTTCGGCGGCCTGTCCATGCAGGTATACACCGAACGCGGCGGCTTGCTCCGCGCCTAGTCCTTGGGCGAGCAGACCGGCGATGATGCCGGTCAACACGTCTCCTGCGCCGCCCGTTGCCATGCCGGCGTGGCCGGTGGTGTTGATGTACGCCTCGCCGGAAGGCGTTGCGATGACCGTTCGTGCTCCTTTGAGCACAAGGGTCACGCCCTGCTCGCGGGCGTACCGCGCAGCGTGTCCAATTCGGTCACGCTGCAATTCGGGGGTCGACATGCGCAGCAGTCGGCCCATCTCGCCAGGGTGCGGCGTCAGTATGGTCGCCGCACTGCGCTGGCCCCAGGTGCGTGGCCCATCTGGGCCTGCATCTGCCAGCATGTTGAGGGCGTCCGCGTCGATGACGAGCGGACGATCCGTCTGTTGCCACAGACGGCGCAGCCAGTCGGTGTCGCCTTTGAAGCGACCAAGGCCCGGGCCGGTCGCAAGCACGTCGCGGCTCTCCGCAAGGCGCAGCACCGCTGCGGCGGAAGCCGCATTCCATTCGCCGCTGTTGCCATCGGCTGCAGCGGCGAGCATCAGCTCGGGCACGGTGCCGATGACATGCGGCAGCAGTGCCGCGGGCAGCGCCCATGTGGCGAGCCCGCAACCAGCGCGCAGCGCGGCTTTGGCCGAGAGCAGGCCAGCGCCGCTCATCGGCATGCTTCCTGCGGCCAGCAATACATGGCCGTAGGTGCCTTTATGGCCGTCCGGTGCCCGGCGACGGCCTGTGTCCACGCGCAGCGCACCCCGCAGCACCTCGTCCGTTAACAAACGGACCGAGGGGCCATGCTCTGGCGCAAGGCGCGCGGGAATGCCGATGGCGCGCACAACGATACGCCCCGCGGCAGAAGCGCCCGGGTATTGTACCAAGCCACGCTTAAGCAGCGCAAGGCATACCGTCACCCGGGCTTCAATGCACGGCTCGTACACCTCACCGGTGTCGGCGTCCAGCCCGCTTGGCACATCGGCGGACACGACTGGCTTACCGCTGTCGTTCGCCGCGCGAATCAGCGCCGCGTATGCTCCGCGCGGCGCCCCCCGCGAGCCGGTGCCCAGTAACGCATCGACGATGCCTGTGCACCGGCTAAAGTCCATGGCTTCGCGCCCGTGGACAACGGCAGGGATGCCGAGCTTCGCAGCGGCATCCCGTTGCACTGCGGCTTCGCCCTGCAGTGCAACGGGGGCATCGGCGTAGACTAACGTCACGCCCAGCCCCGCTTCAACCAAATGGCGCGCCGCAACCAGCCCGTCACCGCCATTGTTGCCCTTGCCGATCAGCATGTACCAATGCTGATCACCGGGATGCGCCATCACCAGCGCCGGATCGGCGAGGATGTCACCCCCGTAACCGACACGATCGCCGGGCCCGGTATGTGCCCGCCAAGCCTCTTTCTGCTGGCCACGATTAGGCCAGCCATAACCCCCATCACCGCCCTCAACCTGACCATTTCCACGCTGAGCTTTATCGACTTCTCCGCAATTGCCTCCACCACGATCATTATCAAGCATTCCTTCCCGGCACAGCTTGATGACTTCCTCGGCGATGGCTCTGCCCGCATTCTCCATCAGACTGACCGCAGGAATGCCAAGCTGCTGAATCGTATACTCGTCCACAGCCCGCATCTGATCAGCGGTTACGATAAACAACACTCATCCCTCCCCGGTCGCATTAATGAATAGCACTGTTTACAGCATCACAAACATGGGTCTCCCCTTCTCATAAGTTTTACATTGCCATTAGCTTCACCATCAATCGTGTGTCACTCGTTTTCCGATCATGCATGCCTTATGGGTTTTCCATCCATTCATGTCTCATTAGTTTTCCGCAACGTATGATTCGTTAGTACCCCACCGTAAACCTCGCTTGAATAAACTGCGGATCATCCAGTTCATCCACCAGAGCTGCGGCAAAATCACCTACAGAAATGCTGCTTTCGCCCAAATCATCCGTAATGACACGGTTCATGCCAATCCGGAATTGACCTGTTCTGCGCCCAGTAGTAATCGTTGCTGCCGGACTCATATACGTCCAGTGAATATTCGATTCTTCAAAAAGTCCATAAGCATCCGCATGAGCCTGCGCAAGAGGTTTGATTTCCTCCGGGAATCCGGGGGTATTCATCAGCATCTCGCCTGAATCGGTCATCAGACTGCCTGCTCCGCCAACAACAACCAGACGTCCAGCATTTGCGCGGCGCACGCCCTCAATCAGTGAACGCGTTACTTCCAGCAGTTCCTCTTCTTCGCCAAACTTCGGCCCGTAAGCACTCACTACCGCTTCTTGTCCCGCTGCAAAATCAGCAACCTGATCCGGGTTAAGCACATCTCCCTGCTCCACACGCAAGCGCTCATGCACCATCTCCACCTTGGACGGATCACGTACGACTGCTGTCACTTCATGCCCACGATCCATCAATTCCCACAAAATCGTCTTGCCAATCGCTCCGGTCGCTCCAAAAATCGCTACTTTCATATCCGAATCCCTCTTTTCTATCGATGTCATCTAATTCACATACCGTTATTTTAATACTTAATCCTATTGTTATATACCTTAAACGGCTCACGCCATCTTAAACCGGATAAACCCACTTGTAAACTCGAATCTTCATTAGCGCTGCCAACGCGCCTCAGCCGAGCATTCCTATTTCATCCATGCATGATCAAGTTCTTCATCATTTTCTTACAGGTTTCTTGCCCTTCTCTAGCTCAGATCTGTTCTCTAATCCATTCTCCATCCACCTCTCTATTCATCCCTGCTTTGCCCCTCTTCTCTCATCCAAACTAATATCGCGTACGCCAAAAAAGCCGCACAGGCGGCTTCCACAGTTCTCCTTGATCATCTTATCCTGGCTGCTTATCTTGGTTGCTTACTCTTGTTCATCTTAACTTCGTTGCCTGTTCTGGCTGAATTACCCTGTTTTGAGTTAAAAAATGAACCGCCCTCGCCGCCCAGATTCGCTCTGCATACACCTCATGCTGCAGATCATCAATGATATGCATCTCAAGTTGCCTGCCTTTCGCCTCTACAGGCTCTTTCCGCTTCAATATCTCCCGATATAAGTGCTCCGTCTGTTCCACCGGACAGAGCTGATCATTCCGGCCGTGAACAAGCTGTAGATCCACTTCACACAATGCAGACGCATAGGTTAAAGGACTTCTATCCCGCAGTGCGGATTTATCCTGTAACAGTTCTCCAATTTCCGTTTGCAAAAATGATCTTAGCTTCGCACCACCACCGGCGTACAAGCTGCTCAAATCTGTAAACGGTGCACAAGCCACGACGTTGCTCCACAGCTCCGGCTTTCTGCCCGCAGCTAACAGCGCTAGGTAAGCTCCATAACTGACGCCGTACAGTGAAACTGCCGAATAGGAACCTAGAACCTGCTCTCGGATCAACCGAATAACGTCCGCATCCACACCGCCCCAATCATCCTGAATACGTTGCTTGTAATCAGAACCGAATCCTGAACTGCCTGGATAATTCAGCCCGATCACCCTCACTCCAGCCTCATATAAACGTGCAATAACCGGACTGTAACTATCCAGAAGGCAATTATGTGGCCCACCGTGCAGATAGATGACTGCCTGTTCTTTACCTTCCGGATGGATATCCATATAAGGAATGAACGCGTTCCCGTAACGCATGTGTTTGTACTTGGTCTCTGGTTGCTTTACAAGATTACTTATAGGCCCATCTCCATGCTTGACAGAAAGTGGAGTAATGTGACCAAACGATTCAGATATTCTACATTTTGCGGGCACCGGGGCGGTCGTAATGGACTCGTATTTTCCAATAAGGTTTTGTTTGTCCCTGCTGTGAACCGCTTGTGTTAACGTTCCCGGATAATCACACAGTTCAAATGTTTTTTCTCCATCCAGCGTGTACTGAATGTATTGCCACTTACCACGCAATATTCCCTCGCATAAGATATGCTGTTGATCCACATCCAGCTGGATACGAATCAGCTCAGAGAACGGCTCACTGTGCTCCAGACTGCCATGAACAACACGCTCCTGAACGCTCATCCAGCCAGGACAAAAACCATCTTCCATCGGAATGCAGACAGCAATCCGATCACCCTGCTTGTCCATAACCGGATAAGCATACTCCTGATAAGGAATTTCCCGAGATGATCCGTTAGCTTTCCCGTAAAAATAAACTCTGCCGGCTCCACCCACATTAACACCAATCTCTCGCTCAGTCTTGGCCCAGAACACAAATTGCAGGTTATCCAGTTCCGGAGTAACCCACTCGGCTTTTTCTTGTACAGGATCATACAGCCCGATCTGCACAGTCCCTGAACGATGCCTAACCGCAAAAAGTAGCTGGAGTTGTCCATCTTGCCAGGCAAGCTGCATCACCGGAAACGGTAATTTTAGAGAGAGCGTTTGAATCACTCTTATGTGCTCCCGTTCTTTTTGGAATACATGAATCCATCTCTCCGTCTTCTCCTTGGTAATCGCCGCCACTTGACCTGTACCGATAAATAGAACATGCTGTACAGTCTGGCCCAATCCTATCCAATGATCGGAAAGACAATGCTTGGCTTGGACATCGCCAGCATCGTCAAGCTCACACCATTCGCATGTTTGGTCGTCATAACACAGGATCATGCTCGTCCGCTCCCGGTTCACACTCATTCGGTTCAGGAATGGATCGCCCAACCGGATTCCCTCCCCTCATGCCAATGCTTGAATTGCTCCCAGGAATCGAGCTGTATTTCCAACTTGAGCGTAAGCTGATGATGTGTGGCCGCTGCTGCGGCGCTCTCTGTTCCCAAACTACTTAACGCTTGCCGGATCAAACGGATTTGCTGCAGATTGGATGCTGGCAATCCCGCAATCAGAAGACGATACACCTCCGCTGCACGTTCCTCTTCCCCTTGCTGGATCAGCACCCCAGCCAATTCAATGGAACGTTGCAGCAATTTGGAAGGAATTGAACCTGTCTTCATCCTTAGCACCTGAATCAACATCTTGTATTCTAACTCCTGTTCGCCGAGTTGTTGATATACCGACATTTTTAATTGAAGTATATGCCCGAGCCAACCCGAGTACACACCTGTGCAGAGCTTTTCGGCAGCTATTAGTGTCGTTTCCGCATCCATGAGAAGTCCTGCCCGGATTTGCAGCCCAGCAATGTTCAGAGCCGTTTGAATCTGAAAAACATGCCGATCCGGCCCTGGGGGGAGTTCACGAATACGCATACCAGCCCGCTTCTCCAGTTCAATTGCACGTGAGATATGGCCTTCCTGCATCTCAATTAATGCTTCACCATTATCTAGTGCCGCCTCTTTTCCAATGCGATAGACTTCGTTTAATTCTTCATGCTCCAGAACGGCCCGGGCATTGGCATAACATTCTCTTGCCGCGGCATAATCATCCCCAGTTTTGGTTAATAGCTGACCCAGTTCAAACCACAGAATGGCCTGCTGCGCGGCCGATAATTGTTGGAATATGGCGTTTTGACTAAAAAAGCGAAAACAAGCCCTGTACCGCAGGCGATTATCCGATTTGCACAACAAAACCCAAGCCAGCCTGTTATAGAGAGCCAGTGCTTTACGATGTGCTTTATGTTGAAGTTTGCCTTGGGTTTGATCTTGGGTTTGATCTTGGGTTTCACTTCGGACTTCCTCCGTACTTCGCACTGTCGTTTGCGTTTCCCCTTGGCTATCCTCTTCTTCGGCCTCATCGTGTCTACCAGCCATTCGCAGCTGTTCATTTAACAAAAGCCGGGTCTGTTCCGGCGTATCTCTCACCAGTGAAACAGCCAGCCTCGAGACATGTCGGGGAAGGTTAACTCTCACGGGATATTGGTGAAAAAATAACAATACGCTTACGTCCTTTAGTTTCTGACGATAGAGCAGATGATGAATGGCTCCAAGGTCTGCAGGGTGCAGACCAGAGACCACCTCGACCAAAATCCATTTCCGTGGTCCCGGTGCCCAGCCGGCTCGATGAAATCGGAGCAATGCATTTTTGCACGCCACCAGATCATCAATCGGGTGAACCGGGTTCAACTGATAAATGAGTGGCAGCGTGTGATACGCATCATCAAGCAGAAGGTGAAGCGCCTGATCCTGCCAATGCATACTTAACTTTTGAAGTTCATGCTGCACGAGATCCGAACGTCCCTCAACCACAAATAACCCTGGTTCATGGCTCGCACGAAACCATTTACTTCTCAGATCATGATAGTCCGTACTTTCCAGCAAAACAGGTTTCATGAGGACTCCCCCTCTTTCCTGATCCGGCATACATGTATTAGTTCAGGCACCTGCTGTAATGGCAATGCACTCATCAAGCGATAGCTGCCCTGATTGTTTGCATCAAGAGAAGCTTTGATCTGCAGTTCCGGGTCGGAACTGCACTGATGGAGAGCATAGGCAACAAGCCACCGTGCCCAGCCCTTGCGTTTTGCCGCAGGGATGGTGAATATATGTGACAGAAGGATGCTACCGAACTCATCACTTAACAGACAGCCTCCGATCTTCGTTCCTTCCAGTTCCACAAGTCCCGATCCGTCCAGTAAACGCCCATACACCCCCTCATAAATATCCTCCACTGCCTTGCGAGCAGCTTGGATTCCGGGGCAGGTTAAATCACTGGTATCAAGCAAATGAGCCATAGCTTCCGCTTGACCATCAGCGGGTTGCCACCTTCCAGCCTGATCCGGCATTACCGGAACAGAAATGTGCTTCCGTTTACCGTAAAACCGGTATCGTTGAGCCAGCACATCTGCCTTATACCCGAGCCTTTCCCATGGAAACGAGGCAGGTGCAGTTACATATATAGAGGAGTAAGACAACTTGTCCAATAAGGTTGTGATCTGTCCTTCCCAATATGCATGAGATGAAGCTTCGCTCCACAGATCCATCATATATTGACCTTCCCCATGATCTATTACCAGAATGGAAGAAATCGCTTCTCTTTTTCCAGGCTCACTTGCGTAGTATCGATCCCCGACCTTTACGGATTCATGCTGACATTGGGGCAGGATATCAGCTATGGATGTTTGCATCATATACCTGTACCTCCCTGGTCTGGTCGAAGCCTGAATGTACCAGCGGTTCAAAAGAGACCGCAGGATAAAATCGACGAAGCAGAAAAGAGTAAATCCCCATGTATCCTGTCATATAGTCCGGAGAGAAGGATTCCATATCCTCCAGTGGCCACATCCACAAGTCTTCCTGCTCATCACTGCGAAGCACGTATAGACTCTGTGTATACTCTTTCAATTTTCCTTCATATCTGCCAGGAAAACTCCGATTGGCCATGATCAAAAAGTCTCCATTACCTGCAATCCCATGACACTGGCCGAAAGAAGCAAATATGGTCGACTGGGCGACTGCATCTGCGGCCTGCTGACCAAGTCTGTAACATACCGGATCTTGCAGAACCTCGGCTGCAGTCAGTAAAAACCGACCTATACCCGCAGAACCATTACACCAATGAACCCAGAGAGCGTCCGGCTTTTCGAGGGAAGCAGGCCATAACCTTACCCCATTCTTTCCTTCGTGACTTGCACGTTCCAGCGTGTCCACAATGCGCTTCACTGCCGAATAATACTCGGCTTTCCCCGTTAGCTTCGCTAAGGCAAGCAAGAAATAACCGATTCCTGCAACGCCATGTGAGAACCCATACGAGTGGTGGCTTTTTTTATCCGACTTGTCCTTCACTTCCCATATGCTCATCCCGTCTTCTGTTCGCTTTTCCTGTTGTAAAATCATTTCACCGAGTTCATCAGCTCTCGTTAAAAGCTCGTTACAGTCCCCAAGATGATGTATCTCCAGCAGCATTAACCCCAAACCTGCTGCTCCATGACTGATATTGGTTTGAACCGGGTCATGTCTCGTCATCTCCAAGGCAAGATTTTCAGCAATGCGAAATAACGGTTTATCATCCAGCGCATCTGCTGTCTGTGCCAGCGCCCAAGGAACAGCACCATAACCGAAATACAGGCTCTCTGGCGTTTCCCCGGGAACATACGGCGTATGATTTAATATCCACTCCAATACTTCACGTGAATACTGATAATACTGTCTGTTCTGCGTGATCTGACCAAGTTGATGAAAACCGTAGGCCATGCCCGTCCATCCAAAGTTGAAATTGGCCGGGTGGAACATTTTGCTCATACTATTTTCGGGATATAGTTGGTGAGCATTGTTCAAATCAAGGGATTGATACAATTTGTTAGCCATAAGCTCGGCTTGATGAAGTACTTCTTCGTCCGTCATGCCTGCTTCATTCGTACGCGAAGATTGCTCGCTCCCTGTTAAATCGCCCTTCTCTTGCTCACACATACGTATTAGCTGTTCACGTATTTCAGATAAATCGTTATATCGTCCAGACATGATCTCGATCCCCAGACTCCCCAGCCCAAGTAGCTGTCTATCATTGAGATTGTCCAAGTATGCTTGTCCAGCAGACAGATGAGACTGTCTGTATTTCAGATAAGGGTCCATGGAGGTTGCCATGTAATAATAAACGGCTCCCAGCGCGTAGAGATCATCGGAGTATTCCGATCGCTGACTGTGCTCTCTTCCTCGAAGCACATAACCAGGCGTGTGCCCTGTTAATGGTTTTACCTGACTTTTGTTATCTTTCACATAGGCTAACTCCAGATCGATCAACCGCACACTTCCGTCAAGCAACACCACAATGTTGTTCGGCGTGAGATCGTTGATGACAATACCTCTGGCGTGAAACTCGTGCACAATATCCAGAATATCTGAGCCGATTCGGTAAAATTCTGCCTCATTGCCATCGGCAGCTACATGTCTGCGGTGGATGTACTCGCGCAAGCTGATGCTCTCGAAGTATTCCAGAATCAGATATCGATTCCGTTCTGCGCTGAACAGATCGATTGGCCGCGGAGTATACCCTGTATCCTTCATCAGATCTAGCACATGATACTCGTTATCCAGATAATCATGGGCAGAACGTCCGGCACCATCCACACGCATGAGATGAACCGCTTCTTTCATGACAGCCTGCTCATGCCGGGACGTGGAGACAAGAAATACGCCTCCTTTACCTGACTTTTTGAGCACCCGCCTCACACGGATTTTACGTATTCTAAATTCATTGTTACTAGAATTATTCGGATTGTTTACTGCCTCATTTTCTTGCTTCCATCCGGTCTGTATGCTCACCAGTTCTTCCGGCTCATCTATCCACTCGGGTTTGTATCTGCCAGGTGTTCTTCGATCTTCCTCCAGTTTACCTTCCGGGTTCTGGATGGCATATACCTTAGCACCAGAGTAACGATCATAATAGAATCGGTCTACAAAAGCCCCGTAGCGATAAAATACACATGAACTTCCCCGGTAAGCCCGATCTGTAGGGATCGCGGGGCCTTTAAGATCACCCGTACATGCATACATCTCCTCAAGCAATTGTATAAATTGTTCATCACTGCGTGCATAAATCGTCATACACTTCCCGGTTTGGGGCAGCGGTGTAGAACCATTGGATGCTTCAATTAACTTCAGCCCGCTGTTTACGACTTTCCACATTACACCATACGTTGTCAGAATCGGTGTAATCCTTCGTAGCAATTCAGCTCCCTCCACAGGGATAACCGATAAATGAATTTTCCAGCCCTGTGCCGGAAGTGTTAATTGTCCCGGTTTAAAACAAATCCAATGGCCGTCATTCGACCATTGGATGGAGTCGGGGAGATCCCGGATTATATGTTGCAAAGCGTTCTCATAGGCGTCCTTCTTTTCAGTCAGGCTTGCTGATTTCAATGAGAATCACTCCTTTTTGAAGTAGAGTAAGAGGGGGAGGTACAATTATTTTAGTTTAGTAATGCGAAATCAAAGACTTATCTTAAAGAATCATTCAGTGGTTCGAGACGATGAAGAGTTCTAAGCCTCTACAACGATTGTTTGTGAGCTTGTCCAGCTGCACACTGTACACAAGCTAGTTTCTTCGAACATGTTGTTATCCTCTTCAACCTCCAGAGCCATCAAATCCTGTACAGATAAAATTTCCTTGTTTTCCATGATAAATTACCTCCCATTTGTCTCCCCCTCTTAATAAACCAAATTCTACATAAAATTTTAAATTCCTTCTTTTTAATTGAATTTTTTTACAAAAATTATTTACGTAATCCATATATAGTTGTAATACCTGTCATAACCTTTGTTTTTTCCTCAAAAAAAGGAATGATCTAACATCAAATTTCAGACGGAATCGAGGATTTTCTGTGTGAGGTATGTCCTGCTCGATCTTCTCGAAAAGGTCTGACGAACAGACTAGCTGTGCCCATAAAAATAACAAATATGCCGATTCCCATGTACACCCAGGATGGACTATAGGCTTCAATTAACCATCCTCCGAGTAACAAGCCGAGCGGATTGCTCACCCCACTCATAAGTACCCCCATACTATTCATGACACGTCCTCTTTTTTCTTCCGGTGTAGATAACAGAATGGAAGTGACTAACGGTACATTTACAAGAGCAAGCCCCAGCATTAACAGGAAAGAGCAAGCAATGGCAAAGTACAAGTTAGGAACCATCGGCATCAACAGCAAGCTTGCGCCAGAGATCAGATAACTGATTAAGAACCAGTGGGCTAGTGACAGACGTTTGGCATACTTTCCACTGAGCAAAGAACCAACGATACTGCCAGCGGCAAAAGCAGATTGAAGCAACCCATATCCTTGTGGCCCGGCTTCAAGCACCATATTGGCAAAAATCGGCGTGAAGATATGTAGCGGGGCTCCTGCAAAATTGATAATGGCACCAAAGATAATACAGCATGCCAAAACTTTGTTCGAAAATAAAAAGGTGATGCCCTGCATGCTGTCTCTGACAAAACCTGAAAATCCTTTTTGTTTGACCACTTTGGTCGCAGGGATACGAATAAAGGCAATAGCAAGTGCGGATAACAGAAAAGTGATCGCATAGATGAACAGGATCGACTGTACGGAGATGAAGGCAATTAAAATTCCTCCCAAGGCATAACCGAGCAGTTCTATCGTTTTGGAGGAAGAGTTCAATAGGGCATTGGCTGGAGCGAGTTGCTCTGCCGGTTTGGGCAGAATCGCCGGAATGACCGTCTGAGTGGCAGGGTTGAACATGAAACCGAGAATCGCAATGAGCAGATTGGCCGCATAGATATGCCACGGAAGCATGCTGCCCGTCAGAAATAGAATCGCAAGGATACAAGCAATAACTGCTCTCCATATGTCGGTCCAGATTAGCAATTGTTTCTTTGGCAGACGGTCACTAATCGTTGCAAGCGGGATGCCCAGGAAGGCATAGATCAAATAGGGAAGCATCGGAATCAATGCCGCAGCAAGTGCGGATTCAGTTAACTGCAAGATGTACCACATCGTGGCCATGGAAAATAAAATCTGACCTGCACCGGAGACAAGCCTGCCCACGAGTAGCACTGTAAAGGAAGGTATTCGCAACACGGCAAGGTAGCCGTCTTCGCCAGTCTTATTCGTTGTTTTCTGGTTCATTTCCATCGCCTCCGATCGGAATCTCTCCACGTTCATCCGCTTGTTTTAATCGAGCAACCAGACCCGATTCTTGTATTCTGCGTTGCATTTTGGCTTTGACTTGTTCCAGTTCTGCCGTGTACTCCTGCATCTCGTGAAACAGCGTCTGGTGAGTGCGAATTCCTTCCCGAATCAGCATCGCAGTCGCATCCGAGCGGTTTTTGGCGAGTTCCAGAAACACCATTTGGTCGATCACATCAATCTCATCCTGACTTAATCGAACAGAAACCACCCCCTTGGTGCCTGAAAGATTTTTAGCGGCCTGCTCCATCGATCGCTCGACCATTTGATTGAACTGTATTTTTTGATTTTTGTTCAACATATTTCCTCCATTCTCATTGTGAATTGCTGGCATAGGTCACAAAAAGATCATTCGTTAGATTTGTATAACCTAGTTTAAGTAGTTGAACTTGTATTCAGAATTTATAATTTGTAATTCGTAAATCGTAAATTGTATTTATTTTACATTATCATGTAAAAATATGGTTGTAAAGCAAAAAACCTTTGGTTTCCCAAAGGTCTATGGTCGTTATTTTTATGACATCGGCTTTTTGTTGTTAGGTTCCGGTTAAAACTTTACTCTCCCTGTCTCCACCACATGCCTTCTGATTTCGGGCTCGTATATTCAAAACCAAATTGAGCATACAGACGATCCGCAGGCACATCGGCCAGCAGGCTGACCACCCCCCGCGCAGGCACGGCTTCACGCAAATAGTTCATAATTTCGATCATAATCAGTTTCCCGTATCCCTTCCCTTGAAGATCAGGATGCACTGCAATATCGACCACTTGAAAAAAACAACCACCATCCCCAATGACACGTCCCATCCCGATGAGAACATCAGCTTCTCGCAAACATACCGCAAATAAGCTGCGCGGCAGCCCAATCTCAGCCCCCTCCCGGCTCATCGGACTCAGTCCCGCAATCTGCCGCAATGCCAAATATTCAACCGCAGCCGGCGGTGCATGTTCAATTTTCACCTCATCCATCCAATGCTCCCCTTCCTGTTAGAATCTCTATAACCAGAATTAATTCTAAATCTTAGCTTTTAATTCCTTCATAACCTATGACATTTTTCTGATGACTTGACCTCATGCCAAGATTCGAATAACAACACTGGTGGAATATACGTTGGCATCATCCATTGATAGGACAAATCTTTCAGCAACTCACCCAGCCAAAATTGCCCTTGATCATCCAGCTTCATTTTCCATCGCCCGCTGATCATCGTTTTTCCCTGATCCACAAGTTCACGGGCATCCTCATAGGCATACTCTTTTCCTTTGTTTTGTTCTATCAATTCAAGTGCAGCATCATACAATCGTTGCTGCTCATCTTCCTTCTCTTGGGTAAATTCGGAGTCAAAAATTAGCGTAAAATCAAGCCCTTTAAACTTATGCTGATTCACTAATTCTTTAAATTCTTCTGTTACATAAATTTGGTGAGATGCGGTTTCCTTCAGCTTAAAAATCGCTGTCCCGTTTCGTATTTTAGATACATCGAAGAATATTTTATTGAACCTGGAGAAACGCCCCCTAGAGGTATACATCACATCCGAACGTTTCCAATCCACACAATCAAGGATAGTGACCACATTAACAGCGTATAGATCCAAGCTGTCATGCAACAATTCAAGAAACTCTACATGTGACTGTAACAAAGAAACCAATGCATCTCTTACTTCACCTGTCACAATGAGTTTTCCTAGCGTAAAATCCGGGAAGTCATGATAAACTCTTTTTTTTAACGTGACTACCTTAACTGGCTCCCAAAGTTCTTTTAACGGGCTACCATTAAAATCAGAATTAAGCAGGTGCTCTGAATTTTCTAAATTTATATCCATACTTTTCTGATGGCCACTCAGTTTGTAGACTTTCAGTATCCTCATCTTCTTTCTAACATTTCTATAGGGTAGGGGCATAGTAATAGGTTAATTTCACGTGCTTATTGTTCCAGAAGATCAGCCTCATGCCAGGATTCCAATAACAAGACTGGTGGAATGTACATTGGCATTATCCATTGATAGGACAAATCTCTCAGCAACTCACCCAGCCAAAATCTTCCCTGATCATCCAGCTTCATTTTCCATCGCCCGCTGATCATCGTTTTCCCCTGATCCACAAGTTCACGTGCATCCTCATAGGCATACTCTTTTCCTTTGTTTTGTTCGATCAATTCAAGTGCAGCATCATATATTCGCTGCTGCTCCGCTTCCATTTCCTCAGTAAAGTCAGCATCATACACTTGGGAAAAACTAAGTCCTTTGAATTTATGCTCCTCAACCCATTGTTTAAACTTTTCAGTAACAAAAACCTGTACACCTGGAGTTTCCTTAATCTTAAACATACACGTTCCATGAGGTATTTTGGCAGGATCAAATACAAGCTTGTTAAAACGGGCCCATGATCCGTCTTTAAATCTCCCAATCTCAGAACGGTTATAATCAACACAATCCAAAACATTAACGACATTGAGCATAAACAATTCTTCATTATCATTTGTTAAAGGTAGAAACTCCACTTCACCTTCTAATAATTGATCTTTGTCCATCGCCTCTTTCACTCTTTTTGAGATTATAGGCTTACCAATAACATAATCAGGAAAATCATTATACGTTCTTTTGTAGAGAGTTTCTAAATTTATACTGGTCCATTCCGTTAACTTAGATTCACCATGAAAATCACTATTAATTGGGTGATCATCATTATCGACTGCTGCTAATAATTTCGATTTTTGATCATTTGTAAATTTATAAACTTTTATATTGTCCACCTCGCTAATAAATTACCTAATCCCCAATTCTAATCTTCCTTCGAGTAACCCCTTACGCACACACTCAATTCTATAGGGTAGGAGCATAGAAATAGGTTAATTTCACATGTTCATTGTTCCAGAAGATTAGATTCATGCCAAGATTCCAATAACAACACTGGTGGAATATACGTTGGCATCATCCATTGATAGGACAAATCTTTCAGCAACTCACCCAGCCAAAATTGCCCTTGATCATCCAGCTTCATTTTCCATCGCCCGCTAATCATCGTTTTTCCCTGGTCCACAAGTTCACGGGCATCCTCATAGGCATACTCTTTTCCTTTGTTTTGTTCGATCGATTCAAGTGCTTGCTCATACAATCGTTGTTGTTCGTCTTCCTTCTCTTGGGTAAACTCGGAGTCATATACTACGTTGAAATTCAAACCTTTGAATTTATGTTCTTCCACCACTTGTTTGAATAGATCGGTAACGAACACCTCTACGGTGGCGGTCTCTTTTATTTTAAACATATATGTATCCGCTGGGATTTTAATAAAATCAAACACTATGTTATCAAACCCTGCCCATGATCCGTCTCTTTTCTTCCTTATATCGGAACGATTCCAATCCACGCAGTCCAATACATTTGTAACATTTATTACATATAATTCTAGTTCATCATGCTTTAAAGGGAGAATCTCTACTTCCTTGGAGATGTAGGATTCAAGCACAGTTTTAACGTTTCCATTTATAATTGGTTTCCCTATAATCAAGCTAGGAAAGTCACTATGTCTTTTTTTGTACAATGTTTTCACAGTAGTTGGAGTCCAGATTCCACCTTTTATATCCCCGCTAAATCTTGAAGCCAACTCGTGATCCCAATCTAAAATCTGCAACTCCATACAACTATCTTTATGTCTTAGTTCATATAACTTCAAAAAATCCCCTCCTCATTTTTTCTTGATCCAATGATTCAACTGCTTGAATTCATCTACTTCCTGTGTAATAGTGAGAGAAGGCTTGCGTAAAGCGTGTTCAGATACGTCAAGTTGGTTGTAAAGGAGGAAATATCGTGTTTCAACGTTGGTTGGATAACCTGTTATCACATCCCGATGCTACGTTTATACTGCTTGGTGTTGCTGCTTTGCTTCTGGCAACTTATCTATGGTCCGCCACAGAAATTCGGCGCAGCCATGAAAGGCATATGCAGAGGATACGAGATACATTATACATAAGCACAGGCCTTTTGGGACTACTTACCATTTGGGAACAACGAAAATATGAAGCTACCGCGCAGGAACATCATGAGTTGTTACAAGCGATGCAAGCCTGCAAAACGGCCTCATGCCTCTCCCCGCAGCTTCAGGATCAGATTCGTGAC
Source organism: Paenibacillus sp. 4624 (assembly GCF_050435065.1). Lineage (NCBI taxonomy): Bacteria > Bacillati > Bacillota > Bacilli > Caryophanales > Paenibacillaceae > Paenibacillus > Paenibacillus sp. 4624. The sequence goes on from NZ_JBNDJR010000014.1 coordinate 112,218, forward strand.
TGCGTTAAAAATGAAGATGCCGCCAGGCTTGCTCTGATGGGTAAAGCACTTGAACGGGAGTGCACTGCACTATCGGATGAACTCAGCCGAAATACATATTCGTTGCACTGGGGCCGTGTGATCTGGGCCATTCTCAGGCCTGCCGCCGAACCTGCTGCACTCGCAGCCACGGCACTTTTAATCGGAAACTTGTTCTACACAAAGCGTATCGCTAGTACGTCCGTAGATTCCTGGGATAACCTGTTGCCGTGGTTTCAGGCCATTTCCCTCATGCTTACGATACTATACGGTTATCTGCTTTGGTCCAGTCCAAAGCGTGGCACTTCAGGAGCACTGGTCAAATGGCTATCCCTCTTGATCGCACTCTGCTCTTTGCTTCATCTGATCGGACTTGCGGCGGCACCTTATGCCCTTGCTCTGCAGCTTATTCTGTTTGTTTCCGGATTCGGGTTAACCGGATCACGCTCCCGCAGTGAACGCCCATATGCCGGACACGCAGAAATAGATGAGAACAGTAGCTATAGCAGTATGGCTACACCAGGAAATGAGGCTGCAGTAGAGGATACTCACTCCCCTGTGACACCTCGCAGATCTGTATCGGCATCCGACTAGTTCACAGGCTCGAAGTGAAAAGCCCAGCCTCCATATGCACACAAAAATGGCTGTCCCTATGTCATCACGACGATAGGGACAGCCTGTTTATTTTCCGAATCAAGCATGTAACACAGGATTTTCTTAGGAAGAACGACTATTATCCTTTCGCACTCGCGTTTGATCCACGAACGGAACGGGCGGAGCTGCTTCTAGCCCCGGATTTGGAGGCGCTGCCTGAGGACGTATTTTCAAAACGCTTACGCTCGGTTCGCTCCATCTGCACAATTTGTCCCTCATGTACCACGATGTGCAAAGAACCAAATTCCATGTCATCCAGCTGCCCGGCAATTCGGTTTAACCATACCTCATCCACTTTTAACGGCTTAGCCACTTGAGCCGCCTCCTCTTCTCGGGTGATCACCCGTTATTAATCCTGTACGCACCTGTGTTTCAAAGGTTGAATTATAATTCATCCTTATCCAACCTATATACTTGGTTTATACAATATCAGGGCTTCCAGCAGCTGTCAATTGATATTTTGATGCAACACTATGCCTTTTCCGAAACAGCTTTATGACCAAGCCAGCTCTTGAGCAGCAACGTAGCTAAAGCCAAGATTAACAGTAGCGAAGCAACGGCAAATGAGGCGGAAAACTGATATTCGTTATACAAAATCTCTACGTGAAGCGGCAAGGTATTGGTTTCTCCACGAATGTGTCCGGATACAACCGACACTGCTCCAAACTCACCCATAGCACGTGCATTACACAGGATAATTCCGTAGAGAAGTCCCCATTTAATATTGGGTAGTGTCACGCTCCAGAAGATGCGCCACCCGGAGGCTCCAAGTGTTACAGCCGCTTCTTCTTCTCGCGTGCCTTGATCCTCCATCAGTGGAATCAACTCTCTCGCCACAAAAGGAAAGGTGATAAATAACGTCGCAATCACGATTCCCGGCAGTGCAAAAATGATTTTGATATCATGCTCGGCAAGCCAGGGGCCAAACCATCCGTTTGAGCCAAACACCAGTACAAAGATCAAACCGCCAACGACAGGCGAGATGGAAAAGGGAAGATCGATCAGTGTGATGAGCAATCCTTTACCTTTGAATTGGAACTTGGTGATGACCCAAGCCGCTGCCACGCCAAAGATCGTGTTGAGCGGAACGGTTATTGCGGCAACCAGCAACGTCAGCTTCAGTGCAGACCAGGCATCCGGTTCCGTCAGTGCAGCGATATAGACCCCCCAGCCTTGCTTCAACGCTTCCATAAGCACGATGAACAGCGGCAGGATCAGCAACCAGATCAGGACGAGACTCGCAAGTCCGATCAGCAGCCATTTTACCCAAGGCGCTTCTGTTGTGGCGCGATTTGTACTTCGGCTGGTTTTTACGGGTGAGACAGAACTAAGAGGGACAGAACCCGCCATACTTACACCTCCTTCGGTTTGGTGAGTGCGCCACGTTGTGGCAATGTAAATCCATCCGGGCCGCCACGAATGGGCAAGCCGCACGGACAGAATGTGAAGTGATCAGGCACTATTCTGGCTCTCCTATTGCTCCGATCACACCCTCCCTGCCTTCCGACTCCAGCGTTGCAGGGAATTGATGATGAGCAGCAAGATAAACGAGATCAACAAAAGCAGCAAGGCTACGGCTGTAGCTCCTGCATAATCAAACTGCTCCAGCTTGGACATGATGAGCAGCGGTGCGATTTCCGTTTTCATCGGCATATTGCCTGAAATAAATACAACCGAACCATACTCACCTATGCCCCTCGCAAAAGCTAGCGCAAAACCCGTTAGCAGCGGTGGGATTAAATCCGGCAGCAAAACGGCACGGAATATCCGCCATCGCCCTGCCCCCAGCGTCGCCGCTGCTTCTTCCACCTCAGCTTCCAGCTCTTCCAGCACCGGCTGCACTGTACGCACGACAAAAGGGATGCCGATGAACATAAGTGCGAGTGTAATCCCCACTTGAGAGTATGCCAGCTTGATGCCGAGCGGTTCTACAAATTGTCCGATCCATCCATTTCCGGCATAGATCGCCGTCAGGGCCACCCCGGCTACGGCCGTGGGCAGCGCAAATGGAAGATCAATCACCGCATCGAACAATCTCTTACCAGGGAATTCATACCGAACCAGCACCCAGGCCAGGAGCAGGCCCAGAAACAAATCGATTAGCGCCGCCGCACCAGCTGTCAAGAAACTGACCCGGAACGAAGCCAGCACCCTAGGATTGGTAGCCACCTCCACCATCGTTGCCCAGGTTAATCCCGTGGAGTTAAATAACAGTGCCGTCAGCGGAATCAGCACCACCAGACTCAGGTATAACACGCTGTACCCCATCGTTAATCCGAATCCCGGCAGCGTCCGCCTTCCCCGGGCTGCGATAACCTTGCTCATGCCTATTCATCCTCTCTGCCGTCAGCCGGTCGGGCTGGTTGGCCGCGTACAGCCCAATGTGTGCTTTGACTGGTTTGCTTTGATTGGTTGTTTTGATCAGTTTGCTTTGATTGATCTCTTTTACTCGCTTTTGATGCTATTGCCCCGTTATTCTTAGCTGCCCGGCACGTAGATTTGGTCGAAGATACCTCCATCATTAAAGTGTTTGGCTTGAGTATCCCGCCAAGTACCAAAGACATCTTTTAACGTAAACAGCTCCAGCTTCGGAAACTGATCTTTGAATTTCTCCTTTACGCTGTCCAGCGTAGGCCGGTAGTAATTTTCGGCAGCAATCGTCTGGCCTTCTTCGCTGTAAAGGTATTTGAGATAAGCATCCGCCACGTCGCGAGTGCCTTTTTTGTCTACATTTTTATCCACGATCGCTACAGGAGGTTCAGCCAAAATGCTGATCGAAGGCACAACAATGTCGAATTTATCCGGCCCAAGCTCCTTTACCGACAGGAATGCCTCGTTCTCCCAAGCCAGCAGGACATCGCCAATACCTCGTTCCACAAATGTTGTCGTTGCCCCGCGTGCCCCCGAATCCAGCACAGGCGCATGCTTGAACAACTCTGCCACGAACTGCTTTGCCTTCTCTTCATCGTTGTTGCTATGCTTCAGGGCGTAACCCCATGCCGCCAGATAGTTCCACCGCGCTCCGCCCGATGTCTTCGGGTTCGGTGTAATGACCTGGGTGTCTCCTTTGATTAGATCGTCCCAGTCCTTGATGCCTTTCGGATTGCCCTTGCGCACCAGGAACACAATTGTGGACGTGTACGGCGAGCTGTTATGCTCGTATTTGTCCTGCCAGCCTGCGTTAATCAGACCTTTATCCTCAATCGCATCGATATCGTAACCCAGTGCCAGTGTCACCACATCTGCGTCCAGACCGTCAATGACGGAACGGCTCTGTTTACCCGAACCTCCGTGAGATTGTTTAATGGTCACTTTCTGGCCTTTCTCTTTCAGCCAATGGGCGGCAAATGCTTTGTTATATTCTTCATAAAGTTCCCTTGTCGGGTCATAGGAGACATTGAGCAGTTCAACTGCTTTATTGCCTTCCTTATTCCCATCTGTCCCCGTTCCTGTTGCTGCACCTGCCGCACTTGACCCGCCGTTATCTGATCCGCAAGCCGCCAGCACCCCCGTTAACACCAATGCCAGCCCAATTAGAATTCCTTTGTGAACTCTCTTTTTCATCATCTTACACTCCCCCCGATATAAACTTGCATGATCAACTACAGGTCGGCAGAACAGCGGTACGCACCAGAAAAGGACAAAAAGACGGAGGAACCCCCTGCGCACTCTTCCCTTCATTAAGTCATACCGCCTCCTAAAGTCGTGTATGCTTCATCGGTAAAATGCACTGTGGTGTTCCTCCGTCTATACGGTGAGAACGCTATGCTGTTCAAGTGCTTGCACTCATGTGTCTGTCATGACCCATTCCGCAAAACAATCAGTCATTTTTATTATTCCTACCTGTTTAGTAAGTTATATACGTATAATAAAGGCAGTCTATATGACTGTCAAACGTTTTTTCCGCTTTTTACCGAAATTTTGTACCATTGACAAAAAAGAGGACAATGAACGATAACGACTGAACCATTAAACAGATCAGCGCTGAGCCGTGGCCAGTAACCGTACTATTTTCACGACTGTTCAGCAAAATGATGAGTCAATCGCCACCGATTACCGGAACCAATCCAAAGAATAAATTTGTGGAAAATTAAAGCAACCTTTTGCACAAAAGGGTCGTCTATAGGAGCAAATCACTTTAAAACAAAGGGATATGAACTTCCTGGAAAAGCGAGGCGATACTGAAATGAAGAAAAATATTATAGCAGCCTTTACGGCAGGAGCCCTACTTACCCTCTCCTTAAGTGCGGGCCCTCTCCATGCTGCGCCGTCAAAATTTACGGATACTCAAGGTATTCCGGGTGCAGACAAAATCGAATCTCTCCATCAGGATGGATTAATCAAAGGGGTTAGCGATAACTTGTTCAAGCCAGAAGAACGGCTGAGTACCGCGCAAGGCGTTCAATTGATCGTAGACGGGCTGGACTTAAACCTGAACGCTATTCGTTTTATTAAAATGCCTGTGCCTAGTGATTATTTCTCTGATGTAAAAGACGGTGTCTGGTACAGCGATGCTTTCATCCGCGCACAATACAACAGCATTAAGCTACCGCAAAATATTGATCCATCCAAACCGCTCACTCGCGAGCAGTACACCCTGTTCCTCATGCAAGCGATTGAGGCCAAAGGTGGTCTGCCTATGATCAAAATACAGCCCGTAGACATTGCGGACGAGAATGAGCTTACACCAGAGTACCAAGGTGCCGTACAGCGTTCTCTGGTGCTGAAGATCAGCGCACTTGATGCGAACGGACAGTTCCATCCGAAACAAGCCATTACTCGCGCTGAGGCTGCCGTGATGATGTACAATGCCATTCAGCACATGGAATCCTTCTTCACACCGCAAATCCCGGAAACACCGGAGAAGTAAAAGGTATCTCGGGGCAAAAGAATAGAATTGCAAACCCCGCATCTTTTCTTCTTTGGAAAGTGCGGGGTTTTGTGTACAGCCTGAGTGTAAGTCTGCGCCTAAGGATTGGGATTATGTTCTGATATCAGCTTTGCCTGATCCTGTATTCATATCCTATTTTATCATGCACAAAAATTTCCAGTCATACAAAGAGCGCCTTTACCACGGTCCTTCAATGAGCACACAGCAAGCCGTAATCAGTACCCACGAGCTGTAGAAATAGCAAAAAAGCGAGTACTGCCCTCCGATAAGAGGATGTACTCGCTTAGAATATTACTGCCTATAATCCACGTTTAGATGGACTTAGAAAGAACCTTTTACAACGACTTCGGACAACGGGAAGCGACCTGATGGACGAGCTGGCTCAGCAGCTTTACCTACAGTAATCAGCAAAGTTGGCACAAAGCGTGCAGGGATGTTGAACGCTTCGATCAATTGTTGTGGGTTGTATCCGCCCATTGGGCAAGTGTCGTAACCCAGTGAACGTGCTGCCAGCATAATGTTTTGGGAAGCAAAAGAAGCGTTGCGGATTGCTTCATCACGAGCGATTTGCGGGTTTTGGTAAGCACCGTTAATTTGACCCACCAACGCGTCACGAACTTCAGCAGGCAGCGCGCCAGCTTCAACAGCTTGATCGTAAATGAATGTATTGCGGTTCGCTTCCAGATCACCAAGAACGGCAATCGTAACAGAGCTGTCCACTACTTGTGTTTGTCCGTAAGCGATAGGCAACAACTTTGCTTTGTCTGCTTCGGATTCAATCACGAGGAATCTCCAGTGTTGCAAGTTCCAGGAAGACGGGGCTTCGGAAGCTGCAGTCAAGATTGCGTTCAGGTCAGCCTCTGGCAATACAAAACCTTTTTCATACTTTTTAACTGCGTGACGTTCGCTAATGACGCTGAGTGTTTCATTTTTTTCAGTAACGGACATGTGTTCCACTCCTTAGTTCTGTTTGGAATATTATATTTTTACGTTCGCAAAGCACGCCTTGAAAGCCAATCCGCCCCAAGCACAGGCCTTCCGAAAATAACATCAGCGCAGACGAACGCTCCCCATCTGTGTTCACGTTATGCCCGGAATTACCTCAACTTTCAAACTCTTTCACACCGGAGCATACGCCTCTCTTACACTTTTCTCCCATGCCTGTTTAACCACATCATCATGCACTTAAAGCCATGACTCTGACAGCACCCATTCAAGTCTTCTCTTTGGTAGATACACCTTCCATCGGAAACGGTCCTTCCCCACGCTCAATGCTTTGCTTCACATCAAGTATCGATATGCGGTCGAAATAAGCGCTCAGCGCCTCTTCCCCTCCATCGTATATAGCCCCCATCACACCCTGCATATTAGAGGAAACTTTACACGGTGAACCCGATTCACCTGAACACCAGCTTGGCCCGAGCGAACCTCCGGCGACCAGTCTGTACACTTCTCCAAGCTTAATCTCTTCACTTGGCCGACTAAGCAGGTATCCCCCATGAGCACCTTCTTTGGTCGTCAAGTAACCATGTTTACGCAGAACACTCAGTACCTTGCGGACTCTGGCCGGGTGTGTGCCCACACTTTGAGACAGGTCTTCACTGTTGGCCATACACTCGCTTCTCATTGATAGAAAAACAAGACAATGCACCGCAATGGTAAATTCGCTGTTCATAACTTACTCCCTTCCCGGCATACAACACCGATGAACTTCATTCCAAGGTAAGTATAACTGTCATTATATGAGTAACAGTTATGTTTGTCAACATTTGCTCCTGAACGTCATTTGATCATAGATTTCCCTGTTATATCAATACTTACACTCTCGCGGGTGATCTGCCGAAGGCTGATTCAAAACCTGAGGTTGAAAACGTTCTATGCATAAAAAAGTGAGCCTTTCGCTTCGCGAAGGGCTCCAATAAGATAGACATATGAAAGGGCTTACGTGATTATTATAATCGCTAATCTTCATTTTGAAAACGCTTTTTTTGTAAAGTTTGATTTTAAGCTGATTTAGGAGTTATCCCGTTATGCTGAAAATTTATATTGCGTAAACTAATGGTATTAGTTATATTACTAACATCATTAGTTTTAGGAGGATTTCCGATGCGTATCACCCGTGAGTACGATGTTCACCAAATCTCATTCCTTCCCCGTCTCTTTCCGGTAAATGTCTACCTGGTTGAAGAGGATCAAGCCTTGACTCTGATTGATGCCGGAATGCCCTTTAGTCTCAAAGGTATTCTGGAGACATCCGCTTCCTTGGGGAAACCCATCACCACCATCATCCTGACTCATGCCCATGCGGACCACGTTGGGGCGCTTGATGGTCTTAAGGATGCGCTCCCCGATGCTGAGGTATGCATCTCCAGCCGAGATGCCAAGCTGTTAACCGGGGACACATCGCTGTTGACGCACGAGCCGCAGACCCCGGTACGCGGCAGTGTGCCCAAAGGCATCCGTACGAAGCCGGATCGCCTGCTCAAAGATGGCGACCAGATCGGATCGCTGGTCGCTATTGCTTCTCCAGGCCATACGCCTGGGCATATGGCCTTCATGGATACACGCAGCCGAGTGTTGATCGTCGGCGATGCGTATCAAGTGCGCGGGGGCCTCGCCGTGTCCGGCCGCGTGCGCCCGCTCTTCCCGTTCCCTGCGCTGGCCACGTGGAATCGCGAAGCGGCACTAGCCAGCGCGAAGCGCCTGGCGGAGCTGGAGCCGTCCGTGCTGGCCGTTGGCCACGGACGAATGCTCCGCCAGCCCGCGGCGGGCATGCGCGCGGCAGTCGCTGATGCGCAGCAGCGACTGCACCCAGCCGGGGGGCAGCGATGAGCCCCCGGCAAGGTCTGGATCGCGGCGCGCTGCTTGACGCCGCGATCCAGATCGCGGACAGCGACGGCTTTGAGGCGCTGACTCTTGCCGCTCTTGCGAAGCGGCTGGATGTGCGCTCGCCGTCGCTCTATAACCACATCAGCGGGCTCCCGGGGCTTCGCCAGGAACTGGCGCTGATGTCAGTGCAACAGCTTGGCCTTGCCGTAAACGAGGCTGCGGCGGACCGCACCGGCGACGAGGCCATTCAAGCCATCGCCGCCGCTTATATTGGCTTCGTTCGCCAGCATCCCGGGCTCTATGAAGCCTCATACCATGCACCCGACCTGAATGAACCGCAGCTCGCGGCATGCAAAACAGATCTGCTGAACATGCTACTGCATACATTGCAGCCATACCCCCTTACCGAAGCGCAAGCATTGCATGCTGTTCGGGGATTACGCAGCCTCTGCCATGGTTTTGCCTCCATTGAGGCGCAAGGTGGCTTCGGCATGGATTTCAGTCCGGACGACAGCCTGCGTCTGACCGTGTCCGCTTTTCTTCACGGGCTGCGCCACCTGTCCGAAGACGTATAAACGAAGGGCAAAGCTAACTCTGTCGGGATATACGCTAGCATCTATAGCTTATAGTCCCTATGAACAGAAAGGTAAACGTTTCTGGACAACGCTAACGCTAAGTATCCAAGCAAGAGAAAACAGCCGCGACACTCGTAAGCAACCGAACGAAAGAAGATACTCTCGGGAGCTGATCTTCACCAAGTAATCGAAGCCCGTCTAACCAAACGAATTAAGTTCCCCGCACCGCTTGCAGCTCCTAGCACAAGCGGTGCCCCACTTCATGGCAAGCATGTCCGCGACTAAGCTAACCCCGGTCAGATTAATTGAATCTGACCGGACTACTACAACTACTACAATTTCCTCTCAACAAAGTGAGACTTCCATACGTCTGCCAAAATTCTAACGATCACCACAGACCTTATATACTCGATAAACAGCCTTTTGGAATTCTAACGATCACCAGAGACGCTATTCTCTCAAAATTGGGCTAAAAACCGTGAAAAAGACCGAAATTCATAAAAATAAGGTTTCTCGTGATCGTTAGAATTAAATGAGCACAAAATGCGGCAAATAAGCTTCCTGGCGATCGTTAGCCTGCAAGGCTTGTGTGCAGGAGATAATTGAGTCGGGATAGTCGAGATATACCGTGCAACGTCTGTCCATCTGTAGTAATCGCTTGTTAGTATATCTGCTTCATTTCCTCTTATTCGTATAAACGACAACTCAGCGGGAACAATACTAGGGCGTGTCTTGAAACCTACTGAAGTGCATCTTCCCCCTTTTTCGCCCCCTGCTACGTCACTTTCCCTTGACGTGCCCCGGCACGCCTGCGGGAAACTTCCTTGCTTGGAACGAAAATTCGGCAAAATCTGCTTTCTTCAGAGTTTACAGACACTCCCTACATATTTTCCAAATAAAAACGATCAACATGGCCTGCATTTTTAAAAGATATGTGTTCTATCGAGTTCCTGTGTTTGTGCTATAATAGGAACTGAAAAATCAGGTCATTTTGTACTTATCCGATTTTACGGATTACATATCATTGTAGAAAGAAGGCGTTTACGTGGCTCAAATCTCTCCGTACTATCTTCAAATCGGGGCGACCGTTGGCATGCTTGTCATGGCCTTACTTGCCATCTTCATTCGTATGAAAGCCAGCCACCGGCCGGTCACCATCCGTAAAATTATTATTCCGCCGCTCGGCATGAGCACAGGCTTCTTTATGTTTGTTGTACCAGAGACACATGTTCCGCTATTGTGGGCATTCATCGCGCTCCTGGTTGGCTGGTTTATTTTCTCGTATCCTCTCATTCGCAGTACTCGGTTTGAACGCGTAGGGGAAGAGATTTTTGCCACACGTTCCCGCAGCTTTGCCTTCATTTTGCTAGGACTTCTGGCTGTACGCCTGATTCTGCATGAAGTCATCCAGAAATATGTCAGCATTCCGCAAACCGGCGGCCTGTTCTTCCTGCTGGCGTTCGGTATGATTGTGCGCTGGCGTGTGTATATGTACAAACATTACAAGGAAGTGCTCGCTGTTCAGAACTAGATGGTAGCTAAAATACTCCGGCTCTGCCATGATTTTTATAGGTCTAGAGCAATAAAGTTTTAACATTTAAACAATCAAGGTATTAAGCATCTACCAATCACATTGATCACATCAACATCAACTTATAAAGACACGTTCAACACACCTTCAAAAGGTGCCGAGAACGTGTCTTTTGCTTTTGCTCTACTTTTGCTCTAATTTTTGCTCTACTTCTATTCTAACCTTTGTTTAGCGCTTTTGGTTTCACTTTTACTTTCGTTCTAGCCTTTGCTCTTATACTCCTATGCCTACTTTTATCTTCAACATGAGAATAGGAGAATCGCAGGCTGCAACCACTTGATCAGAACTGTCATGCGGAAGTCGCTTTAATAGGCGGAATGAATTAATTCATCCATCAACCCATATGATCTAACTTCACTTCATCTATTGAGGGTCTGCAACCTTCACCAGCTGTTTGCCCAGATTATCTCCGGAAAAAAGACCGATGAAAGCTTCTGGCGTCCGTTCGAAACCATTCACAATGTTCTCTTCATATTGAAGTTTACCTTCCTGAATCCACTTAGCCAGCTTGGCACGGCCTTCCTTGAAGGACTTCGTATAGTCGCCCAGCAGAAAACCTTTCATCAGCGCCGTGTTCGTTAGCAGCAGCGTTTGTGGACGCATGCCGATATCCGGTTTCTCCAGATTATAAGACGAGATCTGTCCGCACAGCGGAATACGTGCATTCCGATTGATATGACGCAGTACAGCATCCGAGATATCGCCGCCAACATTGTCAAAATATACGTCGACTCCGTCAGGACAAGCCTTTTCAATCGCTGCCGACATATCTTGCTCCGTCTTGTAGTTAAGCACAACGTCGAAACCAAGCTTTTCTCTCAGATAAGCACATTTATCGTCAGAACCTGCAATACCGACCACCCGCGCACCGACGATTTTACCGATCTGACCCGCGATCATACCCACAGCTCCTGCCGCACCAGAGACTACAACGGTCTCTCCATCTTTGGGTTTGCCGATATCCTCCATGCCGAAATACGCGGTCAAACCTGTCAGGCCCAATGCACCGAGATAGGCTGTAATTGGAGCCTCGTCTGAATCAATCAGTGACAGATCTGTTGTATTGACCGCAGCATATTGCTGCCAGCCCCACATCCCCGTCACTAGATCACCTTTGCGTAAATTTGGCTCGGATGATTCCACAACTTGCCCGATCGCGCCTCCCTTAATGACTTCATTCAGGGCGTACGGCGGTGCATAGGATTTCGTATCTTTCATTCGTCCCCGCATGTACGGGTCGACCGACAAATATAATGTACGAACCAGCACTTGTCCAGCTTCCGGTTCAGGTAGCGATTTCTCAACGAATTCAAAATTCTCTTTGGATGGGGTTCCTTCAGGACGGGAAGCCAGTACGATCTGTTTGTTTACACTCATCAAAATAACCTCCTGATTCCCAGTGGCTTCAAGGTCAGCCCTTGTCATCTGCAGTAACACAGGCGCACCACTGGCTCTATGTTGATCTTCATAATAGTTTAAACCGAAACAGGCGGATCACAAACGTGGGCCGCCCGGAAATATACAAATATCGTCACATTATAGTTCTAAACCATGCTTCGTATCGTTTTTTCAAGTATCCTTATTAGGAATCTCAGTCACCCAGCCTTATAGCTTTTCTGAACTAAATTTACCACACAGTGATAATGAATTAGCCAATAGTGAAATGACACCATCTTTTCATACTGGGCGGGTAGCCTTACATCTGTTGCGTGTAATCCACCCATCTGAATCCCTACCCCATCTTATTGCGCAGTCAGAATGACCGGTCCATCGGCTGTAATGGCAATGGTATGTTCATACTGAGCGGACAGACTCCCATCCAATGTACGCGCAGTCCAACCGTCTGAATCCAGCTTGCTGCGGAATGTCCCAATATTCAACATCGGTTCAATGGTGATGACCATGCCTTCCTTAAGCCGCGGACCACGATGCGGTGGGCCATAGTGAGGAACCTGAGGTTCTTCATGCATCTTCTCTCCGATACCGTGTCCAATAAATTCACGAACCACGGACAGACCTTCTCCTTCAGCATACGTTTGAATGGCATGCGAGATGTCTCCGATCCGGTTACCGACAATAGCAAACTCAATGCCTTTGTATAGAGAGTTTTTCGTCACGTCCAGCAAATGCTGCGCTTCAGGACTTACATTCCCCACAGCATAAGACCAAGCTGAGTCTGCCAGCCAGCCATCCAAATTCACGACCATGTCGATGGTAACGATATCGCCGTCTTTCAGCACATATTTTCCCGGAAAGCCGTGACAGATCACGTCATTAACCGACGCGCATGTCGCATAAGGGTACCCGTTGTATCCCTTTTGCTCCGGTATAGCGCCATTTTTCTTCATAAATGCCTCTGCAAACTGGTCGATTTCCTGTGTCGTGATCCCCGGACGAATCAGTTTTGCGATTTCTCTATGGCACGCAGACAGAATTTCTCCAGCTTTTCTCATTTGTTCAATCTGTTCTTTCGTCTTTATCGTGATCATGCCAACTACTCCTTGTCCGTTATGATCTTATCCTGTCTTCTATTGTAACGCGAAACGCTCAAAATAAAAAATTCCGATAACTGAACCAACATCCTATTATACGCCAAGCTGTGAATGAATGAGTATTTTTTTCTCCAAAAACACGAAACCGTCTTGGGCAAGCCACGTATTAGCATAAAAATAACTGAAAACGAAAGGATGAACGACTCATGTTTAAGAAGCTCATAGGCAAACTCATCGACTCCAAGTCCTCATCTCACCACAAACGTTACAGTTCTTCCAACAGACGTTCCTATAAAAAATACAGCAGTTCCTCTGGCAAACGCGGCTACAAGCGCTATTCCTCATCCGATATGAAGTACAGGGATCAGCGCCATGGATCAGGGTATTACAAAAGCAGAAAGTATAGCTCCAGCTAAACGATACTGAACCTGCCCAATTTATATGCCCAATGAGCTATGGTCTAACTTTGCTCAACTCTGATTGAATCTGACTCTTAACCACCAGATATAACAAAGGGGTGTTCCATCGATACCGTACACACGGTCTTCGGAACACCCCTGCTTTTTATTTGATATGAACCCTTACTTCGCTCTTCTACTTCTACAGCAACGCTCTCAAACGATCCATCTCATGCTGTAACTCTTCCGTCCCGCCAACATAACCTGGGCGAAGCCCAAGCAATCGCTCCAGCATCTCATGCAGTTCAGGCGTAAGCCGAAGCTCTTCTTGCCAGCTGGCAGGAGTGCTGCCTACCTGCGGCTCATAGGCGGAGTACAGCATGAAAAGCAAAAAGTGACCGATATCCTGCAGATCCTGATCTGGTACAGCCGGTTCATCTTCAGGCTCAGGCACATCTTTCATTCGGCGTTTCAACTCTGGCAACAACGGCTCCCCCAAGCGTCTTGCCAGGCCAAAATCAATTAAATGCACTCGTCCCTCTCGTATAATGACGTTAGGGATTCGCACGTCGCCATGAATGAATCCCTGCTCATGTACATGAGCTACCGGAGCCAATAGCTGAGAAGCGAGTTCCACGCATTGACGCTCTGTATATTGCTGACCTTCTTCGAAGATCAATTGTTCCAGCGTCTGTCCGCAGACATACTCTGTCACCATATAATTCTGTCTTCGCACGTTAAAAGTATCCAAAAGCTTAGGAATTGCCGGGTGATACAGATGCTGTAATACATCCGTTTCCCTGTTCAGCAGCCTCGCAGCAAGCTTCCCCTTACTCGGTTTCGATTCCTTCAACGCGACTTCCCTTCCAGTCTGCTGATCCACGCACAGATAGGTCAGTCCATAACTCCCCATGCCTAGAAGCTCCCGTATCACATAACGATCTCCTACAACCGTTCCTTGCCGCCTAGGGCGATCTGTAAATAAACCGAGCAATCTTTGCCAGCTTCGCTCCAGCTCCACGTTGCCTCCCACGCCAGCTTCTGATGTCTGATCCGGTTTCCTGTCATGAGAAACGGCTGATCAGCGGCTGGACTTCATGTTGTATTGGAGCTAATTATAGCAGGCTATACATATGAAATCACGATCATCCATCATGCAGAATCACTTAGGCTTCTTTATGTTTCTTTGGCATCAAGCCAAATAACATGCGAAGCGAAGTGATTTTGGACTTTCGTTTACGTCCCTGATAACTGCGCAAATTCGTCACGAGTTCGCGGTCTCGTTCCTCCTCCAGCTTTTCGTTCATCCACTGACGTTGCTTCTCCATCTGTTCCTGAAGCGCAAGATGAGTCTCCGCCAGATGCTGGAGTGTCAGCTCCAGTTCATCCACCCGGTGCTGCAGCACCTGAACGCGATCTTCCTGTTCCTCCTTGGGTTCTACCGCACCGTAGGTGACCTCACTTACAAGCTGGCCGAGCCCTTCATAGGATCTCAATTGCCCATACTGATCCACTTCCAGCGGCGGTAACGGATTAGATCCAGATAAGACCGTACTGGCTACAGCACATTCCTGCTCTGTTTGCTCACGAATGGCTTGGACAGACTGCTGTTCTGTTTTCCCTTCTGCTGGAGACAGCACCGTAACCACCGCATCAGCCAGAGGCAGGTTATGCTCTCTAAGCTCAGTCATCAGACGTTCAATGCACTCGATATCATCGGATTTGAACAATCTGGATTTATTCGCAGAACGTTCGAAGCGGTATCCCTGCTCCTCAAGTGCTGCCGCATATTTACGAAGAGTACTGGCACCTATACCCAGGCTCTTGGCCGTTTCCGTCGTTGCTCCTACTTCTTCAATCATCATAAATTCCCTCCCGGTATGAAGTCTTTTGGGCTTGCAAAATAACGACTTTAGCGCTCCTGCAACGAACTGTCATCGGATCGGGTGACCTTTCTCTTACACTTTGTCTTGCACAACATTGGACTATGCACATGAAACATGAAACCTTAAACAACCCAAAACAACCTTCCTCATGTAACCCGCCAGTGCTTCTCTCTTTGCATGTCGGTAAGTATTCGTCAGTCTACTTGCAGAACCCTTTGACGGTTTAGTTCTGTTTCTAGGGATTCATAAGAACTTTTGTCAGGTATATATTTCGCATAAAATCTCCTTCATCCGACAAGCTACAGGAATGCTGTCGTGTCGAAAACAGTATATGAAAACGCCGTCTAAATTTCGGAGTGCATCGAATTGATGTCAATTTTGTTAACTCCACTACTCCAACACGCTCCCGCGACAGAGGGAATCATTGCTGTATCGCTTTCCCTTGTGTTATCTTATGTAACGTAGAATTGAATATCGGCATAAAATAAAGCACTATACTTAACATAACAATAATCAAGTAACGGATAAATCCAATGTAAACGGAGGCTGAAGGCAGTGTTAGGCAAATCAGGGAAAGTAGCAGTCATCGGGGCGGGTCTTGTAGGTTCAAGTTGTGCATATTCGATGATCAATCAATCGATATGCAGGGAGATTATGATGGTCGATCGGACGTATGACCGTGCTGTAGCACAGGCACTCGATTTTTCCCATTGCATGGACTTTACACATAACCGAACGAAAGTGTACGCGGGAACGTATGCCGATTGCGGCAGTATGGATGTCATTATTTTGACCGCAGGAGCCAATCCAAAGCCTGGACAGACAAGACTGGATGTTCTGGAGGAAGCAGAGTCCATTGCCAAAGATATCGTAGTTCCGATCATGAACAGTGGTTTTAACGGCATCTTTGTTGTCGCAGCCAACCCCGTGGACATTGTTACGTATATGGTATGGAAATTGTCCGGTTTGCCACGTGAGCGTGTTATCGGGACGGGGACTTCGATTGATTCTTCAAGGCTCAAAACACTGCTCTCCGAGGTATTCTCCATCGACCCGCGCAGCGTACACGGCTACGCACTCGGTGAGCACGGCGAGTCCCAATTCGTGGCCTGGTCACATGTTACCATCGGAGGCAAGCCTATTCTGCATATTTTGGATCAACACAAGGAACGGTTCAAACATCTGGATCTGGACGATATCGCCAAAAAAACGAAGGATGCGGGCTGGGAAATTTTTACCCGTAAAGGTTCGACCCAATTTGGCATCGGGAATGCACTTGCCCATATTACTCGCTCCATCCTGAATGACGAGCATAAAATTATTGCCGTATCCGCGATTCTCGATGGCGAATATGGACAGCGGAATGTTTGTGCAGGAGTCCCTGCAATCATCGGGGAAGGCGGCATTCAAGAGATTATCGAATTAAATCTCGATCAAGCAGAGGTTGAGAAATTCGAGCGTTCCTGTGAAATTTTGTCCGGTAATATTAACCGCCTAACCCTAGCCTGAGTCTCCGTAACTTCTGAATAACAACAGGTTTAATCCATGAGCTTGTTACAAAATAGAACACAAAAAACAACCTTCATTTCACCACACTGTGGAAATGAAGGTTGTTCTTCTACACTAAATTTTTAATCCGTTGGACTTAATCCAATGATAATCACATGCATATCCACTTAACTAGGCCCGATTCGCGGCTCATCAGACGGTCCCCATTGCTGGAGGACACGCTTCAATTCACTTAGCATCACCGGCTTGCTGATAAAGTCCCGCATGCCAATCTCCAGACAGGCCTCTTTATCTTCCCGCCTGGAATTGCCTGTTACGGCAATAATCGGAGGAATCCGATCCTGTGGAATTAACCGATGCAGCAAATTCGTAGCTTTGAGCCCGTCCATAACAGGCATATGAATATCCATCAGCACAATATCATAGGCATTCTGCGAGATGGCATCAATCGCCTCTACACCGTTAGTGCACACATCAGCCTCATAGCCCAGCTTCTCCAAATATTCCTGTAGAATCTTCCGGTTGACCGGATGATCTTCCGCTACGAGAATACGCATTGCCACCTTGTCACTTTGACGTGTGCGGTCATGCTGGAACTCACTTGCTGACTTTTCACCTGATGCTTCAACTCGCGTCGTCGGAATGGCAAACCGGAAAACGGAACCTTCTCCTTCGGTACTCTCCACACTAATGCTTCCACCCATAATTTCAACAAGTCTCTTGGAGATCACCAGCCCAAGTCCAGTACCGCCGTATTTGCGATTAATTACCGGATGTAGTTGCGAGAACGACTGGAACAGCTGATCCAGCTTGTCCGCAGGAATACCAATACCCGTATCCTCCACCGCAAAATCAAGGACAGTATCCTCAGGCTTGCTCCCCTTGATGATATCTACCGTGACATCAATACTTCCCTGATCTGTGAATTTCAGTGCGTTGCCCACAAGATTCACTAGAATCTGCCTTATTCGCATGGAATCTCCTGCCATATAATCGGGGATATTCGGATTCAGACGAAAACGAATATCCAGATGTTTCTCGTCTGCCCGCGGCTTGAACAGCTCCGCGACCTGCTCCAGCATCTTGCGCAGCGAGAACGGCTCGTAGGCCAGGGCCATTTTACCCGACTCCAGCTTACTGAAGTCCAGAATATCATTCAGGATGTTCAGCAGTGCATCGCCGCTCTCTTGAATGATCTGAGCATACTCCCTCTGCTCCTCTGACAAGTCTGTACCCACCAATAGCTCGGTCATTCCTACAATGCCGTTCATGGGTGTCCGGATTTCGTGGCTGACGAGCGAAAGAAATTCGGACTTGGCCTGTGCAGCCAGCTCAGCCGTTTCCTTGGCGCGAACAATTTCACGTTCACCGGTAACGTCATTAAAGACAACTACCGCACCACGAATCTGACCTTCATCAATAATCGGAGTAACCTGATATTGGACGAGGAAACTGCTCCCGTCTTTTCGCCAGAACACATCCTCCGTCACTGAACGCGCATGACCATCGAGCACCGTCATATGAATCGGACATTCTTCTTTTGGAAAATAACTTCCGTCTGCACGGGTGTGATGGATAATCGGGTGTGAACTTTTGCCAATGAATTCATGTGCTTCATAACCAAACATGGATGCCGCCGCCGGATTCATGAACATCGTAATACCATCCGCATCGAGGCCGTAGATTCCTTCGGTAACGGTATTGAGAATCAACTCATGCTGCTTGCTCAGCTCCTGAATACGCTCTGTGTATTCCTTGCGCTCCGTAATATCCGATACTATACCGTAAGCACCCACCATTTCGTTATCTACAATGATGGGCACATTGGTTACTGAAACTTCGATCTTTCGGCCACTGGAACTCACAACACGAGACTCATAGTATTGGGCTTGCCCCTGCTTCACAAGCTCAAAACAGGCTTCACCTTTGTGCATTTCTCTTTTATCCAAATTCGACAGAAAGGACTGCCCGATCAGCTTGCTGCGCGGGATATCAAGCATCTGCACCATATTACTGTTCACTGCACTATAGTTCCCTTCCAGATCGAGGGAGTATACCGCAGCCGGATTATATTCAAACAATGACTTGTAACGTTCACGACTCTCGCGGAGACGTCTGTCAGCATCCATCTGCTGGGTAATATCCCTGCTGATGCTGACAATTTGCGTTATCTTGCCAAGCTCGCCAGCCACGGGTTTCGCCAATGTCTCCATCCAGATGTAGTGACCATCCTTGTGCAGCACCCTCATCTTGCACCCATTACCAATATTCGAAATGGGCAAAGGGTCAGGATAATCCCCCGGGTAACAGTAAGATTTAAATGATTTTCCTGTGACTTCCTCCGGCTCATAACCAAGCAGTGTACGAACAGATGGAGACACATACAGGAGTTCGCCATCTATGGCACAGGTTGTAATCAGATCTTGTGCATGCTCGGCCAGCACCTGATACTTCTCCTGTGTCTCCTGCAGTTCCTGCTCGATGATAACCTTGTCCGTGACATCCTTGGCAATTCCGTAGATGCCGACGACCTCATCACCTTCTGTTATTGGTATATAGGTCACCTGTGCATGTTTCACAGTACCATCTTTATGATAAAACGCCATCGATTCACTGACTGAATGTCCAGCCAGCACTTCTTCAATGAATTGTACTCGTCTCTTTTCACTTTCAGGCGGGCTGATGCGATCCCGACTCACCCCTGCAAGCTCTCCAATTTTGTAGCCGGATAACCGTTCAAAGGAAGGGTTAGCATCCATATGATTCCCTTCAACGTCCATCACATAGATGGCATCCGGGTGGTTAAAAAACAATGATCGGTAAGAGCTACCCTCAGAAATAATTCGTTTCAGGGTTTCCGTTTTATTACGCTCCAAAGGCTTACCCCTCTTTTCTCAGCCAAAATCTTCTTTTCACACTGCATATACGCCACTTCTGGCTGTAACAGGCTTACCCTCGAATAACCATGTTCGACTGACTAGAAACAGCTTTTTTTATTTTACCAGATTCTCGTCTCATTTTGCTTATCAAATAGGATAAAATTCACATCACTGGGCATGCAAAAGATGGAATTATATCTTTATCGCATAATATAAAAAAACTGAGACTGTCTGCATACCAAATCATTGGATGCGCAGCCTCAGGAAGGTTCATTTGTTATTCTCATCGTACTTAAGCTTTATACTTCCTTCTTCGAAAAATAAATCATGCCAATCGCAATAAACAACGCGGCGCTCCCCCCAACTACGGTCAAAAGTGTACCGAGCGGAACATTGAATGCACCGAACCCTGTGCCCTCGATGGGAAGCATCAGAATCATCGGCTGTGCCCATGGATAATATGGCCCATACGTTGCGGAGTTTGCAACCAAAATATTAGGTATCGTTAGCGCAAAATTCAAGGCAAGCGGCGCGGCGAAGCTGCTCCAGATCAGAGACACAAACATCTGTAATGCCGCCAGCGGGATACATGCCAGAAGTCCAAGCAGCATTTTGCTGACAAGGAATCCCCAAGGTACCGGGGTTGCCATGCCATGGATTAACCCTGTCAATACGATACTTCCGAATAGAAGCAACTGTGTACCAGCCAGGAGCAGTAACACAATCGTGAATTTGCCTAAATACACACCTGTACGTGTAAGTGGCAAAACCAAGAGTTGTTTCCATCCGCCCCCTGCATGTTCAAAACGACATACAAATGAGGTGAATACACCTGTTAGCATCGGTAACAAAAGCATACCATGAATCATCACCATGGCTGACATCAATGCTCTCCAGTCACCCGATGGGGAAGACAGCAGACCAATGAGCAGTGCGATTAACGGACTGATCAGAACCAAAAGCGAGATCGGCGATTTTGCCATTTTCAAACGTTCCGCAGATAAGATACGAAAATAGGTTGCTGCAAAATTCATATCAGGCCACATCCTTCCGGCTGAAGTGTATCATACCTGTCAGCAGAATGATGATTGCTAAACCTGCACCCATTCCTGCGTATAGGTACGCGTTAGGCGCACTCCAAGCCATTTGTGCCCAAGCAAGTGGAAAATGTGGAGAGATGCTGAGTGAAAACATACCGGTGATGGCAAGAATAATGCCGAATGTAACCGGTAGCGCCTGATTTTTGGATACCAGCGTAAACCATAATTCAATGGACAATACAGGCAGTGCGCCTGCAAGCGGCATAAGCCCCAGCTTCAGCGCCTGTGCCCACGGTATATCTTTGGCATCGAAACCAAGCACAAGCCCCAGTCCAACAACCCCCGCGGTTAACAACAGACATGATATCATTAGCAGCACACAAGCCAGCAGAAACTTTGCAAGATAAACGGCTGGTCTTTTAATCGGCATCGCCAAAAGTTGCTTCCACGACCCCTGCTCATGCTCTATTCCAGCTATCATCGAACTCAGAATGGTCGCACCCAGCATTAAAGCGAGTGGCACAAAAACAATTACGTTACCCAGCAGACCTCCCCACAAATTATCGGCATACTGCTCTTTCAGATAATCCAGTCGTAATCCGAAATTCAAAGCCTGCATGGCCGTTAACCCGATTGGGGCAAGAAACACCAGAAACCAGATGCCTTTGCCACGAATTTTAAGCCAGTCGGCTGACAATGCACGTCCTGTCATAGCGAAGCCCCCTCGCCAATGACACGCATGAAGAGATCCTCCAAAGACTGTCTCTGTTCTTCGACCCGGTATACATCATGATCCTGTTCAATTAAACGACGCACCAGCAGTGCAACTGCGCTGTTATCCATGTAGGGGAAGGTAAGCTCAGCACCCTGCCTCTGACCAAATTGCCCCTGCTCACGAGCAAGCTTCATGGCTGCCTCCGGTTCCGACACCGTAAGCCTGATTGAGCTGCCTGTCTGACTATGCAGACTTGCCATCGTATCCTGCATCACCATTTTGCCATCTCGTATAATGCCGACACGGCTCGCCATCTGCTCGACTTCACTCAGCAAGTGACTGGATACAAGAACAGTGATGCCATGCTCCAGCGGCATACGTTTGATGAGTTCCCGAATCTCCTGAATCCCCGCTGGGTCAAGTCCGTTCGTTGGCTCATCCAGAATAAGCAATTCCGGTTCACCGAGCAGCGCGCTGGCAATACCCAAACGCTGTTTCATGCCAAGGGAATACCCTTTTACATTTCGTTTAGCATCTTTCGTCAGATCAACAATAGATAACACTTCCGCAATCCTTGACTTGGGTACATTGATGATGCGACGCAGCACCTCAAGATTCTCTACCGCATTCAGATGACCATAATACGAGGGGTACTCTACCAAAGAACCTACGCGACGCAAAATGTCCATACGGTCCTTACGAATATCTTTGTCGAAGACCCTGATGACCCCTTTGGTCGGTTTGATCAAGCCAAGAAGCATGCGGATCGTTGTTGTTTTGCCGGCACCGTTGGGACCAAGGAAGCCGTAGATATCTCCCTTTTTAATATGAAGATCAAGTTCACGAACCGCCGCGCGGTCCTTGTATGTTTTCCATAAATTCGCTGTTTGAATAATATTTTCGCTCATTCATCATCACCTCGGAACTATCGTAACCCTCCAAGGTTAAAGCAAGCGTACGTCCAAGGTTAAGTTTAGTTTAAAAAGAAACCTCTTCTCCCTGCGTTCAAACTTCCCGATCATTCTCTTTGCCGCTGTATAGATAGGTGCGGACACCCGCATCCGAGCTATCTACCCGCTTCCGCAAACCCATCTCACGAATCAGCAAATCGACAATGGACAAGCCAAGTCCTGTGCCCTTCGTACCCGAATCCGGTTGAATCCCCGGCCCGCGATCCTCGATCACTACGGCAGTTCGGCCCTGAATCTGCTCCGTGAAAATGCGAATATACTTTCCGCTCGCCGCATGACGAACTACATTTTGGAACAGATTATCCAGCACACGCCGTAGCCCTTGCGCATCTACATCCCAGATTAGCGGAGTTTCAGGCAGATCGATATCGATCTCAAACTCTTCCTTCTCCCACACCGGATACCATGAAGCAGCAGCTTCTCTTATCATACGCAGTGCATCCTTCTGCTCCAGTTTTAAAGTGTATCTTCCACTAGTCAGCAGATTATACGTGAGCAAATTGTCGATCAGTTCACCAAGATCCTGTATCTTGCCTTCCATCCGACTCAGTGCCCGCACGCCTTGCTCACTTAGGTTTTCTTTATGCAGTGCATGCATATGTCCGCGAATTACCGTCAACGGTGTTCTCAGGTCATGTGATAAACCTGCCACCAGCCGTTTGCGAAGCTGCTCCTCTTCCCGCTCACGCTGGAGGCTATCCGTTAACTGATATACCATCTGGTTAAAGGATTCCTCCAAATGTCCAATTTCATCCGATCTGTTAATGTCCACTGGAAGCGGTATGCCCTCCTTGCTCGGGGTAACCATGGCAGATTGCAAGTGAATCAGTCGTTTGCGAATTTTAGCAAAGAACAGAACGGACATCACAATAAAGATCACAAACACAATCAGCATCACTGCTCCAAAATAGATGAATTCTAATAGCCCGTTATTGGTGAGGTTTTGAATGAGCTCACGAGGGACTTCAATCACCATAAACCCTTGTCCCTTATTCACATTTCCTCCGCCAATAAAAGAAACCACGGTTAGAGGATCGCGATAGAAGGCTTGCTTCATAAACTGAACCGCATCATTTGGTGTCCATATTGCCGGGATTCGAGTCTCTGCTTTTTCTCCAGTTGCCAATGACCACTTCAGAATGACATCTGTATTTAAAGACTCCGGCTCCCCTTCCGAGGTGACTGAAGGATTTAATGACTTAGATTTTAGTACCTCCGCCTCTTCACCACCAAGCACTAACATCGTTCTGCCTGCCGCATCTACACGATACATAGCTGATTTAGGGTATTTCTCCTGCAGTTCTTTCATCCGTTTATCTATGATTTGGTCAGAAGCCCCGCCCAGTTTTTTGGATTCCATGGCCCACAGTTCGGTAATTTGGTCAGCGTTTCCGTAAGGCGCTTCTTCACTAGAGCTTACGTTATTGATGACCACAATAAAAGCCGTTGCTACCAGCGGCACCACAACAGGTACAAACAGTACCGCTGCCAAAATCAGAAGCATGTATCTGGACATCAGAGATCGCCCAAACTTTATTTTGGGACGGATAGGCTGTTCTGTTTTACTGCCTCTGTTCAGTTCAGACTTTCTTAACTTCCGTTCTCTAATCCACTTCATCATGGTTTCTTCACGCGATAGCCAACACCGCGTACCGTCTGAATAATGACAGGATTGGCCGGATCAAGTTCCAACTTCTCGCGCAGATGCCGGATGTGCACCATCAACGTTTTGTCCCCATCCAGATAAGACTCGTTCCAAACCGCCTCATAGATCTGTTCTTTGGTGCGGATCATGCCCATATGCCGAAGTAAATAAGCGAAGATGTGGAACTGTTTACCCGATAAAATAATCTCTTCCCCTGTCTGTTCATTGACGATCCGGTTATCCCGCTCATAGATCGACAGATGATCCAGTTTAAGTACCGCTTCACTTGAAGCTACCGCTCCTGCCTTCCGCAGTTGAACCTCAATTCGCGCTGCAAGCTCGTCCGGATGAAACGGTTTGGTCACGTAATCATCGGCAAAATCAAGTCCATGCAACTTGTCATCAATGGATGTTCTGGCCGAGAGCATGACGATGGGCACAGCAGGATATTCTTTTTTTAATCGCTGGCCTACCGTAAATCCGTCCAACCCTGGCAACATGACATCCAGGATGACTAGGGCGCAGTCTGCCACTGCCTCGGTGGCCCCTTCACCACTCCCAAGCCAAACGACCTCATATCCACGCTCCTCCAAGTCTTCTCTCACCCATGTTGCGATTTCCGTATCGTCCTCAATGTATAACAGTTTGGTTTTCATCTATGTACTCGTTTCCTTTCCATCCTCATTGGGTTAATGATATACCTGGGCAGCATTACTTATCTATATGAATTTTATGCCCTTTAATTTTGAATGGGCGAGCTTTCGCACCAGATTAAATTCAAGCCCGAATGCACAAGCTACAATGTTCGTTGTCTAGGTTTCAGTGCATTCCATGTCACTCGTTTGGAGCCAGTCCCCTCTGTTCATACCCTATTATAACGCAATCTGCAGTCACGTAATATGAAGCTATACCATTGAGCATGATGTCTACATACCACCTGTACTACTAGCATATTTAATCTACATTAAATTAATTGGTTTCTGCTTACTTCATTCATATCGGACAGGAGGAATTACATATGCTGCTTGAAGCCATCTTTCACCAACCGAAACGAAACTGGGCCTATGCCTATGATCAGGATACGATTCGTCTGCGTCTGCGTGCCAAAAAGAATGATCTCACCGAGGTGTATGCTCTGACTGGAGACAAATACGCGTGGGAGGAAACAAGAGATATGGTTCCTCTGACCAAATTGACGTCAGACTCTATGTTTGACTACTACGAGGGGGAAGTGAAACCTCCGTATCATCGATTGAAGTATGCTTTTTTGCTCAAAAGTGGAAAAGAACACATCTGGATGACCGAGACGGATTTCCAAGAGGAGGAGCCGGATGATCCAGGCCGCATGTTCCAATTCCCGTATCTTCATGCCGGAGCTGTATTCACACCCCCAGCGTGGGTGAAAGATGCTGTGTTTTATCAGATTTTCCCCGAGCGGTTTGCCAATGGCAACCCGGATATCAATCCCGAAGAGGTTGAACCTTGGGGTGGTGAACCCACACCCTTTAATTTCTTTGGCGGTGACCTGCAGGGCGTAATCGACCACCTCGATTACCTCAGTGAATTGGGCATTAATGCGATTTATTTCACGCCAATTTTTGAAGCCACAACCAATCATAAATATGATACCGAAGACTATCTGCGTGTAGACCGCCATTTCGGTGATGCTGACACGGTGAAGCGTCTGGTGAAGTTGTGTCATGAACGTGGTATTCGTGTGCTGCTGGATGCCGTGTTTAATCATTCTGGTAAAACGTTTGCTCCTTTTGTTGACGTACAAAAGCATGGTGCTCAGTCCAAATACAAGGACTGGTTTCACGTACATGAATTCCCGTTGGACGTGAAGGATGGCATTCCAACTTATGAGACATTTGGCTTTGAACCTCATATGCCCAAATTGAATACAGAGAATCCAGATGTGAAGGCCTACTTGCTCGAAGTAGCCGAATATTGGATCAAGGAAGTTGGTACGGACGGCTGGCGTCTTGATGTGGCTGATGAAGTGGATAATGCTTTCTGGAGAGATTTTAGACGAGTTGTTAAAGCGGCCAACCCGGATGCCTATATATTGGGTGAGATATGGAATGAATCTTCTTCCTGGCTGCAAGGTGACCAGTTCGATGCCGCCATGAACTATCCGTTCACCGCTGCCGTCAATCATTTCTTTGTGGAAGATAAGATGCACGCGGAACAATTCGCGAGTGCCCTTGGCCGCCAGCTATCCCGCTACCCACTTCAAGCGAGCGAGGTGGCATTCAACTTGCTCGACAGTCATGACACCCCGCGCCTGCTCACCTTGTGTGAGGGCGATCAACGCAAGATGAAGCTGGCTGCCTTGTTCCAGTTCAGTTATATGGGAGCCCCATGTATCTATTATGGTGACGAGATTGGGCTCGACGGCGAACATGATCCGGGATGCCGCAAATGCATGGAGTGGGACGAAGCGAAGCAGGATCGGGAGCTACTTCACTTTTATCAAAAGTTGATTGCTCTGCGCCATGCTCATCCTGCACTGCGTGCAGCAGGAACCATTCGTTTCCTGCAAGCTCAGGAAGGCGGCAGCCAGCTTGTGATGGAGCGGCAAAGTGACGAGGAACGCATCCTCATTCTGTTCAACCGTTCTGAGGAAACGGCCATCGTTGAACTGGACGCAGGGGAGCAGCCTTGGACGGAACTGTTTGAGGGCAACCATCGCACCGCTCTGGAAGACGGTATGCTTGCGATTGAACTGCCTGCTTACGGATATGCCGTGATTCGCACAGAAATAAAGTAGATGGAATTTTGAAACTCACCATAACTAACTGCCTTCTCCAATTATGATGGGTTGATTGCTATCTGGCTGGTTTAGGCACACTGAACAAACAAGCGTCTCGCATAACCTGAGCAAACCAGGTTCGCGGACGCTTGTTTGTTATGATGGAAAAACGACTTAGCATGCTCTATTACTACTTGTTGATCGGGTCCTGGTTGTATGCTCCTGAGCTATCTGACCTATCCTGTATATGATCCGACTTGCTATTCTGCCTCTGAGCCTGTTTGTGATGTTTCGGATGTCTCATCCGGCACTCGTTTGGCTTTGGGTTTCGCCAGCTTCTCCATCATCTTGCGGCCTGTAGGTGTCTGAGCGAGCCCACCTTGTGCTGTCTCGCGGTGACGACTTGGCATCGCACTGCCTACCTCCAACATAACGTCGATGACTTCGTCAGACGGAATGGCACTGCGTACACCAGCAAGTGCCATATCTGCGGCAGCCAGTGCAGTAACGGCACCGAGTCCATTGCGAACGATGCATGGAATCTCTACAAGGCCAGCAACCGGATCACAGATGAGGCCTAGTGTATTTTTCAAAGCCAATCCTACAGCATGCACCACCTGCTCTGGTGTTCCTCCGCGAAGCTCTACCATCGCGCCGGCAGCCATGCCGATCGCCGAACCTACCTCCGCCTGACAACCGCCCTCAGCCCCAGAGATAAATGAATTGTTGGCAATTACGTAACCGATAGCTCCGGCGCAAAACAATCCATTCACCAGATGTTCATCCGTCCAGCCAAATCGTTCTTGGGAGCTGATAAATACACCAGGAATGATGCCACAGGAGCCCGCTGTTGGCGTAGCCACGATCCGTCCCATAGAGGCATTCACTTCCGATACACATAACGCATAGGCCATGGCAAGGGCTGAAGCATCGCCAGAGCATGTTTCACCTTGGCGAATATATTCGGCCATCTTCTTCCCATCCCCACCCGTCAGTCCGCTACGTGAGGTGGTATCTTCTGTAAGTCCTTTGCGTACCGCTTCTTTCATCACCTGATAGTACTCCGACATCTGCTTTACCACGTCTGTTTCGGGTGTATTGGTCTCCTGTACCTGCTCTTCAATCATCAACTGTGCAATTGTTTTGGACTCCGCAGTGCAGATGGTGTTCAATTCATGTAGATGTTTAAACCGCATCCGAATCACCCCCTCTCTTCAGATCAATCACACGAATGTCCAGCATATGATCCAAAGAACGCAACTTGTTCAACGTGTCTTCACTCGGTGGTGCATCCATCTCCATTGCTGTTAGTGCCTCACCATCACGAGCCTTTCGATCCACTTGCATATAGCCGATATTCACTCCGGATGAGCTAATGGCGGAGGTCACGGATGCCAGCACACCTGCTTTATCAGCATGACGCAACACAAGTGTTGGAAACTCTCCACTGATCTGTACGCGAAAATCATTTAACGCATGTACAGACACACTGCCGCCGCCGATGGAAGCACCTACTAATGAGCATTCCCGTTCTCCGTGCCATAATTCAATCTTCACTGTATTTGGATGAGGCGCTGGCAGACCGCTGGTGTAAAATTCAACCTCCATGCCCGCTTCGGCCGCATATTGCTCTGCATCAGGGATGCGCGGATCATCCGTGACATAATCGAGCAAACCGCCAATGAGCGCCAGATCCGTCCCGTGCCCTTGATAGGTATCCGCAAATGAACCGTATAACGTGAGCCGCGCACGATCCGGTGTGCATCCCAGCCATTGACGTGCAATCCGGCCCAGCCTTGCAGCACCCGCTGTATGTGAACTTGACGGTCCCGTCATCGACGGGCCAATAATTGAAAAAACATCTTTAAATCGCACTTTTAACCCTCCAATTGGTTTTGTCATCAACATCTGGACAAGACCCACCACAATGTTCCTGATTTACTGAATGATGACATTAAAAAAGGACAGAAGAAGGCCGTTAGCCCTCCCTCTGTCCTTGATACCTGAGAGTTTCATGATCACAGCAATCGGGAGAACGAGGTCAAGTGCGTTTCAGTACAAGACGGTTCTCCAAGCTAAGAATCATATACCCCTTGGGTGGCGCATGTTGCGCACTCTCCAGAGCTGCGTCCAACGACGGTACATTTACCTGAGAGATTGACCACTGCGCCGGGTGCGCAGGAGCTTGCTCCTTCGGTGCCTGAACATCACGCCAATAATGCCTGGCACGTTCAAGTCTCTCCCGCTCGTTATCATTCGCTGTTATATCATTTAATTCTAGTGAAGTATTGAACGCTGAATTTACGAACCATGTATAAGATTAGAGTAATGTACAGTATCGGATATGTCAACAAAGGTGACCCGTATCATAAAACGGACGCTCATTTTAACTGAATGCAATGGCATTGATATTTCTCACTTGTGCTGAAGCACTTGTGACACTTGTAGTTGTAACAAACGAAATGCTTATAGTATAAACGTTGGTTGTTGTAGAAGTCGCTGTATCTACATAAGTGTTGGAAGAAAGGAAATTTAACGTTCCCGCAGCATTCCCCGTTCTGGAGAGCAACAGTTGGTTAATCAACACTCCGTTCACTCTGAGGTTAATATTATATGCAATACTCCAGTTGGACCCCACAACTATTGAAATTTGTGTACTGTTATCAATTTTCACTCTCTGGCCTGTCACGACAGGTACATTGAGTGTCTGAATTGTCGTTTCAGCCACTAACGAAAGAGCTAATGATGATGTCTGACTGTCAGCAAACAAAGAGGAGCTCGCTGGCGCAGAAGCCGCTGTAGATCCTGTTGCACCCGTAGCACCTGTGACTCCCGTTGCTCCTGTTGCTCCGGTTATACCTGTCGCTCCTGTGCCACCAGTGGCTCCGGTCGCCCCCGTCACACCTGTTGTTCCCGTCACTCCCGTGACTCCGGTTATACCTGTCGCTCCTGTGCCACCAGTGGCTCCGGTCGCCCCCGTTACACCTGTTGTTCCCGTCAGTCCTGTAGCTCCAGTCACACCGGTTGCTCCAGTCACACCGGTTGCTCCTGTTTCACCAGTTAATCCGGTCACGCCTGTCACGCCTGTCGTTCCCGTCACTCCCGCGGCTCCGGTTATACC
>NZ_JBNDJR010000015.1:0-109805 GCF_050435065.1 Paenibacillus sp. 4624
ATTTTGAATGGGATGAATAGCTGGAATAATCTGTTGTGGCCATTCATGGTGCTCGGAGATCAGAGTAAATATACACTTCCAATCGGTTTGAAAACATTGTTAACTCCTTATGGCAATAACTACGACCTATTGATCGTGGGCTCCTTCTTCTCCATCATTCCGATTTTCATATTATTCATTGCTTTTCAGAAATATTTCATAGACGGTATGACTGCTGGCGCTGTTAAAGGGTAATATATATTATGATGAAACAGGTGATAAGTTACATCAACTCCTGTAGTGATCTGGAGAAAGCGCGAAACTGGTATCCTTAGTGCCGATATCTGGGCACCCAAACTGCATTTTATTGATGACAAATGGTACGTGTATTTCGCTGCCACACACACGACGGAAACGAATAAGACCTGTTCGACCATCGGATGTACGTGCTAGAGAATGAAAATGTCAATCCGCTCGAAGGCAGTTGGATGGAAAGAGGGCAGGTTCGTACCGAATGGGAAAGCTTCGCTCTCGATGCCACGACCTTTGAGGATAATGGCAGCCGTTATTACGTATGGGCACAAAAGGATCCGAATATCGGAGGTAACTCTAATCTGTATATATCTAAAATGAGCAATCCATGGACGCGGACTGGGCCGCAAACGATGATTTCGCTGCCAGAATATGACTGGGAGATCATTGGTTATAAAGTGAACGAAGGCGCGGCATTTCTTCGTAAGGGTAATCGGGTGTTCCTCTCTTACTCCGCTAGAGCCACCGATTTCAATTATTGCATGGGCCTAAGAAAATCGAAGGCACCCTCTGTGTGCCTTCGATTTCGCTCTAAAGATAATACGCCGAACCGTATCATAAGTAGGGCGAAAAATTGGACATGAGGAAAAATGAGGAGGGCTCTCAGACACTTTTTAGCTTAAGTGCCTCAAGAACTGTATAGCTGAGAAAATCCCTTTTTATGTTACTGAAAGTAGGTCTTACAAATGTATGCTAATGATTTTAATGGAGAAATTGTAATAAATACAGAATCGCAGGTAGCTGAGTTTACTCGAAATCGTCCAGCATTTAATGCCAATCAGTTTATTTTTACCTTTGAAGAAAGTGGTGTCCCTCAATTATGTGCTTTTGTTCGGGATGATTATTGTGTGTTGTATTTTTTAGATTCTGAACAAAAGGGAACTTTTGCTTCTTACGGTGATGACAATATTAGGGACGAAACGGTTACCTTTTACGAGAATGTTCATGGTGCAGAAGTAGTTTTAGCAGGTACAATGGTTATTACAGTTAGACAAATGACTGATGCGTGCACAGAATTTTTCAAGACGAAAACTCGTCCAACATGTATTAAATGGATGGAATTGTAGTTCGGATCACGACGTTCGGCTCTCCCAATGGGCGACCTAATAATCTCTCGCGCGGGAACACGAGAGATTATTAATGTGAGTAGATGTCGAAGGACAAGAACATGTTCCCATTGAGAGTCGCTATTTTAGCGGCTTTTTTATTTTATCCGTACAAGTTCTTGTCTCAAGCTATGGACAAGAACTTGTACCGATTGCCGATTAGATAAACATCTAAGTTATGAGATGAGATTTAACTAGAAAGGTGTAAATCGATTCGTTTTTTAACTTTCTTCGTTTCGTATGTCCGAAAGGGCATGTACTAAAGTACTATTATTCATGTTGAAAAGAGGTATACTGGATACCGAGGTGAATCTAATGTGGTTTAAAAGAAGACCGAATACCGCTTCAGATGCAGAAGAACCTATCGACCCTTTATCCGCTTCGCGGCTCCCTGTGTTAATATGGCTATGCCTTGTTACCACCGCAACCCTTATACTACAGACCATGTCAGCACCCATTATTATCCCGAGTATTTTTTTCGTCATAGTGATGATTGTCCATGCTTACTTTTACTGGATAACAGGTTCAATAGTCGCTTATTCCAAGCCGTTATATATTATAATTCAAGCAAGTTTAATATACGGTAGTGCTATTCTTATGCCGGATGGCATGCCGGCGATTCTGATTGGACTTATACCTGTATTAATCGGGCAAACCGTTGCGATCTATTTCGAAACAGCAAAAGTGGTTTTCGTTGCATTTGTGCTCTATGTCATGTTTTGTTCTCTAACTTTATTTAATCGAACTGGCCCTGAGGCGGCACTGCTTGTTTTATTACTTTTACTCATGATGGTTGTAGTCATATCTTACGCGTCATTGTTTTACAAACAAGTTAATGCACGTGTCAGAACCCAAAATTTCTTGCGGGAATTAGAGCTGGCTCACCAAAAAGTAGAGGAACTTACACTGACTGGTGAGAGACAGCGGATGGCTAGGGACTTGCATGACACATTGGCCCAAGGTCTTGCCGGAATTATTATGCAGCTGGAGGCTGCAAGTATTCACCAAGAAAAGGGGAACCAGCTCAAAGCACAGGAAATTATACGTAATGCCATGGTGCAGGCCAGACAATCATTGGCGGATGCACGACGAGCAATAGATGATTTACGCACAAAATCAACCCCTTCCATCACGCTGAGCGAAGCATTTCAAGAACAACTGGAACGATTCCGACAGGCGACTGGCATTGCAACTGAATTTCAGGGAGAGCTCTCTTCACAGTTGTCCAAAGTGCAGATGGAGCATATCTTGCATATTTTGAGCGAGTCCCTTATGAATATCGCCCGTCACGCACAAGCGAACCTTGTCAAGATAACTACCAGCCATAGCAATAATAAGTTTAACCTGAACATCGTTGATAACGGCCAAGGGTTTAACACGGATCGCATCGGAAAATTACATGGCCATTACGGCTTAATTGGTGTACAGGAGCGCGCCAGACTCATTGGCGGGAGTATTGAGATTGACAGTAATGCACAAGGAACAGCTATACATTTAAGCGTTCCATTATAATCGGTAGAAGGAGAGGGATAGCCGCATGAAGCACAAAGTCATGATTGTGGATGACCATTGGGTTGTGAGAGAAGGTCTGAAGCTTATTCTTGAAACAGACGACAATTACTGCATTGTAGGAGAAGCAAACGAAGGTGTTGAAGCATTAAAACTGATGGAAAGTTCTGAACCGGATGTCATCCTGATGGACCTTAACATGCCAGGGGGACTTGGGGGACTGGATACCATGAAACGGATGCAAGAGCAAGGCCTGCTTATTCCCGTTATCATTCTTACCACATATAACGAGGATGAACTTATGATCGAAGGTTTATCCCTGGGTGCCAAAGGATATCTTTTAAAGGATACCAGCCGTGAAAACCTATTCCGTACATTAGACTCTGCACTCCGTGGAGAGACTTTGCTTCAGCCAGAGATTACTGCCAGAGTATTCGCTCATCAGACCCGATCGTTAGCCAGAAAAACGGAGCCTACCTTGCTTAGCGATAAAGAAACGATTGTTCTGCAAGCCATCGCAAGAGGAATGCGTAGTAAGGAGATTGCTTTTGATATGGGCATTGCCGAACGTACAGTGAAAGCTCATCTTACGAATATTTACAACAAACTTGGCGTAGATTCACGGTCTGAAGCGGTTGCTGTCGCTGTCGAAAAGGGACTCCTGCATCTCTAAGTAAAAAAATGCCTCGCGTACGTCTTGATTTAACTAACGTACATGCCCGATTTTGCCCGATCGTACATTTAGGGAATGCCCTTATGTACGATTTTTTTTCGTCTATTTTTCAATACAATACAGACATAGGGTGGTGATGAATCACTTCCTAATTGCAGCAAGTTGAAAGGGGCATGACATTTATTATGGCAAAATGGTTATATCGTCTCGGAGCCTGGTCTTCGAGGAAAAGAAAAGCAGTAATTACAGCAGGACTCACACTTCTCATTGTAATGGCAGCTCTCGGCCTAGGCATGGGGACTTCGTTTACAGGTGAGATGACTATACCCGGAACAAAATCCGAGCAGGCTGCCGAGGTATTGAAATCCGAATTCCCAGCGTCGGATGGTGGTGGTCAAATACGTCTGATTTTCAAAGCTGATCAGGGATTGCTCACATCAGAGGGTAATCAATCCAAAATAAAAAAAGCGTTGAAAGATGTTAAAACGGATCTGTCCGTCGTCTCCGTTTCCAATCCATACGAAACGATGACACTAAGTGCAGACAAAAAAATCGGATATGCTGATATTACGTATAAACAGTCTGCAAGTGAAGTCGGAGAACATTCAAAAGAAAATGTACTTAATATAGCAGAATTGTTAACCAAAAATGGAGTGCAGACAGAACTCGGAGGCAGTGTGGCTTTCTCTGAAATTGAAGTAGGTGGCGTTTCTGAAGTCATCGGAATTCTGATTGCATTTATGATTCTGGCTTTTACCTTCACATCATTTCTTGCAGCCGGATTACCAATTCTGACAGCAGTGATCGGTTTGGGAATTGGATTGATGACCGTGATCGTTGGATCGAACTTTGTATCCATGTCATCATTCTCAATTACACTCGCTGTCATGCTTGCTTTAGCCGTAGGTATTGACTACGCTTTGTTCATTATATCCCGCTACCGTCAACAGCTGGCCGAAGGTTATGACCGTGACACAGCTATTGCGCAAGCAAACGCTACTGCCGGAGGATCAGTCGTTTTTGCGGGTCTGACCGTTATTATCGCCCTTGTAGGACTATCCGTTGTTCAAATTCCGTTTATTACCATGATGGGCTTGGCTGCAGCAATCAGTGTATTTATCGCAGTGCTTATTGCCATCATCTTTGTTCCTGCTCTTCTGGCTGTTGCTGGAGATCGGATTAGTCCGGCGCGAGAAAATCGCTGGTTGCGCAAATGGTCAGGTCAAAAGAAAAATAAAACAAAAGAAAATGCCTGGGGAGGGTTGATCACCCGAAAACCGTGGTTAATTTCGATTATATCCATAATCATTCTTACCGTATGTACATTGCCATTCCTGCACATGCAGCTAGGCTTGCCGGATAGCGGGCTTAAATCAACCGAAACCACGGAACGAAGAGGATACGACTTATTAGCAGAGGGTTTTGGAGCCGGATTTAATGGTCCGCTTGTCGTTGTAGCTAAAACTACTAACAGTAAAGATAGCCAGACCAAGATTGCAGAGGCAACAACTTACATCAAAGATATTCCAGGTGTTGCAAGTGTATCGCCAGCGATTCCTACTCCTTCAGGGCAAGCTGCAATCATTACTGTATTGCCTGAGACAGGACCACATGATATTCGCACGACTGAATTAGTACAAGCTATTCGGGATCAATCGGAGAACGTGCTAAAAAAAGACAACGTAGAGATTATGGTGACTGGTGGAACGGCAGTCAACATTGATATATCGGAAAAATTACAGGAGGCACTGCCTAAGTTTGCATTGCTTATCGTTGGACTCGCCTTTGTCCTGCTAATGCTTGTCTTCCGTTCAATCCTGGTTCCTATTAAAGCAGTTGTCGGCTTCTTGTTCACGTTAGGTTCAACACTTGGTTTTATCGTATGGGTCATACAGGATGGATACCTCGGCAGCTTGTTCGGCATCCCGGAACCTGGTCCTGTCTTGAATTTCCTCCCTATTCTTGTGACAGGAATTTTGTTCGGACTGGCAATGGATTATGAAGTATTTCTGGTGAGCAGAATGCGTGAGGATTATACCCACACGGGCGACGCCCACCGTTCAGTAAGAAGTGGATTAACTCACAGCGGGCCTGTGGTTACAGCCGCTGGACTTATTATGATTGCTGTGTTTGCCAGCTTTATTTTTGCCGAAGATACGATCATCAAATCGATGGGGCTTGCCCTTGCTTTTGGTATCCTGGTAGATGCCTTTGTCGTACGAATGACACTTGTACCTGCTGTCATGACAATACTCGGCAAACACGCTTGGTATCTGCCTAAATGGTTGGATCGACTTCTACCTAATATCGATATTGAAGGTGAATCCATTATGCAAGAGAATATGAACGAGAGCAGAATGACAAAAAATACCAAAGTTCAGACGGAATCAAACATTAAATAAAAAAGATATCATTAAGCCTTGAGCGCTGAAAGAAACGTCGTTTTAAGAATGTTAAATTGTTGATTCAAGTCTACCCGGGTATTAAATGCATCCGTATCATGCAGCATGGACATTTTTTTGGAGAAATTACCGAATACATTAATCATTGTAATTAATGTTTCAACTGTATTCATGTCAGTGCGCACAGAACCATCCTGTTCGCCTAAATGGGCCAGCTCCTTAAACAGATGGATTAGCTGATCATATTTATCCTGATAAATTTGTATGTTCTCCAGAGGTTCTTTAGACAAGGCAACATAACATTCAAAAGCTTCTATAAGTTTGGAATTCTGTTGATAATGAGCTTGATGATAGAAAACCAAAGCGTCAAAGATGCGCTCCATTTTCTCGTAACACGTACCTTCATCATGCAATACGTCTTGAAGTATCTCAATTTCTGAATGCACGATGTTAGCTGCTACCTCCACAATAAGATGCTCTTTTTTTGGGAAGTAACGGAAAATTGTTGCAACGCCGAGTATCGCTTCATTTGCAATTTCCTGCATCGTCGTTTGTTCAAAACCCTGTCGTGCAAATACAACAGTAGCCGCTTTAATAATTTCGATCCGGCGTTTCTGCCGCAAGCTGGTTCGCTCCTGTTCTAACCTTTGTTTGGGTTGAATGAGAATGACCTCCTTAAGTTCAATTAAATTATGCTATCAACTTAGATGTGGTTTGTCAACGAAAGAGAGTATGTTTATCATCATCTGATACAGATCACGTTCTTAAGAAAACTGCTCCAACAATTTGCATAATACAAAGAAGAACCTTCCACCCATAATTATCGATGGGATGGAAGGTTTTTTCACATTATAAATTAATCAAATGATCTTTTTGTAAAATTAACGATTTCGATATTCCTGAGGTGTGCAGCCATATTGTTTTTTGAAAATTTTTATAAAATGAGGGGGAGCCATAAACCCAAGCTTTTTGCTAACATCAGCAACTTTAAGTTCGGTTTGGGTCAGAAGGTGAACAGCTCTTTGCATGCGCAGCCGAAACAGATAGTCGCCGATCGTTTCTCCTGTTGCTGTTTTGTAGACTTTTGACAAGTAGACCGGATGAAGTCCAACGTGATCTGCAATAATTTGCAACGAGATTCCATCTGAAAGATGATTCTGAATGTATGCATGCACGCTTGAAACAATATCATCGTGGGTATGCCTGATCTGATTTATCGCTTGGCTTCGATGAAACTGAATTATTTTCTCAGCCCAGGCATATACACGGTGACTGGAAATTTGACTTTTCTTTCGAATCATCAAATCAAACTCTTCATTGAGCAGTTCATCTACCGTAACATGTTGTGAGCGGAATGCAATGGCAAAGGTGGATGACAAGTAAAGCAAGCATGTATAAAGAACTTCATGAGACAGGTCCGACCCTTCTTCATCTACTAAAAGCACACGTTTGATTTTGGCAATCGCTTCTTCCCAGTTTCCAGCTTCCAACAATTGCGGCAGAAGTGGGGGCTCCAAAAGTTGAAGATAACCTTGATCCATCACAGGGTTCGGCAGCTGATCGTCGACGGTAATAAAATAGCTTTTATGCTCACCGACATTTTGTTGAATAGCCGCCACGCACCGATTAAAACCTTCACTTAATCCTCCGGGAAAAAGTTGCTCTTGTCCCAAACAGATGGAGATTGCCCCTTTTAGAAATTTTTGCACATGATTTTGCAACTTAACCGCAAAAGAATCGACAGAGTTTAGTGTTTTGGGATCCTCATGATGAATGAGGAACACCAGATACCCCTGATCGGTAATACAATGCCATAATCCAAATGGAGTGAAAACTTCATCTGCAATATTGGTAATCGCATATTCAAGGAGGGATAGAGATTGAAGATCATATCCTGAGAATTCCTCTTCCATTCGGATCACCATCATTCGATAGTTGTCTTCCATACGGATAGGAAGATTCAGAATCTTCAGGCGCTCCTCCAAAATATGCTGACTCATAGGCTTATTTTGGAGGAGATCATTAAGAAACTGATTTTGCAACACGGGAAGATTAGCATGTAACATGTGCTGGATCTGCTGCATTGAACTTATCTTTTCCCATTCTTGCTCAATATTCTTAATGGCGTCTTCAACAGTCTTGATAAGCGCTTGAGTGTCCACAGGCTTAAGCATATAGTTCATTGCCTGATAGCGAATGGCTTGCTGCGCATATTCAAATTCATCGTGTCCTGACAAAATAATACTCCGAATGCGAGGAGCTGATAAGCGAATAAGGCGGATTAATTCAAGACCATCCATTTCAGGCATACGTATATCCGTAATCATCACATCAATCGCAAACCGGGACGCGATATCCAGTGCTTCTTCGGCG
Source organism: Paenibacillus sp. 4624 (assembly GCF_050435065.1). Taxonomy (NCBI): domain Bacteria; kingdom Bacillati; phylum Bacillota; class Bacilli; order Caryophanales; family Paenibacillaceae; genus Paenibacillus; species Paenibacillus sp. 4624. Next base: position 8,355 of record NZ_JBNDJR010000015.1, read on the forward strand.
GAGTAGGCACGATGCACTTCTTCGATGCCGCTATCTTCCCAAGGAATCGTGAGAGCAAGACTGTCCACCACAGACTTCTCGTCGTCTACAATTAAAAGCGCATACATAAGTGCAACAACTTCCTTCCTGATGATTGGTCTCCTTATTGTAGGCAATCATCACGGGCATTACAATCCGGATTTCCTTCTTAACCTGCGAATATTAAGATATTGTTATCCGTGTTTGGATGTAGTTATCTATAGGTGTAAAAAAGGACACAAAAATCAAAATGAATCTTGCGAAATGCGTTATGCAATCTTAAGAATGCGTTATATGCCTTCTTCTCCCTCAACCGTAAAATAAAATGGATACCTTTAAATGATACATAACGAAAGGGAGTATCAATGGATGAAACGAGATATTAAACAGCTCATAGATCAAATGACAATCGAGGAGAAAGCCAGTCTGTGTTCCGGCAGCACCTTCTGGACAACCACAGGAATCGAAAGATTAGGTATTCCATCCATTATGCTAGCTGACGGACCACATGGACTACGAAAACAAGATGGAGAATCGGATCATCTGGGTCTGAACGAAAGTGTACCCGCGACATGTTTTCCTACAGCCAGCGGGCTGGCAAGTTCCTGGAATCGCGACCTGATTGAACAGGTAGGAAGTACCATTGGTAAAGAAGCCCAGACCGAGAATGTATCTGTTTTGCTGGGACCAGGTGCTAATATCAAGCGCTCCCCGCTGTGCGGACGAAACTTTGAGTATTTTTCTGAAGATCCGTATCTTACAGGTGAACTGGCTTCATCTCACATTCGCGGTGTGCAAAGCCAGGGAGTCGGCACTTCGTTGAAGCATTTTGCCGTTAACAATCAGGAGGATCGTCGAATGTCTGTTAATGCGGTAGTGGATGAAAGGACTTTACGCGAAATTTACTTAACTGGCTTTGAAAAAGCGGTCAAACAAGCTCAACCATGGACTCTTATGTCTGCATACAACAAAGTTAATGGGACCTATGCATCGGAGAATCCCTACCTGCTGAATGATATATTGCGAGAAGAATGGGGTCATGACGGAATTGTTATGTCAGACTGGGGAGCAGTCAGTGAAATTGTACCTAGCGTGGCGGCAGGCATGGAACTTGAAATGCCGCCTTCCAATGGGGAGGCACAACTTAAAATTATTCAAGCGGTTGAAGAGGGCACACTCGATATCTCATTACTTGATCAAGCGGTCGAACGCTTGCTTACGGTTATTTTTAAATGTGCAGATCATATGCAGCAAGATGTGACATACGATGCTGAAGAGCATCATGCTTTTGCGAGACAGGTGGCCCAAGAGACCATGGTATTGCTGAAAAACGAAAATGGGATACTACCATTGCAGAAAACGGGCCATATCGCTGTTATTGGAGAACTAGCCCAATCTGCCCGTTATCAGGGCGGGGGAAGTTCACACATTAATGCAACGAAAATTGATATTCCTTATGAGCAGTTGCTTCTTTCAGCAGGAGACCAAGCACAACTCACGTATGCACAAGGATATGAACTGAGCTCGGATGAAACCAATGCTCCATTATTACAAGCTGCTCTGGAAACGGCAGCGGCAGCTGATGTGGCCATCTTGTTTGTAGGACTACCCGATCGTTATGAATCTGAGGGATATGACCGCAAACATCTTGACCTGCCAAACAATCATCAGGAGCTCATTACCGCAATAGCTGCTGTTCAACCTAATGTAATTGTAGTGTTGAGCAATGGTGCCCCTGTCGTTATGCCTTGGCTCCACAATGCCAAAGCCGTTCTGGAAGCATATCTGGGGGGACAGGCAACTGGAGGCGCTATCGCTGATATTTTATTTGGTGATGCAAACCCGAGCGGCAAGCTTGCCGAGACGTTCCCGCGTTCAACCAAACACAATCCATCCGCATTGTTTTTCCCTGGTGATGGAAACCAGGTTGAATACAGAGAGGGGATATTTGTAGGTTATCGGTACTATGAAGCCAAAGATATAGAACCGCTGTTTCCTTTTGGTTATGGACTAAGCTACACACAATTTGAATACTCCAACCTGACTGTTGATAAAAGGAAGATCAACGATACAGATTGCATCAACGTCTCGGTAAAGATTAAGAATACTGGTTCTGTGCAGGGTAAGGAGATTGTTCAACTTTATATTCATGACACAGCATCACGTGTTACACGTCCTGACAAAGAGTTGAAGGGCTTCACCAAGATCGACTTAAAACCAGGTGAAGAGAAACAAGTCACAATAAGTCTCGATAAACGTTCATTTGCATATTACGATGTAGAGCGATCCGATTGGCATGTGGACAGCGGCGAATTCGAGATATTGGTAGGTGCATCTTCTCAAGATATTAGGCTTACAACAAAAGTTGTCGTAAATTCGACATCCCGTGAAATTATCCCAACATACCATCGCGACACCACTTTTGGTGAGTTGCTTGCAAATCCTAAAACGATGGCAATCCTTTCTCAAATGCAACCTCAAGCGGATCAGGATCAAAGTGAGATTCAATCCAGTGCAGTATCCGCTGAGATGGTTCAAGCTTCCATGCAGTATTTGCCATTGCGGAACCTGATTCCTTTTTCAGGGATGACAGAGGAAACCTTATCACAATTACTTGCAGCATTGAATCAGGCAGTACAAAGCGAAACATAGAATTTGATCTTTCTTTTCAGCTTGATTTCAGATAAAAGTCGCCATGAAGGCGACTTTTATCCTTTGTATAGTCTTTATACTTAACTCGTACATGTATAAATTTATAAGAATTATTAATATGTAACTTTTAGAGAAGGTGGATATTAAATGAGTATTCGTAGGAAAATGCTATTCGTGTTTGGGACTGTTATTGTACTGTATCTCGTGGCACTAAGTTACCAAAATTACAAATCTTTAATCCAAAATGAAAAGTTGGAAGAGATACGAAAAGTTCAATTTACCTCCTCGCTGAAAGCACAGGAGATGCAGGAGAGTCTGATGGAATACCAGGTTCAAATGATGCTTCCATCGATTGGATATGCGTCTAAGGAATCCGTTGAAGAAGCAAGTGCACAATTGTTAACAAAATTCAAGCAAGCTTTGCAAGAGTATTCTGCATTGAATCCATCCGAAAAAAATGAAGTAGTTCAGATTCAGGAAGCATATTCCAGTTACATTGACCAAGGTCATTTGGAGGGAGGACAGAAACTAAACGAATTAATCCTTGGATTAAAATCCAAAAGTGTGATTGATGTGAACTCCAATATTCATACATTGATCACGTCCAACAAAAATGTATTTTGGCAGTCCATCACATATCAGTTATTAGTGACTTTACTTGTTATCGTCATCGCACTGCTGCTCGCGCGTTCTATTATTAAGCCTATTGAACGTCTCGTTAAAGGAACGGAACGGATCCATAATGGAGATTTAAGCCAGTCATTTCATTCAAACGCTTCAGATGAGATTGGCAAACTTGCAATTATGTTTGAAGTCATGCGCACTGGCCTTACAGGCTTCATACATTCAGCCCAGGATAATTCCGATGTGGTTGTACAAACCAGTCAGAATCTAATAAAGAATTTGGAGAAGTCCTCCATTTCAATGAGAAAAATTGGTCGGTCGGCAACTTCCGTTTCGGATGGAGCGCTTGTACAACTTCAGTCAGCAGAAGAAACGGTACGAGCCATAGATGAAGTAGCCCGAGGCATTGCCCTGATCAGTGAGTCAAATAATGAAGCTACAGAATGTTCATCCACTACTGAACAAGAAGCTAGAAAGGGAGAGGAACTTCTAAAGAACGCTAAACTTCGCATTGACCGCTTTAATCACACGATGGATGAAATAGAAAGATCTGTTGCAACAATGAAACAGCATTCCGTTACTATTCAAGAAATCGTTCATCTTATAGCGACAGTTGCTCGTCAAACTGACTTACTCGCTCTTAACGCAGGTATAGAGGCTGCAAGAAGTGGGGAACAGGGAAGAGGATTTTCCGTTGTTGCAAGTGAAATTCGCTCACTGGCAGATCAAACCCGTCAATCGTTAAGTAACATATTTGATACGATTAACGACATTCAGGAAGATACGGTATCAGCAAACACTATCGTAGTTCAAGGAAAAAAAGAGTTGGCACAAACGATAAATGCAGTTGAACAAGCAGGTCAAGCATTCGAAATGATCCTTGAATCTGCCAAAGACGTTGCCAGTCAGATGCAAGAGATCTCATCCGCTTCTGAGCAATTATCCGCAAGCTCTGAGGAGGTCAGCGCTTCGATGCAGCATTTAGCTTCTATTGCCAAACAAGCACATACAGAAAGCACAACGATGGTTCAGGCCGTTGAACAGCAGATGGTTATTGCAGAAGAAATACAGCATTTTTCCGATAACATTCGAGATTCTGCTTTTAATATGAGAGATCAAATCTCCATTTACAAAACCTGATATATGTGAGGATGAGCGCGAAAATAGAAAAAATGAAAAGGATTCGGAGTATGGAGAAAAATCGGGAGAGTTGATACTAAATTCTAACTGCTGTAACGATTAAACCAATCATTTAGATTACGCTATTCCATCTTTGTTATGAGTTATATCCCTCTCTTCAAAGAGTTATTAAAATAAAGTTATAAGATAAAGAACTCAATTGAGCATTAAAACAACTAGATACCGGAGGGAAACAGTATGGGAACCATAGTAAATGAACAACCCATTGTAACCGAGAACGTTAAGCCCAAACAACCTGAACGAGAAATTCCGACACGCAGATTACTTGGAGATTCCATGGGACAATTTGGTCTTAACATCTCCAGCGGCTTGCTTGGATTAATTACGTATTATTATACCGATGTGGTCGGTGTATCCGCTGCAATTGTTGGTACAGTGCTGCTGTTAACTAAAATATTGGATGCGTTTGCAGACGTTGGTATGGGAGTGCTTGTTGACCGCACCAAGTCAAAATACGGGCAGGCTCGTCCATGGCTTCGATGGATGACCATCCCGATGTTCGTCTCGCTGCTGCTCGTATTTTCTGTTCCAGATATCAGTCCAACTGGTAAAATAATATATGCTGTTGTGACCAATCTTATCTTTTATATTCTTGTGTATACACCAACATCTATTCCGTATTCCAGCCTAATGGCACTAACGACACGTAACAACTATGAACGATCATTGATGGGGATTTTCCGCTCCGCAGGAGGATATTTGTCCGGTATGATTGTTGCCATTGCTTTTATTCCGATGGTAACAGCTATGGGGGGAGGACGAAAGGAATGGACGATCTTAGCCGGTGTATTTGCTGCAGTTGCTGCCATCGGTATTTTCGTTGCCTTTTTATCCAACAAAGAAAAGTATAATAATGTTCAATTGGATGAACTTGGTTTTTTCCAGGATAAAGTTCCGCTGTCACAAGGTCTTAAAATGTTGTTTGCAAATAAGTACTGGGTTCAAATCCTCATCGTGATGACAGTTGTAAATGTATTGTTTGCTCTTAACGTTGCTGCAGGCAGCTATTTTGCCAAATACATTTGGGGAAATGTAAGCCTGGTTGGTTTGATGGGGGCAATCGGTCTGATACCAGTTGTTATCGGATTCGCACTCTCTGGACCGTTCATCAAACGTTTTGGGAAACGCAATACAGCCTTGGGCGGCATTATTATAGCTCTAATCGCAGCTGTGATTAGACTGATCTCACCGGAAAGCATTGTTCTGGGACTGGTCTGCTCCATCTTTCAGGCTCTAGGTACGATTCCACTTATGGCCGTTGGTACAGCTCTGACAACAGATACGATTGAATACGGGGAATGGAAGTTCAATAAACGTCTGGTTGGATTGACCAATAGTGTTATCGCATTTGGTTCCAAAGTAGGAACAGCAGTTGGAACCGCTATGATCGGTTGGTTTCTTGCATTAGGGGGATACGTGGAGCAGGCTGCTACACAAGGAGCAGGAGCTAAACAAGCTATTATTGCCCTGAACATTTACGTTCCCATTGTCATTTTGCTTATTCTTGCTGTAGCCTTGTATAAATATAAACTTGATAAAGAATATCCTAAAATCATCCAAGAATTGGATGCCAGAAAACAATCCTGATTCATTGAAAAAGAAGCTCTCCCATAAGGGAAAGCTTCTTTTTGTTGACCGTTTTAAATACGTTCTGTTAGAAGATAAACTCTACTGGCTCAAGACACTTAATGCAATATTAGGATCATTTATTCTGGCGCACACCATGGCTGCTCTGTTGCCTGAAGTGAGCAGGTGTAATATTTAATGATTTTTTGAAGACGGTCTGAAAGTGACTTTGACTGGAGAAACAAAGATAGTTGCTAATTTCGCTAATGGGTTTGTTCGTATAAACAAGCAAATTTTGAGCTTCCTTTAGCTTGCAATCCATAATAAATTGATGCAGGCTTTTGCCGATTTTTTTTTTGAAAGTGGTCGATAGATACGTACGACTGTAACCAAAATGTTTTGCCACATGATCAACGGTCAAATTCTGATGCACGTTATTATAAATATATTGAATCAAACTTCGCATACTTACGTCATCTGCTATATCATACCTTGCGGCTTGGACTCTCCTAGCAAAATTAAACAATGCCTCTTTCATGAAATTTTGAATGGATTCAGGCGTCGATAATTGTTCAATCTCTTGGAGATAGAGATCGGATAACTGAAAAGCAACTTCTGTATCTAATTGCCCCCGAATGGCTGCTCGCGTAGCCAGGGCAATCGCGACAATCGATGTATTTTTCGTCTGACGAATTGTGTCCCCAGCGGTCATACCCTCATGAACCATAAAAGGCCGTTCCAAAAACTGTTTAAGGCCAACTTCATTACCGTTCTCAATGTAATAACACATCTGGTTTTCAATCTCGTAGGAATTGTTAAAATATAAGTTTTCTTTATTCTCGTAAATTCGTTTTGTTTGCTCGTTGTTAATTTCCTTCATCGAATTCATTTGAAGTAAGTCCAAGTAACTCATCTCTTGGCCGTTCACAAAATAATGAATGGTCACAAGATGATTTAGAAATTGCTGCAGCGGCATTGGAGTGATCTGCTTTAGAAAACTTTCGAAGTTTGCTTCATCTTGACCGGAAACGACAAAGGCTTTTTTAGCGATACGCAGTGTGTCTTTCAAATAAGGTGTTTGACTGACGGGTCCGACAAGAATAACATGGCCCGGAAGGGAACTGACTTTGATCGCACCATAATAAGCAAAGAAGGAAGTAGATAAATATGCGACCTCTTCGTGTGAAAGCAAAAGCTCAGAGAGATACTCCAGTGGCGGATGAGTTAATTCGCTCTGAGCAGGATGACTAAATGATTGGTGCTGATGGTTATACAAATATGTCGGAATCAACGTAGACTGGTAGAGAAATTTTAATTTCTTTTGTATGCTGTTCAACAAAATCTCCTCCGGGTTAAACAAATGGTTGAAGTGCGAGCTTTCTAATCATTATTTTCAAAAATATCAAACTCGTCTAAGGCAGTCAATATATTTAAAGAACAAATCTGAAATTTACATTACATATATGAAAGATAGCATTTCCATAATGGAATACAATAAATCTTAACTAATGCATCCGGAGCGAAGGGAGAAGGATCATGCAGACCGTTAATGAACTAATTCAACGTATGACGGTAGAAGAAAAAGCGGCTTTAATGGCTGGTGTGGATTTTTGGAAAACAAATTCTATTCCGAGATTATCCATACCATCTATATATATGACGGATGGGCCTTGCGGCTTACGCAAACAAGGAGAGAAGGCAGACCATCTCGGTCTAAACAACAGCGAGCAGACAACATCATTTCCCACAGGAGTTACGCTTGCTGCCAGCTGGAACCGGGATAATATTCGTAAGATGGGTGCAGCTATAGCGAAGGAGTGTCACCATTTCGGGGTTAATCTTCTCCTTGGTCCTGCTGTTAACATTAAAAGAAATCCCAAGTGCGGCAGAAACTTCGAATATTTCTCTGAAGACCCTTACCTCTCGGGAATTCTTGGCAGCGCTTTTGTCGAGGGTGTTCAAAATGAAGGGATTGGAGTCTCCCTGAAACATTTCGCTGTAAACAACAATGAAAATTATCGTTTTATGGGAGATTCTGTATTGGATGAGCGTGCATTACGTGAGATCTATCTCAGAGCATTTGAACGAATTGTCAAAAACACAAAGCCAGTAACTGTAATGAGTGCATACAACAAGATTAATGGTGTCTTCTGTTCCGAAAATCACAGACTATTAACTGAAATTCTAAGAGAAGAATGGGGTTTTGATGGTGCGGTTATCAGTGACTGGGGTGCAGTATCTGATCGGGTAGATGGCATTAAGGCGGGAATGGATCTGGAGATGCCAGGTGATTGCGAATATTTTAGAAAGTCAATTATAGATACAGTTCATAGTGGTGAATTACCAATTTCTGCGCTGGATCAGTCGGTGAGCAATATTTTGAAGCTGATTCAGCGTACACACGATATTCAGTACGGCCTTGCATATGACAGAGAAGAACATCATAACCTGTCAGGTGAAATCGCAGCCGATAGTGCTGTCCTTATGAAAAACGATGGCATCCTGCCATTAGATTCGTCCCAAAACTATGCTGTCATCGGTGAATTGTTTGAGAAGATGCGTTTTCAGGGGGCCGGAAGCTCTTTGATCAACCCAAGCAAGCTTACTTCTCCAAAAACTGCTTTTGATCAACGCGGCATCCGCTACGATTATGCAAGTGGCTACAGAGAGTCCGAGTTTGAATCAGAACCGGAATATGTTAATTCAGCTATGGCAAAGGCACAGTCAGCGGATGTTGTTCTATTCTTCGCAGGACAAACCGATTATACAGAAAGTGAAGGGTATGACCGGGAGTCGATGACATTACCTGATAATCAACTTGCTCTTCTGCGCAAGCTGGTCCAGCTGAACAAAAAAATTGTTCTTGTATTATTTGGGGGTTCACCTGTCGAATTGCCTTTTGAAGATGAGGTTCATGCGATCTTGAATATGTACTTGCCTGGCCAAGCAGGAGGCGAAGCTGCGGCTCAACTCCTTTTCGGAGAAAAAAATCCTTCCGGGAAACTGGCGGAGACATGGATGAAAAGTTATACAGATGTACCCTTTGGTGAACAGTTTGTGCAACAGAAGTCCGAGCTTTACAAGGAATCTATTTACGTAGGCTATCGCTATTATGATTTTTTGCTGGGAGAGGGTGTGCGTTATCCATTTGGTCATGGACTTAGCTATACACAGTTTGCTTATGAATCGCTGCAAGTCCAGCAAGATTCAGAAACGTTCATAGTCACATGTGAAATCTCGAATACAGGGCAGATGGAGGGTGGAGAAATCATACAGGTGTATGTTGCAAACCCAACCTCAGATGTGTTTAAGCCTACCAAGGAACTTCGTGCTTTTGGCAAAGTATATTTGAAGCCAGGTGAGAAAAAGCAAGTAAAAATGAGTTTTACCCTAAGCGACCTCGCTTACTATCATGTGGACCGGAAAGAGTGGGTTGTAGAAAATGGGGACTATCAGGTCTTGATTGCTGCTTCAGCAACCGATATTCGGTTGTCAGCCAGCCTGTCTATCACCAGCCAACCTGACATTGCAAGCCCGTATTCTCGCGAACAATTAAAGCATTACTTCTCTCCACATTTGTTATCTCAAGTGAGTATGGAAGAATTCGAAGTTCTACTTGGGAGGAAAGTAACGAGATCATCTAATAAGGAATCAACGAAATATACTCTGGATTCCAGATTGGATGAATTGCGGGAATCCTTTATAGGGAATTTATTTTATACATTCGTTATCGGTATTGGCAAAAAACAGTTTAATCGATCACAAAAGATGCCTGAAGGTCCCGAGCGGGATATGCAGCGCAAAAATGGCATGTTTCTGATGAAAATGATGCCGAATAACAGCATTCGTTCCATGTCCGTGTCCAGTACAGGCCGTTTTGGCTACCATATCGCAGCAGGGCTGATTGACTTGCTGAATGGTCAGATCATGCAAGGCATCAAACGCATGCTTCGAAAAGAACGTTTGTCCCCTCTGCCGAAGGACCAGAAGTGACTACACCTTAAACCACGAACATACAGGAGGAAACAACATGAGTCAGCGCATGATCAGCAAAAAACGTGTTTTTATTACTGGTGCATCCGGTGGTATGGGACAGGAAAGCTTGAAAAGAATGGTCAAAGACAGCCATTTGTATGACATTGTTACTTTGTGTCTGGATACGGAAAAGGATCGTAAGGCCCTGGAGCCGTATCAAGAATTGAAAGAAGTAACCATAAAGTATGGAGACATACTGGATTATGAAAAGGTGCTTGAATGTGTCAAAGACGTAGATTTGATTCTTCACATTGCTGCATTTGTGTCACCTGCTGCAGATTATTTCCCCAAGAAAGCTATGGAAATTAATTACGGTGCCGTCAAAAATCTGGTGAGTGCTATATACGAACATGGCCAAGAGGAACATACCAAGCTGGTATTTATCGGAACCATCGCAGAAACCGGCGATCGCATGCCACCTATCCATTGGGGGCGAGTAGGTGATCCCCTTAAACCAAGCATGTTTGACTATTATGCCGTTTCTAAAATTGCAGCCGAGCGTCTTGTGATTGAATCCGGACTCAAATACTGGGTAAGCCTGCGTCAAACCGGAATTATGGGACCCGCCATGAGTAAAATTATGGATGCGATTATGTTTCACAACTGTCTGGACAACGTCCTGGAGTATGTATCAGACCGTGACTCTGGCAGAATGATGGAGAATTTGTGCAATTATGAGTTTACAGGCAAGCTGCCCGAGGATTTCTGGTGTCATGTTTACAATATAGGAGGCGGGGAATCCTGCCGTGTCAGTACCTATGAGATGTACCAAAAACTATACGGGGCAATTGGTTTCAAAAACCTTGACCATGTGATTAATCCGAAGTGGTATGCCACTCGTAATTTTCACGGACAGTATTACCTCGATTCGGACAAGCTAAACGATTATTTGCATTTCCGTCAGGACGGGATGGATTATTTTTATCGTTGTTACCTTGAAAATCTGGGTTCTCAGGCAACGGCAGCGAAAATTCTGTGTAAACTTCCGTTTGGCGAACGAATCATGGGAACTGTCATGAAAAAAATGTTTGAAAAACCGGCCCGAACGGAACATGGCACACTGCGGTTCATTGAAGAAAATGTGGAAGACCACATTGATGCGTATTGGGGCAGTAAAGAGGCATGGAACAGCATACCTGATAAATTAAGCGAGTTCCAGCATTTCAAAGACTGGAACACCGTAGTTCATATTGATCATGGATACGATGACACCAAACCTGAGCGGGATCTCGGAATTGATGACGTGAAGTCGGCCGCAGCATTTCGGGGAGGACAATGTTTGTCTTCAGAGATGGAAAAAGGAAACTGGAGAAATAAGTTGAGTTTTACATGTGCATTTGGACATACATTCCAAGCCAGTCCGAAGCTGGTGCTGCATGCTGGTCATTGGTGCCCTGAATGTGAACGTGAGAGTTGGAATTATGCTGAACGTGCAAAAGTAGATCCATTTTTTGCTCAAGTATGGACTCCGTTACATGCTCCGAATGAGACCAGAGTTTATAAAAAAATAGTTTCTGAGCTAGATGTATAATATTTTGACAAGGCAGGAGAGGCCTCTATGTTAATGCTATCTTCCATCAAGATCAACGGATTGGAATCCGGCTGTATTACAGATCATGCACCCATGATTTCGTTTGCACTTTCTTCGGATCGAGCTGGAGAAAAGTTGCATGAAGCCATCATTGAAGTCGGTGACTGGCGTGTGACCACCTCAGATCAGATTAACAATCTTTACACGGGGCCGCTAAAACCGCATACGGAATATCATGTCAGGATCATAGCAACTGGAACCAGTGGAGAACAGGCAGAGCAGTTTGCTTTATTCAAGACAGGCAGAATGGGTTCAAAATGGTCTGCTCAATGGATTACCGATATGTCTTACGATTTCCCTAAAAAGGTTTCTCCTGTACCTATGACATTTCGCCGTAACTTTGAACTCACACGGACGGTGACAAGGGCGTGGATCAACGTAACGGCGCTGGGGGTATATGAACTTACTCTGAATGGTGAAAAGGTGGGGAAAGATTATTTTGCTCCAGGGTTCACTTCATATGATCATCAGATCCAGTACCAGACCTATGATGTTACACATCAACTGAAATCATCGAACGCAGTCACAGCTGTAGTAGCGGGGGGATGGGCTGTCGGTTCATTCAATTATGTTCGTAAAAATAAAATTAGTGCTGATCGTCAAGCATTATTATTGGAACTGTACATCGAGTATACAGACGGTACATCAGATTTAATCGTTACCGATCCAACGTGGGAAGTTACTCTGAATGGAAACTATCGTATGGCAGAATGGTATGACGGTGAACATTATGATGCCACCATTGATCTTAACCATGTACATTGGAAGCGGGTTGATATAACCCACCCTCGCAAAAAGCCGGCATTATTAGCCCAGTATGGTTTGCCCGTGCGTGTACAGGAAGAATTGAAACCGATATCCCGCTCAATAGCGCCGAGTGGTGAAATCATCTATGATTTTGGTCAAAACTTTGCAGGCGTTATCCAAGCCAAAATTGTGGGGAAACACAATCAAAAGGTTGTGTTTCGACACGCTGAAGTATTGGTAGATCAGGAACTATTCGTAAAATCTTTGCGTACCGCGAAGGCTGCTGCGACATATGTTTGTCTGGAAGGAGAGCAAACGTATTCACCTCGGTTGACTTATATGGGATTTCGTTATGTTGGTTTGACCGGGATAGATCCGGACCAGATTGAACTTTCGGCTTATGTACTACATTCTGATTTCAAGGAGATTGGTCATTTTTCATGTTCCAATCCACTCTTAACACAGCTTCAGAGTAACATCCGTTGGGGAGGACGCTCCAACTTTGTTGATATTCCAACAGACTGTCCGCAACGGGATGAACGTCAGGGATGGACAGGGGATATTGCTGTTTTTGCTTCAACGGCTTGTTTCAACTTCGACATGAGCCGATTCTTTGATAAATGGTTGATGGATATGAGAGCAGAGCAATCCAAAGGTGGCGGATTTCCTATGGTTATTCCCCGAGGTGGAGATCACTGGCCTGCAATGGCTAATTCATGTTGGGGAGACAGCAGTATTCTGGTCCCTTGGGCTGAATACTTGGCACGCGGCAATAAACAGGTTCTTGAAAAACAATATGTTTCCATGAAGAAATTTCTAAAAGCAGCGAAATGGTGGTCTTCTTTCCTAGCAGTCTCGCCTGCTGATCGTTATGTTTGGCGTTTCCCGTTCCATTTTGGTGACTGGGCTGCACCGGAAGGAGATGCCAAAGCATGGATTAAAAAAGGGAAATGGGTAGGCACCGCTTATTTCGCTAACTCGTGTGGCATTATGGCAAAGATCGCTTCCATTCTAGGGCACACCGAAGATGTATCCTATTACTACGATTTAAGAAAAAAAATTATCACCGCGTACCGGAACGTATTTACTGATAAACAGGGGAATATGAAAGAAGAATTTCAGACGGCCTATGTGCTCCCCCTTCATTTCGGCATGACGGAAGGTGAGGAAACAAAGCAAATGGTGAATAATTTGACTCGATTAATTCACAAAGCGGGAAATCACCTTACAACAGGCTTTACCGGAACCCCTTATCTACTGTTTGCCCTGTCTGACAATGGACAGCTTGACGCAGCATATGAACTGCTGTTACAGGAGGAATGTCCATCCTGGCTATACGAGGTGAAGGCTGGCGGGACAACGATCTGGGAGCGCTGGGATGCACTGAGACCTGATGGAACTGTAAATATTGAAGAACTAAGCGGCAATAAATCTGCAGAAGAATCGAATGGGGGAATGGTTTCCTTTAATCATTACGCGAATGGAGCTGTGGGCGATTGGCTTTATAAAAGGCTTGCAGGTTTGGAGTCCACCAGCGGCGGATATCAGACTTTCCGAGTCGCTCCTATGATTGGAGGAGGCATTACATGGGCTAAAGCTTCTACGATAACCCCTTATGGCCTGGCGAGTGTAGACTGGAAACGGGATGAACATCAATTCCATGTCGAGGTTACAGTCCCCGTTTCTACAACATGCTCTTTACACATGCCCAATGGAGAGATACACATTTTGACGAGTGGACAGCACAGCTTCCGATGCTCCTTGAATACAAATGCTCCTGTAAAAAAAAGTTATAAAGAGCAACTCGTTGTACATTAAGTTAGTCCAGAGAACGGTCTACGTAATGAAGTCGCCTGTATGGCGGCTTTTTTTACGATCAGCTTTTTCATCTATAAGTTAAGAAAACGCTATTCACCCTTTGTATTGCATTATATCCCGCAGACTTGTATGCGCTTACAATAAATCCATTAATACTATTCTACATCAGACATGAGGAGGTCTCATATGGAGTTGGCAGCCCCAAAAAAGGACAAAGTGAAAATCAATAGACGAGGAGATCGCTGGCAGCTCTACTTAATGTTAAGCCCCGCCGTGCTATTGGTTCTTGTATTTGTCTACATGCCCCTGGGCGGACTAGTCATGGCGTTTCAGGATTACAAACCTTATCTGGGGATAATGGGGTCCGAATGGGTAGGCATGGAACATTTCAAATTTCTATTTGAATATCCAGATAGCGTGCAGGTCATCTGGAATACACTTCGGATCGCGGTGTTAAAACTGGTTTTTGGTTTTATTTCGACGATGGGCTTTGCACTGCTGATTAATGAAGTCCGCCGCAAAGTATTAAGAAGTACTGTTCAAACATTTGTTTTTCTCCCACACTTTCTCTCATGGGTTGTTCTAGGCGGCATTTTTATTGAGCTGCTTAACCCGGACAGCGGTCTTGTTAATCAGGCACTGCAGGCATTGGGACTCAACCCCATCTTCTTTCTGGGTGATAACAACTGGTTTCTGTTTACAGTGGTATCGAGTGAAGTATGGAAAGAGTTCGGATATGGTTCCATCATTTTCCTCGCGGCCATAGTCGGAATCAATCCAGCACTGTATGAAGCAGCACAGATTGATGGAGCAGGCAAATGGAAACAGATGTTGCATATCACTTTGCCATCTCTAATTCCAACAATAGCTGTGGTACTAACACTTTCACTCAGTCAAATACTGAATGCAGGCTTTGATCAAATCTTTAATTTGTATAACCCTCTGGTGTATGAAAAAGGTGATATCATCGATACTTTTGTTTATCGGATCGGTCTGATTGATGGTAACTACAGCTTCTCTACTGCAATCGGTTTATTCAAATCCATTGTCAGCCTGATTTTAATTCTGGGTGCATACCGGATTGCCTACAAAGTAGCTGACTATAAAATTTTCTAAGGTGGGATCTTATGCAAGTGATGTCTACGCCTCAGCGCTGGTTTCAGACATTTAATAATGTACTCATGATATTACTAGCACTAATTTGTGTTGTACCATTGCTACATGTTGTTGCCATATCGCTAAGTTCAACAGAAGCCGTTATGGCAAACAGAGTTACTTTTTTCCCGATCGATATTACCTTTAACTCCTATCTGAAAGCACTTGAGAATCCCGCTTTCCTGCCAGCGATATGGATTTCAATACAGCGTACCGTGTTAAGCCTGGTGCTCGGACTTATGATCAACTGTATGGCAGCTTATGTGTTATCCAAAGGCGGCGGGAGGGACGGCATCGCTGGATACAAACTGTTTGTAAGTCTGTTTGTGGTTGCGATGTTGTTTAATGGCGGGCTAATTCCTACCTATCTGCTCGTCACCAAAATTGGCTTGTATAATTCCGTCTGGGCACTTGTGCTTCCAGGTTTGGTCAACGTATTTTATCTCGTTCTCATCATGAATTTTTTCAAAGCATTACCGAAGGAGATCGAAGAATCTGCTTTTATGGACGGAGCCAATCATTGGCAGGTGTTCTTCAATATGTTTCTGCCGCTATCCTTGCCTGTCCTTGCAACTGTAGGCCTATTTATGGTGGTGAACGATTGGAATGAATGGTTTGCGGGCTCCATTTATATGAGGGGAGACAATGTACCACTCAGTACGCTCCTCAAATCTCTAATTGCTGTACCGGTTGTCGATGCCAGCAATGTGAATGACATTGCGAAGATTAACAATCGTTCTATTCGGGCAGCTCAGGTCTTAATTGGGGCTATACCGATTTTGCTCATCTATCCTGTGCTTCAAAAGTTTTTTACAGCCGGGATTGTTATCGGTGCAGTAAAAGAATAATTCCATTGGGGGGAAAAGTATGAAAAAACAAAGAAAAATGATGTGGGGATGCCTGCTTCTTGCGATGAGCTTTAGTCTGTTAGCCGCTTGCAGCAATAAAGAAGAGGCAGCCAAATCGAATGAGCCTGCAAAAGAAATTAAAATTGTGAATGGAAAAATCGAGCCTGCGGTATCGGTAACAATGGTGAGAAGCGAGGACCCTACAGTCAAATTCAAAAATGGTGAAAACTATATGGACAATGTTCATACCCGCTGGGCCAAAGATACGCTCGGCGTAGAAATGAAAACGTTATGGACATCCTCTGCGGTAGATTACGACACCAAATTGAAGCTAATGTTGTCTTCCGGGGACAAGATACCTGATTTATTCGTAGCTAACTCAAGCCAATCCAACACGATCAACACTTTTATTGACTCAGGAAAATTGCTTGACGTAACAGAAGCATTCGACAAATACGCATCGGATACCTGGAAAGCAGCTCTCGCAGAGGAACCCACCGCTTGGTATCCTTTCATAAAAGATGGAAAAAAATTTGCCATACCGGTAGTTCGCCCTACAGCTGGAACCCAGTCTGTACTTTGGATCAGACAGGATTGGCTGGATAAGTTAAACCTTAAAGCACCAACCACATTGGATGAGCTGGAGAAGGTGATGGATGCTTTTGTGAATCAAGATCCTGATGGCAATGGAAAAAAGGACACTTTAGCTCTGGAACTCGCGATGAAAGATCAAGTAGTCGGCTCACCTATGGGTGATACTTCATGGTTCTTTGGAATGTTTGGAGCTATACCGGAACGCTGGTATCCAGACACAGATGGCAACCTCAAGTATGGATCCATTCAACCAGAGGTCAAGTCAGGTTTGAGCAAACTCAATGAGTGGATGAACAAGGGATACATTGCGAGTGACATTGCTCTGCACGATTTTAATAAAGTAGCTGAGAACGTTGCCTCTGGAAAAGTGGGTATGCTGGGCGGAGAAAACTGGATGATGGTATATCCAGGATCGATGCTGCTGGCATCCAACCCCAATGCGATTTATAATCCATATCCGATTCCGAAGGGAGCAGATGGCAAAAATATGCGAACAATCGCGGATCCATACACGAGTGCGATCCTGATTAATAAAGATATTTCAGAAGAAACTCTACAGGCGTTTTTCCATTATCAAAATGCATTGTACGAGGCCTACAACTCAGATGATCCATTGCTATTCAAGGGTTTTCAGGATGGATACGATTATGTGATTGAGAATGGCAAAGCCGTTATGGATGAGAGTAAAATTACAGGTGGCAAAGTTTCAACGATGAAATATACGATTACTGGCTCGGACGCCGTATATCCTTCCAAAAGATTGGAAGCCAATGTTAAAATGGCTAAAAACGAAACGTTGAGTAATCAAGAGTTAGCGGCACTGGCACCAACTGGTATTCTTGGCAATGACGCATCTAATCCTTTGGAGGCCTTTTCTTCAAAAGCTTTGCTGGTTGCAATGGATCAGAGTGATATCGATGTACCAGAGTATTTCCAAGGTCCTTCTACCAAAACGATGCTTTCCAGGCAGGAATTATTAACCAAAATGCAGATTGACTCCTATATTGAAATTATTTATGGCAAAAAGCCCGTCGATGAATTCGATTCTTTTGTTGCAAAGTGGAGATCATCCGGAGGAGATAAGATCATCAAAGAAGTAAATGAATGGTATGATACCGTGAAGCAACAATAGGCGAGAGGAAAGGCACCTGGATTTAAATAATCCAGTTGCCTTTATTTTGTTGCAAATTATTGGTTAAACGGAGGAGAATCCATGAGTCATTTCCATAGCTCACTCCATGTTTTCTTTCGGTTGTGGTTCAAGAGACCAATGTAGCTGGACGCGCAGACCCCCAAGCGGGCTTTGCTCAAACTCTAGATGTGAGTTAACAGGATCATGTATTCTTAGGCGTTCCGAAATGTTCCAAAGCGCACATCCCACCGTATCGATCGGAGGTTTTGAGATCCTAGCCTTAAGCGCATGGATATCATTCGTACTCATTCCTTTACCGTCATCATCTATCCTGATGCAGATCCCATGCTCAATACGTTTTATTGAGACGTGTATGACGCCAGAATCACGCTTTGTTTCAATACCATGAATGATACTGTTTTCCACCAAAGGCTGAATGAGCAGTTTCGGAATCGGCACAGTCTTTAATTCCTCCGGAAATTCAATCTGATAGGAGAGCCGATCCATGCGCAAGCTCTGAATTTTAAGATAGTTGCGTATGATCCCCATCTCTTTTTCCAGGGTTGTCATAGGTTCGTCCAATCGCGTCGTATACCTGAAATATTCAGCCAGATTTTGAGTCATGGCTGTCACCGCTTCCTCATTGCCCAATCTCGTCATATTGTTGATAAAGAAAAGGCAATTATACAGAAAATGAGGATTAATCTGAGCCTGTAGCTGCTTTAACACGGCTTCCCTTGCTACAATTTTCTCTTTATACACTTTTTCAATCAGATCCTCGATTTGCCCAGCCATATCATTAAATTGTCCATATAAAAAATCAAACTCGTTACTGCTCTCCCGCTGTATTCGATAAGAGAAGTCCCCATGCTTCAACAGTCGAACACCTTTCAATAAGGCGAGAATTGGAATCTGTACTTTACGGAAGAGAACCACAATGATCGTGATTCCTGCGATAAACAGCATGATACAAGAAGCATAGAACCAGATCTGAGTGAAACG
The DNA here is from genome assembly GCF_050435065.1 of Paenibacillus sp. 4624. NCBI lineage: Bacteria > Bacillati > Bacillota > Bacilli > Caryophanales > Paenibacillaceae > Paenibacillus > Paenibacillus sp. 4624. The sequence goes on from NZ_JBNDJR010000015.1 coordinate 27,337, forward strand.
AATGGGTTGTAAAGCCCTGTCAAGCGGCATGAAGTCAATTAAATACCATCCGAGCTGATGAGAGTATACATAGTTTACGATATACTTTTCTTCGTTTACAGACACGGTTTCAGAACCGGAGGTAGGTTGAAGATGTTTTGCGATCTCCTTTACAATATTAGATGTTACCGGACTGGCCTTCTTACGTGTGATGGAGTCCCCGTTAGTATTATAAAATACAGACTCATTCTCTCCCTGATGGGAGTTCTCTACAATATCTTCAAGATTACTTCGAGGGAACTCAAGTCGGATAATAGTCTGGGGCATCACTTTATATTTGTAGTATTTATCCGATGCTTTATCAAAATGCCAACCTGTATTATTGGAGTTAACGATAGGAGCTTTCATGCCCATCTCGGAAGAAATAATCCATTGTTTCAAAAGTGTAGAATAGATGGAGATTTTGTTGTTCCATCCTTCTGACAAACTTTGAAGATTGACTCTTGTAGCAATATTCTGAATTAATTGTACCTGTTCGTAGGAGCTCATCACATCAACCGAGCGTAACAAAGCAATGGAGTTGTCTGTTTCCATCGAGATGGATAACATGTTTAACCGGTCCAGGCTTTGATCCAGCGAATTCACTACAAATTGGACACGATTGAGATTATTCGTTTCAATATCCTTCTGCACCGTATCCACACTGGATTGAACAGAAAAGGTATACATGATAAGAACAGCAGCAAGCATAATAAACGTAATTGCTACCATACTCAGAAATGTTCTGTATTTCTCTCTCAATCTGAAATTCCCCCTGACAAGAACTAAATTCACCTTATTGTAGGCTTGCCAACTCTGAATTACAAGCCATTTAACTTACATATAGAAGTAAGGTTAATAATGAATTATGTAATGTTGATAAAGCGTTATTTAGACTCAACCACTGGCACGATATGATGATGATGAAGGAGCTTGATTCGTATGAACTGGAAACAAATTTATCTTTCTCTTTCATTCTTATGTCTGATCCTGCTCACTGCAGGATGTAGCCCTAAAACGCCACAACCTGAGCCCGATAAATCGGCAGTTGTGCTGACAACGGTCAATATGAATGACCCTACTACCGTATATAAAAACGGCGAAAATGCTACAGATAATGTACATATTCGCTGGGCTTATAACACACTGGGTGTAAACATTCGTACAAAATGGAGTGCTCCAGTTGAAGACTATGATATGAAGCTTCGGCTAATGCTCTCTTCCGATGATGTATTACCTGATGTTTTTACGTCGAATGTGATGGATACGGTCAACACGTTTATGCTTTCAGGAAAACTCTTGGATGCAGGAGAAGCTTGGGAGCGTTATGCTTCGCCCACATGGAAAGCAGCAATGGCAGAGGTGCCAGAAGCCTGGGAGCCTTTCGAGATCAATGGAAAGCGTATGGCTATTCCGATCATTACGGAGCAAGCATCACAGTCTGTTCTCTGGATTCGCAAGGACTGGCTGAAGCACTTGAACCTCGAAGCTCCTAACAATCTGAAAGAACTGGAAACGGTCATGACTGCCTTTACCTATGACGACCCGGACGGAAATGGCATACAGGACACGTACGGTATTGATTTTGCAATTAAAGACCAGTACGTCGTCTCACCGATAGGGGATATCTCATGGGTATTCGGTGCATATGGAGCGATCCCGAGCATATGGAGCAAGAATGAAAAAGGCCAACTCGTGTATGGAAGTGTTCAGCCTCAGATCAAACAAGCGCTTGCGACATTAAAATCATGGAAGAGAAAAGGTTACATTGGAAATAACCTAGCACTTCAAGACTTTAGTCAAGTAAATCAAAACATCATTGATGGAAAAGTAGGGATAGTTGCTGGCCCCCGCTGGTTTGGTGACTATCCTTTCCAGCAACTAAAAGCCAAGGAGCCGTCAGCCGAGTTTGTACCTTATCCCATTCCTGCCGGGATGGACGGAACCGCGGCCCGCTTGAAAGGAAACTCATACAGTGGAGCATTGATGATTAATCGGCATATTTCAGAAGAAGCATTGCAGGCATTTTTCAGGTATCAGAACTATTTATACGAAGCAACAGTGACCAACGATCCTTTGTATCTCAGCGCTTATCAAAATGGTTACGATTATGTTCTAAACCCTGATGGATCCTTAGATAGCAACAGCAATGATATTCCTGGGGGGAAGGTGCAAACATTTAAGTACACCCTCATGGGACAATACGCCAGTTACCCTTCCAGAATCAAAGCAGCTTTACTGAAAATGGGCCGAGGGAAGAATCTCAATTCACATGATCGCGCTGCTTTACTAAGTATGGGGGTTGATCCCAAGGATGAAATTCAATCCCCTATCATGCAGGCAGATGCTGTAGTGATGCAGCAGAGGCAGATTGATCGCAGCAATCTGTTTCAAGGTCCCCCGACCAAAACGATGCAAGCTCGAAACGCCTATTTGCAAAAAAATGAGCTGGAAACTTTTAACTCGATCATTTATGGAGAGGAGCCACTTGCTACGTTTGATGAGTTTGTACAAAAGTGGATGAATTCCGGAGGGAGACAAATTACAAACGAAGTGAACGAGTGGTACCGTTCCACAGAGACTAGGCCATAACATTGAATCATTTACAGCTGAATTTCGCGAATCAACACAGGAGGTTACTTAGATGAAGATTACGAAGCTAAAAACAAATCATATCTCCAATCCGTTAGGATTTGAGATATCCAATCCAAGCTTTTCTTACATGGTTACGGATACTACGGCAACGAAACAAATTGCGGCACAGATCGAAATCGCTGTTGATGAATCTTTTTCACAGATCGTATTTAACAGCGGGCAGAAACAGGATATCGATTCACTTTCGTACTCACCAAACTTGGAATTAGCTCCACGGACGCGATACTTCTGGAGAGTTACCGTGTGGAATGAACGGGGTGAACAAGCCGTTAGTGAAACTGCCTGGTTTGAAACAGCGAAAATGGATGAATCCTGGACGGCCATGTGGATTACACCTGATCTGGACAGGGATATTCATCCCGTGATGAAGAAAAGCTTCGAATTAAGAGGTCCGATTACTCAAGCAAGAGCCTACATTTGCGGTTTGGGCATCTATGAATTGGAATTAAACGGGGTCAAAGCAGGGGAGGAATATCTGACTCCGCATTATAATGCGTATCACAAATGGTTGCAATATCAGACATACGATATTACAGATTTGCTGCAGGAAGGAACAAATTCGGTAGATGTGCGTCTGGGAAACGGGTGGTACAAGGGCCGTTTTGGTTTCGAAGGTGATACGACAGCCAATCTGTATGGTGATCATTTTGCTTTGTTGTCCGAATTCGTGATCACTTATGCCGATGGTACGGAAGAGGTCATTCCATCGGACCTGTCCTGGCATGCCACTCGCTCCCATGTATTGGATGGCAACATCTATGATGGGGAAATTTACGATGCCACACTGGACGTAAGTGAAATTTATCCGGTTCGCGAAAGCGATCTGGGATACGATCGGCTTCAAGCCAGAAGAAGTCTCCCGGTAGTCATCAAGGAAACTTTGAAACCTGTATCTGTTCTGACCACACCAGCGGGTGAAACCGTGATTGATATGGGACAAAATATGGTCGGCTGGCTTCAATTCCGCACAACAGCACCCCGAGGAACCATGATCCGCTTGCAATACGGCGAAGTATTGCAGGAAGGGAACTTTTTCCGTGAAAACCTTCGGTCAGCCAAAGCGGAATACGTATATACAGCAAATGGTGAGGAAGCCGTTGTACGTCCATATTTCACCTTTTACGGCTTCCGCTATGTCAAGGTAGAAGGCTGGCCTGGAGAGCTGGATGTGAATGATTTTACAGGCTGTGTAGTTTACTCCGATATGGATCGCATTGGTTATCTGGAAACCAGTCACGCCGGCGTAAATCGTCTATTCCAAAATGCACTTTGGGGACAAAAGGGGAATTTCCTGGACACGCCTACAGATTGCCCTCAGCGGGATGAGCGCATGGGCTGGACTGGAGACGCACAGGTCTTCTCAGGCACGGCTAACTACAATATGGACACGTATGCCTTTTTTAATAAATATGGTTATGATTTGTGGATGGAGCAAGAGGATCGTGATGGAATGGTTCCAATGGTCGTTCCTGTGGGCCGAGTGCAGGGCGGTGGCTCAAGCGCTTGGGGAGATGCAGCAACAATTATTCCTTGGAATACGTATGTACATTCCGGAGATAAGGCTATCCTGGAGCAACAATTCGATAGCATGAAAGCATGGGTGGATTACATCAAACGTTCAGACGAAGAGTCCGGAGGATCACGCCTCTGGACAGTAGGTTTCCACTTTGGTGATTGGTTGGCACTAGATGGAGATAATCCCGATTCACCGATGGGCGGGACAGATAATTTCTTCATCGCTTCTGCATATTACGCGTACTCCTCGGACATCGTTGCCAAAGCTGCTAAGGTGCTTGGGCATGAGGAACTTGCTGCCTCCTACGAAAAGCTGGCCCAAGAAGTTAGAACAGCAATTCAAAATGAATTTTTCACAGCAAACGGGCGTTTGGCAGTTGATACCCAAACTGCATATGCGGTCGCCTTGTATATGGATCTCGTACCCGAACAGTATACAGCACGAATTGAGGAAGACCTCCGCATGCGTGTTCGCAAGGATCAAAATCATCTGAGAACCGGTTTTGTTGGTACGCCATATTTGAATCGTGTTCTGTCAGCACACGGAAGTAATGATGTGGCTTACACACTCTTGCTTAATGATGATTACCCTAGCTGGCTGTATGCCGTTAATTTAGGAGCTACAACGATCTGGGAACGGTGGAACTCCATCTTACCCGATGGGAAAATTAGTGAGAGCGGTATGAATTCGCTAAATCATTACGCATATGGTGCAATCGTGGAATGGATGTATCGTCACATGGCTGGCATCAATCCTGCTGAAGATCAGCCTGGTTTCCGTCATACCGTGCTTGCACCAATGCCAGACTTCCGAATTCAGTGGACAAAAGCCCACATTGATACAGCATCTGGAGCTTACAGAAGCGAATGGAAGTTTGATGAGCATGGCAAATTATATTTGAGCTTCTCCGTTCCCTTTAATGCAACAGCAACAATTAAGCTGCCACGCGCAATTATTGACCAAGTCATTATGAACGGGATTGCACTATCTGATGCTGGCCTGCCGGTATTACAGGGTGACCATGAAGTCTGTATTGAAGTAGCAAGCGGCAATTACGACTTTAATTATATGCCTTCTACTCCATACAAACAAACACTGAGTACACGTACACCTCTCAATGTGCTGCTTTGTAATGAAGAGAGTCGGAGTATGCTGCAAGAACTTTCACCTACGCTTGCCTCTCTGGACCCTTCAACCATTGGTCCTATGGGAGAAGCGAGCATACGCGATCTGTCCAGTTATCCTTCGTTTAACACACCAGAGGAAGAACTGGATGAGTTGGATCTCAAGTTGATGACGATTCAACTGGTTTAAATTCAAATCCCTTTGTTCATGGTTGGACACTTCGATGAACACTACAATTGAACCGCGATCTTGCGGTTTTTTTGTTTGGAATGATTTCTTCGGATTTCGCTATTTGATCTTTGTATCGCGTTATAGCAGGGCCTTTCTCTGAAATCTACAATGGAAGTATCCCTTTTTCTTTGAAACTACACTTATAAAAAAGGAGACCTGCACGTGTATGAAAGTTCTATCGTATGACTTGAGCAATACAAATGTTACCCTGACTGGCTATCTGCTGGATTCATCACCCGAGATGCCAAATATGAAACAGCGGCCTGCGGTACTTATCCTCCCGGGCGGAGGGTACAGAGCCTGCTCTGATCGAGAGGCTGAACCGATTGCTATGGCTTTTTTGGCCGAAGGATATCAGGCTTTTATTTTACGTTACTCGCTCAATCAAGATTCTGCGTTTCCACAACCTCTCAACGATGCAGAAGAGGCAATGAAGCTTATTCGCACACATAGTGCAGAGTGGGACATCCATCCGCAAAAAATTGCCGTCTGCGGTTTCTCCGCAGGTGGACATTTGGCTGCAGCACTAAGTACGATGGGTTCTGATCGTCCTGATGCTTTGATTCTTGGTTATCCTTGTATTCTCGAAGAAATGAGTGCGATTTTTCCGAATCCTGTCCCAGGTGTAGATCAGAAGGTGGACCATCTCACACCACCGACATTTATATTCCACACATTCGATGACAAGCTCGTTCCTGTGAGTAACTCCCTTGCTTTTGCTGATGCTTTGACTCGCCAAAACGTACCTTTTGAGATGCATATTTTTCCTACAGGTACTCATGGGCTGTCCCTTGCCCGTCCACAAACGTCAATGGGGCTGATCAGCATGGTGGAGCCCTCGTTTGCACAATGGTTTAGTTTATGTACAAACTGGATGACTCGTGTGTTCGGAGAATTTGCTGCAGATCTCGAACACTTACCTGAGGAAGAGGTATTGGAGTACAGTCTGGATGTAAAACTAGGGGCGTTATGGAAGAATGACAGCTGTAAAATGTTGATTCTTGCTGCTATGCCGGAGATTGGAGAGGAACCTCATCCGGATGCCATGGGAGTACCACTGGGTGTAATTATAGAATATGCAGGGGACGTATTAAACGAAGAAAAGAAAATGCAACTGAATGATTCTCTGCGGCAAATTCCGGTAATTCATTTTTAGAAATTGCAGTAACAGCGAAATACATTCAACTAGGGAGGATCACATGACAAACTACAATGAGAACATCAAAATTTCGGAATTATTAAATAACGCGGAAGCAACTGCACTTCTTGCTAAACATCTGCCAGAGTTTATTAACGAACCTTCATTCAAAATGGCTTCCCATTTTACACTCGATCAACTTGCCGCTATTCCTCAGGTGGATTTGCCTGAAACGATTTTGGCTGCATTAAAAGCAGATCTCGCTAATGTAACTTTTGTAGAAGAAGAGACTTCAAAGGCAACTCAAGCAGTAAAGAAAAAATCAGATTCTCTGGCTGGGAAAGTGATTACGATTACGGGAGCGGGTAGTGGCATCGGTAGAGCAAGTGCAGTTCTTATGGCTTCAAGAGGAGCTAAATTAGTACTGGTTGATTTTAACGAGGCTACGGGTAACGAAACTCTTGAACTTGTGAAAGAGCAAGAGGGGGAAGCCATCTTCGTTCAAGCGGACGTATCTAACGAAGAGCATGTTCAAAACTATATCCAAAAAGCAGTCGAAACATTTGGCAAAATCGATGTTGCATTTAACAACGCTGGCATTATCCAGAAATTCCAACCTTTCCACGAAACAGCGCTGAGCGATTTTTCACGAATTATTGATGTCAACCTGAAGGGGATTTTCCTCTGTATGAAGCATGCGCTCAAGGTGATGGATCAACAAGGCTATGGCCATGTGATTAACACAGCCTCCACAACTGCAATCCGTGCAGAGCACAGCCTGGCTGCGTATACAGCAAGTAAACACGGTGTTGCCGGTTTAACGAAAGCAGCCGCCATTGAATACGTGAGAAAAGGGATTCGTGTGAATGCAATATGCCCTGGCGGTGTAGCAACTTCACTCACAGCAGCTGTGCCGCAGATGCTTCAGGATAGCGATTATATGCCGGAAGAATTCCCTAATATGCGTATGGGACGTTATGCCGAGCCCGAAGAACTTGCTGAGCTTGTAGCATTCCTCGCATCAGATGGATCGAGCTATATGACCGGCTCCATAATTTTAGCAGACGGCGGACTTACTCTCTAACATCTAAGCGAATACGTTTAACAGAATCCAACTATTAACCCAAACAAGGCCACCACACTCAGAAAGTGATGGCCTTGTTTAGTTTGTTCAAATTCGATCCCTAACAATGGGAGATGATATTTTGAAAATTTCGTATTGGCTTTATTCTACTTAGCGATCCGCTAGCGGCGGTTCTTGATCGATCCAGTTCCATTCATTGTTGGCCACAAAAATAGTAAGCGCTTGCTCGAATGCAATGTTAGGATTATAGAATCCAAGCATGACCTTCGCGTAATCCATGCATTTTTCGTAATTCGGATGAGCGATGAGATCATTAGTCAATTCTACAAAGCCTTCCGGTTTATTCGTTACTCCAGAGACGGCATTCATCAGACCTTTATGGCAGGGAAACAACTGATGATTTATCGCCAAAATTGCCCGACCGGAAAATAAAACTAAATTGCTAACAGCATGGGAGAGCAGATAAGGATTGTTTTTTTTGACGGCTTCTCCAGCAAAATAGAAAGCGTGCAAGTAAATTTCCGCATAAAAATCCATTATATTTTTCTCGCGATTTTGCTCCGGGTAAACAGGGATTCGCTGAAGAAGTTCATCCAATTGAGGAATTGTTGAATACACTGCCTTGGAACCCAAGAAAGAATACCTTGTAGGTTCACTGCCTTGTTCAGCAGCGAGTTCCAAAAAACGATAATTGATAATCTTGCCATCAATATACCCTTCAGGATAATCACAGATCTCATGATTGGTATATGATAGTTGATGCTGCAATTTTCTCTCTTCAAAAGATTCATCTGTAACGACAATGTAAACGTCAATATCCGAGTTTTCTCTGGCTTTACCTTGGGCGATTGAGCCCGCCGTTATAATGGCTCTGATCGTAGGGTCAGGTTTTAAAAGCTCGACCAATTGATTCAATGCGATCTGATGATGCTGAAACATAAAAAATCACTCCTGTATGATTTGATAACTTCATCTAACTTCAAATTTACAGAAGCGAACAAATAAGATATATAGTGGATTACGCCAAATCCTGCAGTTGATTAAGCAATTCACTCTCATTTTGAATAATAAAGAGCATTTTATTATATATTTTCTGACGCTGATTCACGGGATCGCCGGAAAAACTACTTTTGATGGACTGATGCATGATAGCATCCCATTTTCTAGCAAGCTCCAAGTAGTGTCTTCCAATCGTATGGAACATATCTTCCTGAGATAGTTCATGTAAATAAAAGATAAACGACGCATATCTAAGTCTGGCCAATGAAAACCTCATCCATTGAAAGATAGCGTGTTGTGTATCTATTTTGGGATCTGAAATAACGATTCCTTCCTCTGAGTAAGCCTTGGCAAAATCTTTTAAGTTCCGAATACTATTTCTCATTGTTGGGATGCTCGTTTGATCATGTAAACTGGAAGATAGCAGTCCTTTCCAATCGTTGTGAGAAGAGCAGGGATCCGTTAAACGAAAGATAGCATAGTAAAATGAGATGTTCAAAAACAATTGGAGTTCCATCTCCATATTTTTTTGTCCATAATACGCATCCACCAGCATTATTTTCTGGTCTTTCTGGTCTATGCCTACAGCAAGACAGGAATGCCGTGCATGCGTTTTGAGATACCCGTCAGACCATGGACAATAATACACATCAATACCTACCAGTACAGCCATGCCAGCATCTAACTCAGACTGCAGCATATCTAGAAATGGCTTTTCATCCTCGTTGCTGTTCAACGAAGTCCCACTGAAATTTCTGTCTCTAAAATCAACTTGTATACCATGATAGGTGTCCAGGTAACCCAGATTTAAACGAGGATAGACGACGCGATCCAGCAAAAGTTGTTGTGCATCAGCATTGTACTCAAAAGCCCATGCATCGGCATACATCGTTCTCGTATCTCTTCCTAGCCAAGTGGAAATCGTTCTGAAGTGGTCATCAATACAAGACGTTACTTGAAATTGGGTATTAAAGCTTTTGAGCGGTTGTATATCTAACATGTTGTATCCTCCCGAAGTAGTTCAGCAGAAATCCCTATGTATTGCCTGTATGCCCCTGGAGTAGTTCCATAATGTTCTCTAAATAATTTGTAAAAATATTTCATGTCATCGATGCCAATCGCTTGAGCAATTTTTTGAACACTCCAATTTGAATACTCCAGCAGTTTGCAACTGTATAAAATACGAATGTGTTGTAACATCTGAATATAACTGATACCCGTTTCTTTTTTAAACATTCGTTGAAAGTTTCTTGTACTCATCGCAACAAGCTGGCTTATTTTTTCAAGTGTAAGTGTATCCCTATAATGGGTTCCCATATATTGAATGGCTTGGTGTATTGAAAAATCCTTAATCTCGGTCTTTCTGTACATCTTCTGCTGATTACTATTGTAGATAATGTAGAATAGTTTATTTAGTAACTGGCATTGAGCAGCAGCTAAATAAGGCGCAGCAGGAGCCTCCTGTTGATGTAACATTTGTTTGAATACGTTGCGAAATTCATTACGCCGCTCGACGAACATAGACCAAGTGCGTCCTCCACGAAAAAATGATTTCTCCAAAAACGGCTTATAGAGACAGTTCATAATATATAACGGGGCCTTTTCTTTCAAATCCAGTGGTTGAAACACATGTGATACGCCAGGAGGGATGACAAACAAGTCGCCTTTGGAAACCAGGATACATTGATCCCCAATCTGATGAAGCCCTTCTCCTTCATATACATAAGCGATTTCAACAAAATCATGGTGATGCATCATCGTAAACGGCTCTTCTTTTGTCAGCTTCAAATGGACGGGGGTGATAGAGTCAAAAAAATACTCTTCTCTAAATTCGATTGAATCGTGCATGATCAGATTCCCTCCGCTTCGTAAGTCATTTGGTAGGAAGCATTGCTTACGGACAGTATATCTATATTTTTTGGCGTATTCAACCATATATTGGATTCTCTGATCTTGTTAGAATGGGTTCTACACCATTTATAGCGTTGTGAGAGGGGAGTGATCATTTTCAATACTTCTGAACAAATGATGCCTCGTAATTCCAATGATCGTTTTAAAAAATTGGGGATTTATGGCGTACAAGGTGTCTTTATTATTCTGTTCCTGCTGTTAACCCCTGTCTACTATTTGAACAAATGGGACTTTAAACGTCACAAAAAGCGGAAGCCTTTCTATACCAGTAAATTGGTTCGATTGCAAGAGCGTTATCCGATTTTCTACGAATTGGCCATGTACGTTCAAAATTTCCCTATTCCTCGTAATGTCTACAAAGTTTTACCCCCTTTAAAGGGCGATGTTCTTCAGGTGGGCTGTGGTACAGGTTTATTAAACAAGTATCTTCGCAAGCAGAAGGATGTTCGTTTTTTCAACATGGATCCAAATTTAAATGCTCTGAAACTTGGAAAGAAGTGGGGAAGGTTTGATTCTTATATCCATGCCTTCATTGATAAGCCGACTTCTTTACCTGATCATAGCTGCGATATGATTTTGTTTGCACGAAGCTTTCATCACATTCGTCATCACAAAAAAGCCTTCGTTGAGAGCTCCAGACTGTTACGTGACGGTGGATCTATCATTATTGCCGACCCGGTTGTTCTCAAGCCTCTTTCAGGTTCTACAATGGAAAGTGGCTATATGGCGAACTCTTCGATTGATGGTGTAATTTGGAGATTTACGAAAGAATCGTTAATTGCTCACATTGAGCGCTGTATTCCTCCTGAATTAAAGATTGAATCCGTAACCGAAACAAGACAAGTGCATGTAACGAATTACAATTTATTTGTACCTCAGACAGATATCGTAGTGGTAATGCGAAAAAGGGAGGCTGTATACAATGACAACTAAAATTATTGAGATCATAGCTGAAATCAAGGAAGACCCAAGCCTGGTTAACAAGCTGAATGAATCCTCTGATCTGACTCATGATGCAGGAATGGATTCACTGCAGATTATCAATTTTATTTTACGTATTGAAGAAGAGTTCGATATTGAAGTTGATTTTGATCATTTCAGTCTGGAGCATCTGCAATCCGTGCAGAAATTTTCACAATTCATCCATCAGATGGCCAGCGTATGAATTTTGCTCTACATTGTGGATCATTTGAAGCAGAGCGGTACTGGCGCGATTCCCGGCTTGCTTCTATTCCTGCCATACAGAATATACAAACAAAGAAGATTACTGATTCCATGGACGAGCTTCTGTTTGTCTTTTGTAAAACCGGAGACTTGCTGCTTACTCGCCATGTCATGGACTCCGTTCAATATGATTATATTCGCTCGATCGGGTATGACATCCATATGAATCGAAATCCCTGGTTTACCTCAGATAGGGAGAACGAAATGGATCACTTAAATGTCTTTGAAATCATGACTCTCTCTAATGTTACGGATCAACTACTATCTTGCTTTTCTTTGGAAAAAGCAACCTTGGAAGCGTTTGCGGCAATACCCGGAATGCTAGCTTTTGCACAAAGGCATCATCTTGCATCCCATTATCCCGAGCAAAATATTGTACAGCGCATTAATGCTAAATCGTACTCACTTGAAATGCGCGATAGATTGAACCTGCCGAATGTCGGCAGAGTGGTCGAGGGGAGGGAGCAACTACTTGCGATCACCAGAAAAATGCTTTGTGACGGAGCTGTACTATTAAAGGATGAGTTTGGTGTGTCCGGAAAAGGAAATTTCGTCATTCACTCCGAAAAAGCCTTGCTTCGTTTGATCAAGCACCTGGATAAGCAAGTTGCACAGGAAAAGTTGATTCGTTTTGTCGTAGAACCTCTGCTGGATCGTAAATTTGATTTCTCTTGCCAGCTTTACATTCATGAATCGGGCGAGGTTCAACTCGTTTCTTTTCAACAACTTGATAATCATGGATACGCATTCGGTGCTTCACATACGATGAGTGAATCCTTCAAAGCGCACTTATATGATTCCGGTTATACGGATCAAGTGTTAGAAATCGGACGCTTATTATATCAAGACGGCTATTTCGGTGATGTTTGTATCGATTCTATGATATTACAAGATCATTCAATTGAACCTTTGGTTGAAATAAATGCCCGCAAATCCATGAGTTTAATTAAACACGGTGTAGATGATTTAATTACCAACACACAGTTGCATAGCAGCCTAGTACAGTTCAATCTCGCAGTTCCTGCCCGTTTCCAATATGAGCACTTGCTTCAAAATTTAAATCAACAGCAGATCTTGTACACCAAAGAGAGAGGGATGGGCATCTTGCCACTCTCCTCCGGAACTCTTATATCTCCTTTTACAAATCGTGATCAGAATGAACGTACCATGGGACGACTCTATTTTGCAGTTATTTATGAGAGCCAGCAGCATATGCAAAATGTAGTTGCTGGAGTTAACCAGTCATTGCTGGATTCAGGGATAAACATGATTACCTAGCCCGAGTTTGTCGGGATTCCAAGCTTACTATGCTAGGGGAGACGGTGCAAATGGGTCAAAAGATTACTATATTATGTTCCGGTTTTGGATTGGGTTTTTATATCCCAGGACTAATCATCGCAAAAAGGTTACAGCAACTCGGCCTGGAAACCTGCATTGAAGTATTCGAAAACGTGATGAATGAGGACAAGCAATTCAAAACAGACCAAAGCAGACAGGCTTATCGTGAAAATTTCGCTGTCGCTCTTGCATCACAACGAATACCTGGAGACATTCGCCAAAGTCTGAACTCCGCTGCAGTAAAGTCTCTACTTGACCAGTGGCTGGAGGAAGGACGTACTCGATTTATCGTGTTGTCCGGGCACTGGGTCCACTTGCTGGATATTCTGCGTGAACGAACAAAGGATGAGATTGACGTGGATCTGTTGTATGTGGACTCCAGTCTATCCCCCTCATGGAAACAATTACTGAAGCTTAAACCGGACTATGCCTCATTTTATCGGGAAATTCCGCTGTATCATCCGAACAGGCTTGAGATTATGTATCGACTTGATGTGGATGATAAACCGTCGGTTCCATATGAAGAACGCGCAAGTCGTCTCGTTATTCATGGAGGAGGATGGGGCGTTGGAACCTTCAGGGAAAAGCTTCGTCAGCTCTTGGACACTGAACACGGGTATGACTTGGATATTGTAGCATACACGGAAGAAGAGGTGGTCCCTTCAAATACGCCAGGTTTACGCTATGTAATGAATGATCCTCATTGGCGGACATGGTTCAGAGACGAGTCTGGTTTGCACACATTTCCTCCCTACGTTATTACGGATTCTGGTAAACCTTTTGTTTATGAGACACCCATTGAGCATCACGGACTATATGGATTAGTTCGCCAAGCCATGGCGGTTGTATCCAAGCCTGGTGCAGGGGCTTTGATGGATTCTTTAGCATCAGGCACACCACTCATTATGCTTGAACCATTTGGTGAGCATGAGAAGCGTAATGCATCCATCTGGGAGGAAAACGGGTTTGGCATACCGTACAACGTATGGGTTGAGCAGGGCTACTCCAAAGATCTACTAGCACAACTTGCTCATAATCTGATCTCTAGACAGCAACAGATTCAAGATTATCCCACAGAATATATGAGCCGCTTCATTCATTCCGAGAAGGAGGCATTACATGCAGATCGAATCCACAATAACCATGCCAAATCTTGATATCTCATTACCCAAGTGGGTTTTTTTACAACTGCTTGAGAGCTGTAATCTTCGATGCAGAATGTGTTACGAATGGGGAGAGAACGGTCCTTATCGTGAGTATAAGGTTTTAAACCAATTAAGTATCGATGTGATTCGTGATATTATCGCAACCTGTAAACCCGCACAACCTTACTATGAGCTCTACGGAGGGGAACCTCTGCTGCATCCTCAAATTGGTGAAATCCTTCAGGCCATTCATGAAGCAGGGAGTAAAGTTCATTTTCCGACGAATGGAACGCTTTTGGAGAAACATGCAGAGATGTTAATTCAATATCCGCCTGAACGGATATGGATTTCACTTGATGGTCCGGAAGAAATTAATGATGCTCAGCGTGGTAAGGGAGTTTTTAAAAAAGCTATTCGCGGAATCAACAAACTTCTTTCCTTAAGAGAACAAGCGGGAAGTGCGTACCCGCAGATCGGGATTAGTACAGTCGTTACACCTGCAAATCACCGGCATCTGGAACGATTTTTCTTTGAATCCATTGATATTTCCAAGCTGGATTGCATCAGTATTGAGCTGCAGGCTTATATAACGGAGGAAAACCATCAACAGTATAGCGGGATTCTCAGAAAAGAATTTGGAGTGCAAGAAGCGCCTCTATCCAAAGGATTTGTTTGTGATCCAGCCATTTTTTCGGACATGGATGCGGGTCTGATTGAGAAACAAGTCCAGCGTCTAGCTGAATTTTGCGAAAAAAACAACAAATATATGAATACGTATCCTCAAATGATGTCGGAGGATAACATCAGGAAATACTTTTCCGCAGACTGGCATTCGATGACGCATATCAAAAAACGCTGCCCTTTTCCGTGGATAAGCACCGAAATTAACGCCAGAGGTGATGTTACGTCCTGTCATGCTTATTATGATCTTACGCTGGGCAACGTTAATGATGAGAGCATTGCTGCGATCTGGAGAGGGGAAAAGTACAAGCAATATCGGCGTTATCTTCGTAAGCATCTTTTGCCTATCTGCCAAGGTTGCTGCCTGTTTTATAACGAAAAACCCTAAATGGGAACGCGGACATAAAGTTTTTAACAAAATCTCAGTCTGAAAGGAAGAGATATGATGCAGCCTAACAGTCGGGTAGAAATGGATGATAAATCATTTGAGATTTTGAAACGAACGATGAGAAATGTGGTTATTCCGCATAGAGAGCGAAAGCTAAACCCTTCATTTAAGATGGACATGCCCGAAGTGGTTGCGTTAAAACTGACCAATCGATGCAATCTGCGATGCAAACACTGTTACCAGTGGAATGAGTCGGGCTACCATCATGATATGGATAAAACGGAACAAAATATGGACATGGACCTTGCTGTTTTTCAGCGAGTATTGGAAGAAACTCATCATACGAAGTCCAGACTGTATTTATGGGGTGGAGAACCGCTTTTCCACCGGGATATTCGTGGTATTCTCGACTTGCTTGAAAAAGACCCCCGAGAAACAACGATTTGTACTAACGCATACCTGATCGAGAAATTTGAAGATGAGTTGTGTCGTATCTCACCTCACCTTGAGTTACTTATTGCCATTGAAGGGTTTGAGAAAGAACATGATCTGATACGTGGAAAAGGATCATTTGACAAAGTGATGAAACAGATCGACCGGCTGATGGAGCTACGTAAAGAAGGAAAGTTTCAGGGGAAAATATCGATACACACGGTAATTAACGACAGTATGATTGGTCAACTACATCCATTAATGAAATTCTTTGAAGAAAAAGGGATTGATCTGGTTTTATTATGTTTCCCCTGGTATATCTCGCATGAAACGTCGGCAGAAATGGATACCTTTTTTCAGGAAAACTTTAATTGGCTTCATCCCATGGACCAGCAGCACCGCAGCAGCTGGCATGCTTTTAAATATCACATCAAACCCGAGCATATTCCAGCATTAATGATGGATCTCAGTGCAATTAATGAACATACATGGAAAACACGGATTCGATATCAGCCTGGACTGGACTTTGATGAAATTGAAGATTTCGTGAGTGGTCGTTCAATGACTTCACGCTGTGCTTCGAATTGTTTGGCACTGAGCACAAGAGCAGATATTACACCAACAGGCAATGTAAGTGCCTGTAAGTTTTTCTCCGAATTTTCTGTAGGCAACTTGCATGATCAATCATTATCCGATATTTGGCATTCGAAAGCTTATGATCAAATACGAACCACATTAGGAAAACAGTTGTCCCCCGCCTGTTCAAAATGCAATGTATTATACCTGCATGGCTCATCGTCGCTGACTCATATATGAACGAGCTCAACAAAAACACTTGCCGGCTTGGCATACTTGGCAGTGCAGCTATCGTTAGCCGTGCTGTTTTGGATGTCATTTCGCATATACCACAGGTGGAAGTAGTAGCCATAGCTAATCGTACCCGCTCGAAAGCACTTCACCTGGCCCAACGATATTCCATCCCCCATGTCCTGCACTCTCTTGAGGAGGTACTGGAGCATCCGCATGTTGATGCCGTTTATATTGCACTTAGCAATGACCTCCATATGGAATGGGTTTTACGTGCACTTGAGGCTGGCAAACATGTGCTTGTAGAAAAACCTGCAGGATTAGGGAAGGAGGATGCCCAGCAGCTTGCGAGTGCTCTGAAGCAATCTCCTTCACTCGTCTTCATGGAAGGGATAATAACTGCACATCATCCCTGGCAAGCTGCTCTCAAAGCCATTGTACACTCTGGTCAATACGGCTTGTTAAATCGGACAGAAACCCGTATTAGCATTCCAGCACTCAAAAGTCATCGTGATAATTATCGTAGTGTGAGACTTAAAGGCGGAGGCTGCTTTAATGACCTTGGTTGTTACTGGCTTCAATGGATACAGCATCTTGTAGGTCTGAAAGGAAGTCGTGCTTCAGCTTTTTCTAATTTTGATGGCCCCGATGGCTGTGACTGGACGTTTAATGCCAAACTTCGATATGGTAATGGGTTTGAAGCGAGTGTTTTGACTTCATTTGAACTCCCTTATAAAGCCATGCATACGCTTTACTTTGAGCGGGCAACAGTGGTTGTCCCGAACTTTTTCAAACCATTAACAGGCTTCTACAGCTTGAAAATCCGTCTGAACGATTCTAATCCGCAGACTTATTTAAAACAATTTGAACCCATGAATTATTATGTGAATCAACTACAGGCCTTCGCCAATCGCTGTCTTCACCCTGATGTTCGGCAAGCTGAAGGACATTTAAGTGTTGAACGAATGATATGGCATCAAACGATTATGGAATACGCACAGCAACATGCAACAATGAATCGCGAAACCGGAAACGAAGGGAGTCACTTCTAATGAAAACAGTGATTCTATGCGGAGGTTTAGGTACAAGACTTGCAGAGGAAACGAGAGTACGCCCTAAACCTATGGTTGAGATCGGTGACATGCCAATTTTGTGCCACATTATGCATATCTATAGTTCGCAGGGGTTTCATGAGTTCGAGCTCGCTCTGGGATATAAATCTAATTATATCAAAAAGTATTTTCTGGATTACCCGTTTTTATATAATGATTTCTCGGTGAGTCTGGATCAAAATCAAACCGATTTACTAACAGCAACAAAACTGAACTGGAAAATCAATCTAATCGATACGGGACAAGCCACAATGACCGGGGGAAGAATAGCGCGATTGAAACAGCGTCTACACGGTGAACCCTTTATGTTAACTTATGGCGACGGTATCGGAGATATCGATCTTCATAAGCTGATAAGCTTCCATAAAAGTCATGGCAAGCTTGTAACCGTAACAGCAGTTAGACCCAAAGCCCGCTTTGGCATAATGAAATGTCAGGATCGTACAGTAACTTCCTTTCAAGAGAAGGGGCAGTTATCTGATGAATGGATAAACGCGGGTTTTTTTGTTATGGAACCAAAGGTATTGGATTATATCCATGGAGATCAGACAGAATTAGAGCGCCAT
This sequence comes from Paenibacillus sp. 4624, assembly GCF_050435065.1. Lineage (NCBI taxonomy): Bacteria > Bacillati > Bacillota > Bacilli > Caryophanales > Paenibacillaceae > Paenibacillus > Paenibacillus sp. 4624. The sequence continues at coordinate 45,707 of NZ_JBNDJR010000015.1, forward strand.
GTGTTACCAGAACTTGCTCATCAGGGGCAATTAATGGCCTATTATCATGAAGGTTATTGGGCGTGTATGGATACAATTCGGGACAAACAGGAATTGGAACAATTATGGGAGGAAGGGAATGCACCATGGAAAATATGGGGTTAGATTCAATAGAACATGACCAATCTCGTACATTCAACCTTCACTGGGAGCCTGGTTTCTTCGGAAACGAAATCATTGAAGAAGACTTGAACTATATAACTCAAAAATTGGAGCAGAGACATTTATTCTCAGGATGTCGGTTTTTAATTACCGGAGGTGGAGGGTTTATTGGTTACTACCTCGTGCTTGCCCTTTTACATATAAACAGGTCAGGCACGCCGATTAAACATATTACTGTTTTGGATCGTTTTCCTAAAGGAATCCCTTCATGGCTTGAACGACTTCAGGCCGTAGGGGAGCCCTTAACTGCAGCTGTCTTTGACGTGACTACGGATTCATTTTCTGATTATATTTCGGGGACTGATTATATCTTTCACATGGCATCCATCGCATCACCATCATTTTACCGGAAGTATCCACTGCGTACGCTGGAGGCTAATGTATTTGGCTTGCAGCGTCTGTTACATGCTTGTCTGTCTCACCAACCGAAAGGCATATTATATTTTTCAAGCAGCGAGATTTATGGTAATCCCGATCCAGAGTATATACCCACCTCAGAACAATACAACGGTAATGTAGCTACCATTGGGCCGAGGGCTTGTTATGATGAGTCCAAGCGGATGGGAGAAACGATCTGCTCGTTGTATCATCAAGAGCATCAGCTCCCCGTGCGTATTGTTCGCCCCTTCAACAATTATGGTCCCGGGCTTGAGCTGAGTGATCAGAGAGTTGCTGCAGACTTTGCCAAAGCGATCAAAGAAAAGCGAGCAATTGATATTCTATCAGATGGTACACCAACCCGAACGTATTGTTACATTGCGGATGCCATCGTGGGGTATTTTAAAGTCATCACTCATTCTGAATTTGATGTATTTAATATTGGAGCCGATTCCCAAGAAATCAGTGTATCCCGTCTGGCACAACTATTTGCTAAATGTTCAAGGGAACTAACAGGGTATTTTCCTGCAGTTACATATCAAAAATCAGCTGATCCCCATTATTTGACTCATAACCCACAACGAAGATGCCCCAGCATTGAAAAAGCGAGAAAACTACTTCGTTTCAATCCTGAAATCGGATTAGAACAAGGAATCCGGCGTTACTTGATCAGTTGCGGGGTGGGGAGATGAATGTGAAAGATTCCATAGATATTACTGTTGTTGGATTAGGTTTTGTTGGACTAACTGCCGCGCTGGGGTTTGCGGAAAAGGGCTATTCGGTAAAGGCATATGACTCGGATATCTATAAAACAATAGAATTGAGCAAGGGTGAACTTCCATTTCATGAGCCAGGTTTATCCACTATGCTGAACAAACATTTGAAGGAAAATTTAGTACTGTGTGACAGTCTGGAGGAATCCCTTTCCGATGCTAAACTGATTTTTATATGTGTCGGTACTCCTTACCTTGAAGGAGCAGGCCTTGATCTGTCTATGCTGCTTAATGTGGTTAAAGACATATGTCGATTTTCATCTAAAGATTCATATCCAAGCATCATAGTCAAATCAACTATACCCCCAGGCACAATGCGCACCAAGATCAAGCCAGTTGTAGAGGATTGCGGACTTCGAGTTGGACAAAATATCGGCTTGGCATACAATCCGGAATTTTTGAGAGAAGGTAACGCTTGGGATGACTTTATGCATCCTGATCGAATCATCATAGGTGAATTAGATCGGGTAACGTCAGATTCACTTGTAAAGCTCTATGAAAGTTTTACTGTGCCATATGCCCAAGTGAGCGCAGAAACAGCAGAAATGCTCAAATTTTCTTCCAATGCATTGCTCGCAACGATGATCAGCTTCGCAAATGAACAGGCACTAATTGCAGAACATATAGGACAGGTGAATATACCTGAGTTATTCCGCCTCTTGCACATGGATAAACGTTGGTCAGGGTCTCCGGCTGGAATGATAAATTATGTTTATCCCGGCTGCGGATTCGGAGGATATTGTCTTCCTAAGGACACTCTTGCTCTGAAAAATGCGGCAAATCAACATGGTGTTGAAGCAAAGGTATTGAACGCTGTTATGGAAGTAAATCTTGATATATCTGAACACACGGTCAGAAAGGTAATCAGAAGTCTAAAACATCGGGATGAACAAATCGGCATACTCGGTTTAGCTTTCAAACCTGGCAGTGATGATGTTAGACACTCCCCTGCTGTAGGGATTATCGAAGCACTTCTGGATGAGGGATGTACGAACCTCTCTGCTTATGATCCGATGGCTATGAGGAATTTTGAAGAGCACTACGGTTATCCATTAAAGATGGCAAACTCACTGGATGAAATCGTAGCAGGTAGTGATATTTGTGTCATTGTTACTGCCTGGCCAGAGTTTCAAGTTCTAACCGATCATGCAAGCGACATTCGGATAATAGATGCGCGATATATGCTTGAAAACGAAGAAGCAAGCGTATTGGTAAACTAGAGTGGCATTCATTCCGTGGAGCAGAAACCTTTAGTTGCTTCATCTCTCAAGACTAAATCCAAACCAGGCTATGCATCGAAATAAAAATCGTAAACAGCTTATACTTTCTGGCAAGTAACAAAATCCCACAAGGCTATCACATAAAAAAGTGATGCCCTGTGAGATTTTGTAATTCAACCTGTTATTATTTGTAATCTGCGTTTATCGTTGTTTCTTTCCATTGTTCTATGCTGGCAAGCAGGCTGTTAAATTTATAGGTCGCTGTATCGTAGGCTTGTTGTCCCAGCAACAAACGAAGAGGCGGTTCCGTTGTTTCCACAACTTTAATAACTGCTTCGGCAGCCTTTGCAGGATCTCCAGTTTCTTGACCAGCACCGAGTTCGATCCCTTGCAACATTTGTCCGACGATGGATTCTTTAAGCTCAGGGATGCTTGTCTCTGTTTTGACAGAAGAACGGCCAGCCCAATCTGTGCGGAAACCGCTTGGCTCTATTAAAGTCACATTAATATTAAAAGGTGTCAATTCTTGGGAGAGACTCTCGGATATGCCCTCAACAGCGTATTTTGTAGCATGATAATAGCCAAGGGTCGGGAATGAAGCCAGACCACCAATGGATGAGAAGTTTATAATGTGACCACTTTTTTGTGATCTCATATGTGGAAGAACGGCATTGGTTACATGCATGAGACCCCAGAAGTTAACCTCGAACATCTTACGGGTTTCTTCCTCTACGCTTTCCTCAACGGAGCTGAAATATCCGATACCTGCATTGTTCACAAGCACATCTATACGGTTAAACTTCTCAATCGTGCGGTCAACCACATTGCGGATCTGTTCTGGACTAGTCACGTCCAGTGGGAGAGCAATTACCTGATCCTCATGCCCGGCAATAAGATCTGTTACCTGCTGAACATTACGTGCGGTCACGACAACTTTATAACCTGTTTCAATCGCTTTCTGCGCGATGTGTCGCCCAAATCCTGTTGAACATCCAGTGATAAGCCAAACTTTTGATTCTGACAATGTAATCACTCCTTCAAGGTAATAACTTTACTCTACCTCTTAAAGTTAACTTGAAGTCAATACTCATTTTGAAAAATAAATATTCATAGCTATTTCATCTTCTTATGCATTAAAACATCGTAAATCGCTATCTTCCGAATAATCTTTTCCAGATGGAACTGAGTCTGAGCCACAGTACGTTCCACTTTAGTTTTATGCATAAGCAAAAATTGTTTTCTGGCATCCAGGGAAGGATCACCTTGGCGAATCAGCTCTGTATAAGCCTTAATGTCTTCAATAGACATTCCCGTATCTTTTAAAGCGACAACCAGTTCAAGCCACTCTAAAACCTCCTCAGAATATTCTCTTCTACCTGAAGCATTCCGTTCAACGTGCGGCAATATGCCTTCTTGTTCATAATAACGTAGAGTGGAGGGACGTAAACCTGTGATCTTCTCAATTTCACTAATACTGTACATGTAAGATGCTCCTTTAATAGTTAAAGTTAACTTGAAGTGAATTGTACCCTTTTCATGAAGCAAAAGCGAATTCCTTGTCGCTTGGTCTTGTATTTCAGTCTAGAAACATTGAAGATGTCATCCATATTACTCGTTGAGAAAGAATTTCAGGGGAAGGCCTCGTTTCCTCTTTGAGGTAGTTGTGTATAGTCTGTAACGTGCCTCCGACATTCCACTCAATTAGAAAGTTATAATTTTCATCATTAATGTTTGGATTTCTCCTCATTTTCATTAGGATACTACGAATGCTTTGTTGTAAATGTTCAATATATATTTTTTTGTATTCTGGAAACTCCTCCGATAAGAGCAATTTGTAGCCTTTCGCATGTTGATCATAATGTGTGTAATTGAGCTGAATGAAAAGTTCAAGTTCAGCAGGTTCGTATTTGTTGATTAATGCAACATATTCTTCGATCAGCAATTCGAGAATTTCCTCTATTAATTCATCCTTCGAAGAATAGTGATTGTAGAAAGTAACACGGTTAACACCAGCTTGCTTAGCGATGTCGGTTACGTTTACCAAAGCATAAGTAGTATGCTGCAAAAGGTCGATTAATGCTTCTCTGAGATTTGCCCTTGTGTAGTAAATACTACACTGAAAGAAGTGAGTGTTTATAAGTTTTTTTGCTATCATGCTATCATGAATTCGGAAACATGTAAAAAATATAAACGGGTTTGAGGAAGGTGTTATATATGAATAATTCCAAGGTAGCGCTAATTACAGGTTCAGCCACAGGATTGGGACGTTCGGTTGCATTAAAACTTGCTTCACAGGGATACAACTTAGCCCTTGTCGATTTCAATGAACAGGCAGGTCAAGAAACACTACTACTTGCACAGGAGCAAGACATTCAAGCATCTTTATTAAAGCAGATGTATCTCGAGAAGAAGATGTAATAAACTATGTTGAAAAGACAGTAGAGACTTTCGGTCGTATCGACTACTTTATCAATAACGCAGGAATCATGGTACCTATGCGTTTGATTCACGAGTATGAGGGAATTTCTCTCTTTCCTAAAAAGCAACCGCTGTTCTCATCTAAAGAGAACAGCGGTTTTTTACCTATAACAATGGGGCATGACACTTTCAAATTAACAGTGCCGCTAAAATGTTGATCTTAGGTTACGGCATGGGACTGGTCATGCCGTATTGACGTCTGCGCTTCAGGAGTGTTATCCCAATTCAGAGTTGGCGCAGTGATGTCCTCGAGCACCTACTTTCATCGAATTGGCAGTACGTTTGGCATGACGATTACAGGTTAAGATCGCGTTATACAATGTTTGGTTTCCGTTACAGTCTCTCTAAATCAAAGTTCTTATAATGAATATATAGCCAGTTTGGAAAACACAAGTTTCCCCATCATTCTCAACTAAGGAGTGTTTTAAATGAATACATGGAATCCAGCGGAATTCCAAACTCCCTCCAAGCACTATCGCCCGAAAATGAGGTGGTGGCTTCCCGGGGCGTTCATGGACAAAGACGAGATTAAACGGGAGATCGAGTGGATGGCGGAAGCCGGCTACGGCGGTGCGGAAATCATCCATTTCTTCCCGATCCCTTCCGCGGATGTAAATCCAGCGGATTATGGCCGCTTCGTTTTCGGAGGCGATGAATGGAACAACCGCATGAAAGCTGCACTCGAAGCCGCCATCCCGCTTAACTTTCAGTTGGATTTCACTATAGGACCGCTGTGGCCGATCGCGACGCCCGCCGTCATGGACAAGAATGACGATCGCTGCACACATGGGTTGCATGTCGGGGCGGCGGTAGTCGTGGGGACGTACAACGGAGCAATTCCTGTGCCCAATACGATCGATCCCGCACGTCCTTATAAGCTTGTGGCTGTAACGGCTGCTCGGAGACACAGCGGCGAGTCCATAGGCGAAGTCGTCACGCTGGAATTAGAGACGGCAGCAGATCTCACCTTCAGAGTTGACGACCGAAGGATAGATTGGACAGCTCCTCTTGACGGAGAATGGTACTTGTTCGGCTTTTGGAGCCAAACGAACGGACAGATGAATGACTCAATCGGTGCTCCCGCGATCGATCACTTCTCTAAAGCAGCAGCCGATGCAGTTACGGGCTTCTGGGACAATCGCCTGTTTGCGGATCCGGACATACGTGCCTTATACGAGAAGAACGCCGGAAGCTTGTTCTGTGATTCCATTGAATTGAACGCAACTATGCTAGGCGGGATGTACGGTGCGACGCCGATGCCCGTCGCGATCTGGTCTCCCGCCGTATTGGAGGAGTTCCGTATGCGTCGAGGCTATGATTTGACTCCTTATCTGCCTTCGATATTCGTCAAAGGTTTGTATCAGCTAGGCGCGGGCAATCGGACGGACGGAGACTCGGATTACGATTTCACTGACCGCTCGGCAAACCTACGCATTAGGAACGACTTCTTTCAAACCTTGACAGATATGTTCCGGGACAATCACCTACGGACAATAAGAAGGTGGGCAAACGGACATCATATGAAGCTTCGTTATCAAACTTATGGCATGCCTACCGAACTCTCCTCGGGCCTTGCCGAAGTTGACATCCCGGAGACGGAATCACTCGGTTTCCATGATTCGACCGACGGTTACCGAATCCAATCGGGTGCCGTTCATCTGTATGATCGCGAGATCTATTCGATTGAGGTAGGCGCTGTTATGGGTTATGGCTACAAACAGACATGGACCGGACAGGACTTCGGCCTTCTCTGGCAATTGCATCGAGGCTTTGCGGCTGGCGTCAACCAGGCGGTTCTTCATGGTATGTCCTACGATACTTCATCTGCTTCGGAACATTTCGAAGCGATGTTCAAATGGCCGGGCTTGTCGCTCATGGGGTCGAGGTTCTCGAACGAATGGGGAGGACGCCAACCGAATTCCCTTCATGCAAGAGCCCTCACAGACTATATCGCGCGTACTCAATATCTGCTTCAAATTGGTAAGCCGAAAGTAGATCTGGCGATTTATCGTTATCATATTGATGGGATTCATGGCGCAATGGGAACGGAATTGACCCCGTATGAACAAGCCGGTTTCACGTATGACTTTGTAAGTCCTTGTTTGTTGGATTTAGCAAGTGCCCAAATCGGTACATTCGAGGGACATTCCGTACTGGCAGCGGACGGGCCGGCATATCGAGCTATCGTCGTAGATATGCGCAAGAAGTCGTTGACCGGAGACTGGAGGGCGTCCGATCTCCCGAATGAAACAGCCAATCAACTGATCGCCTTCGCGGAGAGCGGACTACCTGTCGTGGTCGTTGGAGAAGCTCCGTATCATGTTGCTTCGTTCTTTGGCAGCAAGGACAAGATGAAAGCCAAGGACGTCCAGCTGTGCGATCGAATCGAGCATCTGTTAAACCTGCCGACGGTAAGAGCGGTTAAGACTCAAGAAGATGCGGTCGCGGCACTGGGCGAGCTTTCCGTCATTCCTGCTGTTCAAGTCCAGTGCGAGTCGCCTCTGTTGAATGCCCGTCGGTACGAAAACGGTATTTCCTATTACTTCATCTACAATCCAAGTCAAGTGCAGGCATTCGAGGGAGAAGTGCAGTTCACAGGGACAGGGAATCCTTTCAAGCTGAACGCTTGGGATGGAACAATATGCCCGATGGCCGCTGTTCATACAGGCTCCGGTCAAACGACGGCGAAGCTACGACTCGCTCCGAACGGAACTGCTTTGATCGCGGTTGCAGATGAATGGACAGAAGCGCTTCAGCGCGAGGAATATCGCGATATGATTGCGAAAGGTACGCGGATCATACCAGATCGCTGGTCTCTCGTCGTGGACAGTTGGACTGCAGGCGCGCATCCGACGGAGACGAAGCTTGAAAGGATCGAGCTTGAACTTGACGAGCTGCGCTCCTGGACTCACATTCCGGTACTCCGGCAAGTATCCGGAATTGGACGATATCGGACAAGTTTCCGCATTGAAGAGCGGAATGATACTTCCGCTGCCGTTATTTTAGAGATGGGTGAGGTGTCCGATACGTTCAGGGTCTTCGTTAACGGCCGAGAGCTCCACGGTGTCGATCAGATCGGGCGTCATATTCCAATCGGGGAATACTTGCGCTATGGAGAAAACAACGAGTTGGAGGTCGAAGTAGCGACGACCCTGAACAATGCGCTAAGCATCTTCGATCCTAACCGACAACCGCTGGATTGCGGTTTGATTGGTCCTGTTGAAATCGTATTTGGGGAGAGATCGGAATACGAATAGCGTAATTTTAGTGCCGTTTTCGTTTTATTTTCCCGGTTAGATCAAAAAGGAGGTCACTTTATTGTCTATTAAAATTGGTTTACAAATGTTTTCCGTTCGAAATAAATTCAATGAAGATCGAATTAAAACATTACAGGATTTATCAACGATTGGGTATAAGCACATTGAAATCCCAATTGATTTTCAAAGTGATAGCGTTTTTAATATTAACACTCTGTCTGCCAGTGATCTAAAGCGAATGACTGAAACTGCAGGCATACAAGTACTTGCAACACATATTCCAGGTGAATTAAAAGAGCAAGAACTCAATGACATAATTTCCTATCACAAAGAGTTGGGGTGTTATAGAGCCATTATTCCTATGATGCTGTTTCAAGGAGCTCATGACGTAATCGCTTTTAGTAAGCGATTAAATGAATATGGAAAAAAACTTTGGACTCACGGGATCCAGCTATATTATCATAATCATTTTCAAGAATTTCAAAAGTTTGATGGGAAAACGGTATATGAAATCCTACTAGAAAATACAAATCCTGATTATTTGAAGTTTGAATTAGATATGTATTGGGCTATTAGGGGAGGGGCAAATGTCGAGCAGTTGCTCAAACAACTTGGAAATCGATGTGAATTAATTCATATAAAAGATTTGCCTCATCCAATTAGCTCAATAAATATACTCGAAACATTAAACGAGGAAAAAGCGATAACCTTACATGATTTCATGCCATTGTTTAATTCTGATAATTTTGTAGAAATAGGACAAGGAAAGCTGGATATTAAGGAAATTATCAAATTAGTAAAAGAGCATACAGCCACTAAATATATCATTGTCGAGCAAGATGTTATAACGATAGATGAAATAAAAAGTGTTGAGATAAGCTTTAACGCCTTATCTGATTTGTTGGGTGTTGAGTATGCATAAATTAAATGTTGGTATTATTGGCTGCGGAGCAATTGCTATGGAAAAGCATCTACCAGCATTGCTCAAACTGTCTGATAAGGTAAATGTCAAAGGTTTTGCTAGTAGAAATGAAGAAAAAGCAAAAAAAGGTGCTAATTTGGTAGGAAATGATGCAAAAATTTATACCGATTACAAAGATATGTTGCAAGATCCTGAAATTGATGTTGTTCATATCTGTACACCGAATGCATTACACAGTTCAATGACTGTCGAGGCTTTAGAGGCAGGGAAGCATGTCATGTGTGAAAAGCCTATGGCCTTGAACAGTCAAGAAGCAGAGGAAATGGTAAAAGCTGCTGAGCGTACAGGTAAAAAATTGACAATCGCATATCAGAATCGTTTCAGAAAAGATTCAATACTTTTGAAACAAGCGTGTACTAATGGCGATCTGGGAGAAATTTATGTTGCTAAAGCGCATGCAATTCGACGTAGAGGTGTCCCAACTTGGGGAGTATTCCTAAATAAAGAGATGCAAGGAGGGGGTGCACTTATTGATATTGGCACGCATGCACTTGATCTGACTCTATGGTTGATGAATAACTACGAAGTTGAAAGTGTAACCGGCGTAGTGCACAACAAATTAAGACATGAGAATAAGGCCAATCCTTTTGGACCGTGGAATCCGGATCATTTTAACGTAGAAGAGTCAGCGTTCTCTTTTATCAAAATGAAGAATGGTGCATCCATTTATCTAGAATGTTCCTGGGCTCTGAATTCACTAGATGAAAGAGAAGCAATGACTACGTTGTCTGGGACAAAAGGAGGCGCCGAAATGCGCCGGAATACAGCCTTAGGTACAAATGAACTGATATTTAATACAGAAATGTATGGAAATCTCGTTAGCACTCAGTTACAGAATGCAGCCGGTATATCGTATATATCACCCGTAGAAGAAACAGATGCTGATCGAGAAATGGCTCAATGGATTGATGCAATCCTTGAAGACAAAAATCCTGTAGTTGAACCAAGACAAGCGCTAGTCGTTACTCAGATACTTGAAGCGATTTACCGTTCAGCCGAATTAAATGACACGATTAAATTTTAAATTTAAATTTGTCGTTTTCATACTGAGAGGATGAGTTCTAATGAGTAAAGTTCTTAGTGTAGGAATTATTGGTACGGGAGAACTTGCACAAGTCGTACACTTGCCTATCCTTAAAGAATTATCCGAAAAATTCAAAGTAACCGCTCTATGTGATGTTTCGTATAATTCCCTCAAATATAACGGCGAAAAATTTGGTGTTTCAAACCTTTATACAAATGTGGAGGATCTTGTTAATGACGAAGATATTGATGTTGTTTTCGTCTGTAACAGTAACGAATATCATGCAGATGCTGCTATAGCTGCTGCCAACGCAGGTAAGCATGTTCTCGTTGAAAAGCCTATGGTGCTTTCATTATCGGAAGCAGAAGCTGTGATCGAGGCGAAAAACAGAAATAATGTTCATGTTATGGTCGGTTATATGAGAAGATATGCTCCTGCATTTGAAGCTGCAGTTAAAGAAATAGGGGGATTAGACCAAATTTTGTACGCAAGGGTACGAGATATTATTGGACCGAATGATTATTTCATAGGGCAATCTGGAACATACCCGAAAAAGTTTAACGATTTTCCTGAAGAATTAAATAAAGAAAGAGCTGAGAAATCAGAGAAGTGGATTAGAGAAGCTCTTGGTGAGGGCGCCGATGAGACTACAATTATGTTGTACTATTTCCTTACCGCTTTAGGGTCGCATGATCTTTCTGCCATGCGTGAGGCTTTGGGAATGCCAGAATCCGTATCCGGTTTTGCCTTTAATAGTGGAGGCTTCTTTATAAATGCCATTCTCAACTACCCTTCTTTCAATGTAGTTTATGAGACAGGTATGAATAACGTAGGTAAGTTTGATGCTCATCTGGAAGTGTACGGAAAAGATAAAATGGTTAGAGTAGAATTTGACACACCGTATATTAAAGGACTACCTGTTAAATTAATCGTGTCAGAAACAGAAGGGGACTTGTACAAAGAAACCGTTATTCGACATACTTATAAAGACCCTTATACGATTGAGCTGGAAGCACTTTATGATGCAATTGTTCACGATCAGGTCATAAAAACAACTCCAGAGGATTACCGTGATGACTTAATCATTTTTAATATGTTAATTGATTTCTACAAAAAGCAGAAGCAATAATTCCTGATTTAATAAACATCGATGTCTTTTGTGAATAACCTAAAAAGACAAACCAAGATCATTGATTGACCTTCGTTTGTCTTTTTTAATTCGTGAAACTCTCTTTAAAGACTTTGTGTACTTTCTCTTTTAACTAACACCAATGGCAGAACTATGTTGTTTGGCTCTCCTGGTTAATATTCTACAAACGTTACAACTAATTTTTATCTATACAATACTTCATTTTATGGTGAAGGACAAGAAGCTTAAAACCGTACACGAGTTATGAAGTGGGAGTGCAGGTTTAGAGACAAGAAAATGTTGAATTTCGTATTACTGGAATTAAACGAAGTAATTTGAAAGTAAATCCCTAAATATGATAGTATTTATATTGTATTGATATTAAAACTATCATTTTAGGGGGCGTTACGATGTTTACCAATGCAAATCAAGATCGTTCCAAGTCCAAAGTTGATTTCATGGATCATTCATTCATTCAGCAGCCTTTCCCCGTCTACGAAAAGCTGCGTGTCGAAGAGCCTGTCCATCGCCTTTTACTGCCTAGTGGGCACGCTGCCTGGATGGTTACCCGATATGAGGATGCCGTCAAAATTTTGCAGGATGGCCGCTTTGTAACCGGAGTTTTCGATAACAGTAACAATGAAAAGGAGGAGACACTTCATCCTCATCAGGCGATTATTTCACGAAATCTGATCAGTGTTGGTCCTGAAGATCATCGTCGACTGCGGCGCTTGATTCAGAAGGCATTTACTCCCCGTATGATTGAGAGGCTGCGGGGACGAATTGTGGAAATAAGTGATCAATTGCTAGACAAGATTCAGGCAGGAAACACTCGGGAGTTTGATTTGATCGAGGACTATGCCTTCCCGCTGCCCATTATCGTTATTTGTGAAATGCTAGGTGTTCCTCTGAAGGATCAAGACAAATTCAGAGCTTGGTCCAACACCATTATGGAGAGTGTCAGCAATCCGCAGCTGAACCAGGAAAGCGATGAAGTAATGAAGGCTTTTGTCGATTACTTACAAGAACTGATCACGGAGCGGCGCAACCATATTCAACAGGACCTCATCAGCGATCTCATCAGCATTGAGGAAGAAGGTGACAAACTAACGGAGCAGGAGTTATATGCACTAGTGTTCGTACTCATAATTGCAGGGCATGAAACAACAGTGAATCTGATTGGGAACGGCATGCTCGCGTTGCTGGAACATCCACAGCAAAAGCAACTACTTATGGATGATCCGGATCTGATTCAAGCGGCTGTTGAGGAAGTGTTGCGATTTAATGGGCCAGCTGAAATAAGCAATGTACGCTGGGCTACGGAAAATGTGGAGTTTCAGGGAATACAAATTCGCCAAGGAGACATGATGCTTGTTGCATTATCCTCAGCGAATCGGGATTCCAGTCAATTTGAAGAACCCGATACGTTTGACATTACTCGCAAAGTCAATGACCACATTGCTTTTGGTAAAGGGATTCATTATTGTCTCGGCGCTCCACTTGCTAGACTTGAAGGCGAGATTGCGATCAACGCTTTACTTCAACGGCTGCCGGAGATTCGGTTAAATACAGATCTGGAACTGCTGGAGTGGAGGCCAGGTATGATCATTCGGGGGCTCAAAGCGTTTCCGGTCGCATACTAAATAGGGGCTATTGGGGAAGTAGGATCTACTTCCTCTCTCTATCGAACAGGAGAGTGAAGATATGAAAGAATATAAAGATTGCCGTAATCCAGTGCTCCCACCGCACATATGCATCCCGGATCCGGAAGCTCACGTCATGCCGGATGCAAGGGTGTACGTTTACGGCTCATGGGATCAAGAGGAGAAGGGTTTCTGTAGCCAGGAATACAAGGTGCTTTCGTCTGCTAATATGGTGGATTGGATCGATCACGGAGTATCTTTTCATTCAAACCAGGTTCCTTGGATTTATGATGAACATGCACCCAAATATCCGGGTGTGGATCCGTCCAAGCCGTCTCCATTCATGATCAAGCTTTATGAGCTGGCCGCTCAGCATGGAATAACGGAAGCTCCCGAGCAAAAGTCGGATATGTTATTTGCTCCGGATGCGATATATAAAGATGGCAAGTATTATTTATATTTTTGCATGTCGGACGATAGCGAAGGCGTCGCAATAGCTGATAAGCCGGAAGGGCCGTTCGCCGATCCGGTTCAATTGCCGTGCGGAGGGATCGACCCGGCGGTCTTTATCGATGATGACGGACAGGCTTATTTTTATTGGGGGCAGTTCTACGCAAACGGAGTAAAATTAAAAAACAATATGGTCGAGTTTGAAGAGGGAACCATTGTCCATAACCTGATAACGGAAGAAGAGCATTATTTTCATGAAGGAAGCTCTGTCCGCAAGCACGGCGAGACCTATTATTTGGTTTATTCGAGCATCAAACGCGGCAAACCTACTTCACTTGCTTACGCAACGAGCCAATCTCCGCTCGGACCGTTTCAATACAGAGGGATCATTATCGACAACGACGGATGCGATCCGATGAGCTGGAATAATCATGGCTCGATCGAGGAAGTGAACGGACAGTGGTTTGTATTTTATCATCGTACTTCTCAGTATCGGCAGGACAAGCGCCGCCTTTGCATTGAGCCCATTTTTTTCAATGAAGATGGAACGATTCAGGAGGTGCTCATGACGTCTCAGGGTGCGGGAAGACCATTTGGCATAGATGAAAGAATGGAGGCATACCAAGCGTGCCAATTATCGGGCAGCGTATACATTGCCCCTTCAAAAAACGGCGGTGAGGCGTTGATCGGGATAAGTGATGAAGATCAAGCGGTCTTTAGATACACGGAATGGGAAAAACCCATAGATACTGTCTCTGTAGAGGCCAACGGAAGCGGTGAAATTCTTATTTATTTGGATGATGAGAATGAAGCGGCGGGAATCGTTGTTCTGGATGGAGGAAAATGTCTTTCTTCATCTTTTTCGGGGAAGCCGGGTAAACATGAAGTGAGATTGGAGTTCAGAAAAGTGCGTGATTTGGAAGTCCAAGCAATAACTTTCAGGTAATAATCGAAACGAATTCTTGTCGGACCTAATAATATCCTTTATTCAAAAAGCACTTCGATATTTTAGGGAGGTCTACGGTCTATGTCTAGGAGATGCCAGTTGAAAACAGCAGCTTATAATATCTAGTATGCATCCAAAAAAAGGCGGAGGGATGGAATCATGGGAAAACTGAAGGGTAAGGTTGCCATTGTAACAGGTGCAGGAGGAGGACTGGGCAGTTACATCGCCCTACGCCTGGCAGAAGAGGGCGCATCATTAATGCTTACTGATATCAATGGCTCGTCATTAGAGAAGACCGTTGCACGTTGTGAACGTGCAACGTTTTCGGTTCTTGCCAAAACTGCTGATTTGTCTGAGCCTGAGCAGGTCAAATTACTGATTGAAGATACGATTAAGAAATTCGATACCATCGACATTCTAGTCAATTTGGCGATTGCTATTCGGACACCACATTCCTTTCTGGAACATGAATTGGATACACTTGATGAGAGCTACCGAACAGGACTTATATCCACTTGGCTCATGATGAAGGAAAGTTACCCGTATTTAAAACAAGGTGGAGGAAAGATCATTAATTTTGGCTCAGGAGCAGGGTATGACGGGCTTGAGGGGTATGCCGCATATGCCGCCATTAAAGAAGGAATACGGGCGCTGTCACGTGTTGTTGCCCGAGAATGGGGCAAGGACAACATCAATGTGAATGTCATAAATCCTGGAGCCCTCACGGATGGGATTCACGCACATCTGGATGCGCTGCCTGAAGACCAGCGTGACCCGCAGCTGCTGGGGTTCAAGCCCACTGCAATCGGTCGTTATGGGGACCCTTATGAAGATATCGCTCCGGTCGTTGCTTTTCTGGCAAGTGAAGATGCCAGACATATAACGGGTCAAACCTTTTTTGTCGATGGAGGCTCAATTATTAACGCATAGAAACAGAAGTCATATGACGAACAATAATTAAATAAACAAGTGAATTGAGAACTGACTAACATAAAATTCAAGACCTCTAATTAATTCAAATAAAATCATCATACAAAAACGACCGTTCCCTCAGTGTTCAAAAAGGGACGGTCGCTTATTTCATTTATGGAAGAAAAATCAAATAATGCTTTTATCCACAATTTTTAATTCTACAGGTAGAGTAAGCAGATTTTGTGTTCCTTTGTGTAAATGTAGCGCCGGATTAAAGGTTTCAGTTGGAACAATATCAGCAAATGTTTCAATGAAACACTCTAATGCTATTTGAGCTTCAAGACGCGCCAGAGGGGCTCCTAGACAAAAGTGAGGGCCTTTACCAAAGCTAAGATGCTTGTTACTATTCTCTCGGTGTATATCAAACTTGTTTGGTTCCGGGAATTGTTCTGCATCATTATTCGCGGCTCCGAGCCATATAACAATGACATCGCCTTTTTTCATAGGGACACCCAACACATCGCTATCCATAGTCAATACCCGATCAAGTGTGATGGGGAAGCGATAACGCAACGTTTCTTCAATGGCATTGGAGATAAGGCTGCGATTGGAGAGAATCTCCTGATAAATTCCTTGTTGTTCATACGCGAAAGTGTAGAACATGTTCCCAAGTAAATTGGTTGTTGTTTCATTGCCGGCAGCAAGCAGACCCAAGCTGAAGGTTACCACTTCCTCATCTGTAAGTTGTGTCCCCTCATACGCTGCAAGAGTTAAATCAGAAATAATATCCTGCTCAGGATTTTGACGTTTTTCTTTAACAATGGGAAGCAAATATTCGTTGAACTCCGACATCGCACGGTATTTTCTTTTGGCTTGATCCGTAACATCGGCCTCTGAATTAGGGAAAAACAAAATATCGGACCAGTTCTTAATATAATGAAGATCTTGTCGTGGTGTGCCTAACAAATCAGAAATGACCGTGACGGGAAACGGAACGGCAAGATCACTGATCATGTCGGGCTTATTCATCTGTTTCATATTATCTATTAATTCTTTAGCAATGCCCCTTATTCTTGGTTCCCACTCCTTTAGGCTTCTTGGGGTAAAGGCACTGGATACCAACTTGCGTATATCACGTTGAATAGGAGGATCGGTAGAATTGATATCTACACGTGTAATAACTGGTGGAATAGGTGACACACTTCTTTTCCGTATACTTGAAAATAGTTTGAAGTCACTAAGCACCCTGTTCACATCATCATAGCGAAATACGTTCCAGACGTTCTGCTTCTCATCATAATATATCGGATTATTGACAATCATATCGTGGTACCAATCATAGGGGCTCCATAATTGTTCAGGACTTTGTAACTTTGATATCTCATGAATGACGATACTGCTATGTTCTGAATACATCTTTCCAACACCACCTCTGATTTTAATATGATAAACTTCGATGTGATATCCAAACTATCAACCCCAATGAAACTCTATCACAAAAATACATAGAAATTCAAATAATATCCTTTTTAGTTATAAGCAAACTGAAAAATGCTCACAAATAGTTCGGGCTGATCCCGTTGCCCCATCGTACATAAAGGGCTTGCCCTTTCGTACGATTTTTTTTTCTTTCTTTTTCGTTATCATGGGGGTACAGGTTGCTCGGTTTGTAGCTCGAGGATTTTAGAAAAGTGAAAGGGGAAGAATTAAAATATGGCGAATATGGATGCCCTCTCGTCTCTGTAACTCAGGTTATGCTAACAATTTCCATTCTTTTTGTGGAAGAAGCACATATTAAAAAGTTTATCTCAGATAAACTTTTTAATACAATAATACCCATATTATCCATAAAAGGAGACTTTTCATCATGAATAAATTAAAGTATGTATTAAATCGAATGAAAACAAGAACAAAAATCATGATCTCTTTACTTATCATTATTTTAATCATAACAGGGATTATCGTAAGAAATTTATCCGTGTATGTGGAAGATAAAGATTATGTACCTGCTGCCACTACAGAGAAGTTCCGTGTAGCGCTTTCGGTAAGCCCGTTTTCGGGAAATGAATTTAAGACGGGGAATACTACGTATACAGCAGGAGACGTTACTGCGAAAAACCGAGAAGAATTAGAAAAGATGTATATTTCATCAGGGGCTACGGAAATGTACGCAAGAATTGCTACTAAACGATATCCTACTGAAGATAATATCGTAAATGGTGAGGAAGACTCAAATGCAAATTACCATACGTTGGAGCAAGGATTAGAGTTGGCTCGAATGGCAGCCAAATTAAATATACCGTTGAACCCTGAGATTATGCTGGCTTACACTTATATGGATATGGATCGGCAACAAGCACCTAATTTCGAGGAATATCCCGAGATATATGCTCTGCAAAATGGAAAGCCTTGGGAAGAATTGACTTTGGATGAAATGAACGTTGTCTTGGAAGCATACGGGAAATTTGTGGCAACAGAAATTTTAAAAACTGGCGTCACTGTAGATAACTGGAACCTTGGTAACGAAGCAAACTATGGTTTTGCAGGGGTAAGCATTGGGTTGAAAACCGCAGTAAACGAAAAGTTGGAAAAAGTTCCGGGCTTTATGAGACATGTCTATTCTGTGATGGGAACCAATTGGTTGAAAAATAATATTTGGAAATACAATGCGGTGCAGATGACTTCAGTAGCTAAAGGGATTAAAGAGGCCTACACTAGTTTAGGTCTTGATTCAAGCAATGTTAAGTTTTCTACTCACATCGCCACTGTAGTAACAACAGTGAATACAGCAGTCACATATTTCAAGACATTAAAGGAAAATGGATTCCCTATTGATACTGCTGGAATTAGTTTTTATCCCAGCGCGCCAGGAGTATACATCGACAAAATGGTTATGTATAAAAAAATAGTTACTGCGATTAACAAAGAGGTGGGTATACCTGTATTTATCGCAGAGTTTTCTTATCCTTCAGGTGAAGTGCAGGGCGCATATGCGGGATGGTCAAAAACGATCAAGGGATATCCGCATAATGAAGAAGGACAAGCGGCAATCTATCATGATGTGGTTCAGTGGGGTAAAACACATGGGCTTATAGGTATCCGTTATTGGGCTCCAGATTACAGTGGGTGGGGAAGTATGTCAATGTTCGATTACTCGGATCATGGCGCTAAAGCCAAGAAAATATTAATGGATGCTATTTCCGAAGAAAACAAATTGAAATAACGTTTAATTTAATCAGGTCAATATAGAAAAGTCGCTTATAGCGGCTTTTTGTTTTTTCCAGTTGCTTAGCTAACTACATCCTGACATAGATACCTTGTTGCCGGGCTGCACCTTTTCGGCTATGCTACCTTTAAAGAACTGCTTGGTTGTTTAAATGAATCAGGTAAGGGCTGTTACTCTCTTTAAGAGCAGCATAGGAGGTATAGAAGAATTTGGCATGAGAAGATCCCATTCCTATCTACCTGGATACAAATGGTTAAATCGCCGATGGAATAAATGGAGTTTAACCAAGAAGCTGGTCCTGTTTTATTTGCCCTTATTTGTTCTCCCCTCTATCGTTGGACTAAGTCTCTTAGCCCAGAACTATAATGCTGCGATCCGTACCAACGCCGAGTCATATTCCGATTCGATTACGAGCCTGACTGTAGACAAACTGGAAGCAACCATAGAGACCTATAACAATGTGAGTCTGCACATTCTAACCTCAGATGAAATAGGAGCAATTCTGTCTGAACCGGTACATAACGATTTTGAAAAAATCGAACTGCAGCAGCAGCTGGAGCGAAGTGTGCTGCCGATCATTGGAGGACTAGACAGCAACCGTATCAAAGGATGTGTATTTATGACTGACAACACTACCTTTATCATCGGCCAAGATGAACAAGAGCCTTTAAGTGAGAAAGGAAAGTCAAATACGGTTACAGCCAACGGAGCACCTTATTGGGATTCTGTAAGGTCAGGTTATACTACAGATAATGATGTAAGTGCTTTCAGGTTAGGGCGTGTCATTAAAGATGAGAACTTCCGACCTATAGGATATTTTTATCTTATTGTTTCTTCTAATGTATTCAGGGACGTTCTTAGCTCTGCTATGGCAGGTTCCAATACTGCTTTTTTCCTTAACGGTCCGGATAGAGTGCTGCTTCAAGAACAAGTAATACAGGAAGATACATTTTCTGAAGTTTTACGTCTTGAACAAAGTCTTGATTACAATGAATGGACGCTTACAGCGGAGTATGCTCTAAATACCGTGTATGCCACCGTCTACCGAATGAGTGTTTTTGCAGCTTGGCTGGCCGGGGGAAGTCTGGTCCTTGGTTTGGTTGCCTCCTACCTGATTCGTACCGACATTGCTTTGCCGATCGTGAGGCTTCTTGCCAATATGCGGAGAGGATTGCGCGGGGAGAAGCCTAACTCCCTTACTAAATTCAGGGGGGCCAGAGAAATTACGCAGCTGAATGAAACCTTTATTTCTGTTATGTATGAAATCTACAATTTATTGGGTGAAGTGAAGGCCAGTGAAGAACGCAAACGGCAGGTGCAGTTAAAAGTGCTCCAAAACCAACTTTCTCCTCACTTCATCTACAATACGTTAAATACCATCCGGTGGATGGCCATGATACGAAAACAGGACCATATAAAAGAGATTGTTGATGCTTTGAGCAATCTGTTGAGATACTCGATCAGAGACACCAATGAACTTGTTTCGCTTGAAGACGAAATTAACGTCATGCGTGAATTTGTCAAAATTCAACAAGTACGTCACCAAAACTTTATATTTCAGGTCGAACTGGAGGATGAGGTGAAACCGTATCGACTGCTTAAATTTTTGATTCAGCCGCTCTTAGAAAATGCTATAGTTCATGGTTTGTCGTCTATTGATCATTCAGGACAGATACGTCTGGAGGCAAAAGCAGAGAAAGGGATGCTTAGCATTCGGGTATGGGACAATGGTAGCGGAATAGGTCAAGAGCGCTTATATGAAATCCAGCAGGTTATGAGCAGCGGAACTGGAAGCCACATCGGATTATTGAGTGTGAAAGAGAGGATTGAAATGTTCTATGGCCCTGCCTACGGAATGAACATTACGAGTGAACGGGGAGCAGGCACTACTGTGGAATTAAAGCTTCCTATCTTGAAAGAAGGATGGCCAAACGAAAATGATTAAAATTGCGATTGTAGATGATGAATCCCTGGTTCGGGTTGGATTTCAGACTATTATTGACTGGCATGAAAATGGCTATGAAATACAAGGGGTTTATCGGAACGGCAAGGAGGCATGGGAGGCCTTTTCTACAGATGGTTACCCCGAAGTGCTGCTGACCGATATACGAATGCCTGAAATGGACGGTCTAGAATTGATAAGACGAATTAGAGAGACGGATAAAGAGATGATCATTTTAGTCCTGAGCAGCTATGAAGAGTTTGAATATACAAGAAGATCAATCCAATTGGGTGTTCAAGACTATATTCCAAAGCATCTGTTCGACCCAGATGAATTGATTTCAACACTGACCCGATTATCGGAGAGACTCTCCTCAAAGGTTCGCGCTAGACAGAGCCGGGCCAATGCCATGGATGAAGAAAGGCAGCGACTGATGGCACAATCCAGAATACTTCCGGGTATTGTTGCTTTTGCGGCGGATTTCTCTCACAAAGAGTACCCTGTGCTTACAGACCTTTTGAAAGAAGCTGCTTTCGTTTGTTGGGTTGCTATTCGTATTTGGTCAACGGATAACTCAGGCAACGATGATGACCAGACTGCCTTGGGTTTTCTCCTGCAAGATCTTATGAATAAAACGACACATGCAATTCCTCTGGGCTTTGATCAAGGCTTTTTTCACGGCTTACTCTTTAGTCGAGAAACAAAGCCGGAAGAAACAACGATGATGGCCGGTCTGGTAAAAGAATGGATGGACACAGTGAAGCAGAATCTTGCCATTACAGTATCAGCCGGTATGTCTGATCATCTGATCTTTCAGAAGTGTAAAGTGATAAGAACCCAAGCAGAGCAAATGATTGACCGATCCTTTTTCAATGGGCCAGGCTTGTACCGCTTTGATGCGAGTCTAAATGTTGTTCAGGAGCAGCTAGACATAAAGTTTCAACAATGGCAGCAGGAATTTATAAGCATATTGAATTCTTCAGAGGAAGAGTTGGCGAAGTGGCTGGACGCCGTAGGCAGCGAACTAGAGACACGTTATTCTCCCGATACTGCGTTCCGTTTGGTCCAGTGGATGCTTAAAATTTATCAAAATGATCCATCGAACATGAATATGCTGATTGATACAGAGAAGTCCGATTCTATGACCCTCCCCTTTTATTCAGTGGATTCCATCCGAACATGGGACGAATTAAAGTCCTGCTTTTTACAGACGATTAAACGGTTCAATGACTTATCCGCCACCGCTAGGATGAAATCGCAAACATGGCTGGAGCCGGTTTTTCTTTATGTAGAAGCACATTTCGCCCAAAGCATTCGGCTTGAGGATGCCGCAAGCTTAGTGAACTTAAACATTCATTATTTCAGTCATCGATTTAGCCGGGAAATGGGAATGACGTTTCTTGAATACCTAACCCAGGTTCGTATCCGTAAATCTATAGATCTCATGAAGCGATACTCGCTTTCTGCTGAAGAGGTAGCTTCCCGTGTGGGATATCCAAACTCGAATTATTTCGTGAAGGTGTTTAAAAAAGTTACCGGAATGACCGTTTCTGAATTCAGAAACTCGACTGGCTTCTCAACTAAATAAATGGAATGTTCATCTAATAATATGGAATGACGATCAACCGGGACATCACTGTTCCGGTTTTTTGCCCTAAATGAAATGCAACTATCGAATAATATGGAATCATAAACAAAAACTTGTTCATGGAAACGCTTTATTTTGTGAACTATGATTATTACATGCTTACAAACCGTTAGACACGAAGGGAGAAATAAAAAATGAAAAAGGGGTTATTCAGAAAAGCACTTCTTGCAGTGACAGGTGTCTCCGTCTTGCTGTTGGTAGCATGTGGCGACAACTCAAACAGTTCTTCACCCGATCAAGGCAGCAAAACCGGAACTGAAAAACAAGTGGAATTAACCGTGTGGGGAGACCAGTCTAACCAATCATCGTTTGAGTCGGGTTTTACCGCAATCAATCAAGCATTTGAAGAAGAACATCCGAATATCAAATTAAACTTTCAATTCTCAGGGTCAGAGACAGCGATCGATACGGCTGTTAAGAGCAACTCGCTGCCGGATGTGTTCTATGTTCAAGGAAACAAGACGCCTAAAATGAAGCTGTATGTGCAGAGCGGTGCATTGCTTGATCTGGATGATTACGGACTCGATACCAGCCGTTTCGGGGAAGACCTCATGGAATACGCAAAGGTGGACGGAAAACTATATTCCTCGCCTCCGGCCTTTATGGACTCTCAGTTGATTTATTATAATAAGGACATTTTTGAAAAGGAAGGTTTGCAGGCTCCGGCAACGTTAGATGAGTTCGTGACGCTGGTCGCGGCATTAAAGGATAAGGGAATCACACCTTTCAGCGTTCCCGGTAAAGCTGAATTCGAACGGGCCTGGCTTGCCTTTGCGCTAATGCCTGCTACCGCTGAGGAAGCATTAAGCAAGATTAATGAGGGGACTGGTTCTTTCAAAGACCCAAGCATAATTAAGGTATTCCAAACGATCAGAGAGTTCGCCGACAAAGGTTATTTTACCAAGGATTTGGCCTCTGTAGACAATGCCGGTGCCCAGTTGGCATTTACTAACGGCAGGACAGCAATGATGGCAGATGGTACCTGGAATGATCCAACCTTCGTAGGCGCTGGAATAAACCTCGGCAGATTTTATATCCCGACAGTATCTGGTGAACGCATTGCTCCGCAAAGCTTCAGTAATGCGACCACTTTTGCCGTATCTGCTGGAACCAAGCATCCGGAAGAAGCGGTCGAATATGTAAAGTTTCTGTCCAGCCAAAAAGCTCAACAGCTGTTTGAGGATGAAACAGGTATGGTGCCGGCCCTGCAGGATATCACGCCTAGAGATGAGGGAGTCAAAGAATTGAGTGCGTTTGATTCCCTGGGTCATAATATTTATTCCGTATTAACTAACATATCAACAGAAGAGATCAAGTTGAATGATATCTTCCTTCAGCAAGTAATGCCGCAACTGTTGACCTCTCATATTGATGGTCAGCAAGCTGCAGAAATGCTGGAAGAAGCGCTGCTCCGCACAAAATAATCAGAACGATTTTGGGACGGTTAAGCCGAGCTGCTTAACCGTCCAAATCATTTGGAGGCGATCTAGGTGTTGCAGTGGCTTGGAAAGAAACCTTATTTGTGGTTCATATTGCCCGGTTTTATTCTGTATTCTATTTTCGTGATCTATCCCATTTTCTCAGCTGCCCAGCTTAGTCTGTTTCAGTCAAACGGTTTTAGTGAGAAGGTGTTTGTAGGCTTTAATAATTATATTGAATTGTTCACTAATTCGGAATTAAAACGGCAGTTCTTAAATGCGCTTAAGAACAATGTTATATTGGTCGTGCTTAACGTCGGACTGCTGATTCCTATTCAGCTTTATTTTGCCTATGTAATTTATACACGTGTAAAAGGCTACCGTTTTTTTCAAACAATGATCTTTGCTCCGCAGTTTATTACCACTAGCGTTATCGTATTTCTGGCTACGCTTGTTTTTGACCAGAATATCGGTATTTTCAATGAATTTCTCCAACTAATCGGGTTAGGGGAACATGCTCGAAATTGGTTAGGGGTTCCGGGCTACGAGGTCCTTACCTTGTTCATTATGAATGCTTGGGCCGGTGTAGGCTTCAGTATGATCTACTTCGTGGCAGCCATGAAGATGCTGTCCGACGAAGTGATGGAAGCTTCTTATTTGGACGGAGCCGGCTACTGGAGACGGTTCTTCTCGGTCATTATGCCGCAGATCCGTTCCAGTATTGTAAATATTGCTATGATCAGTTATATCGCTGCCATGACCTTATTTGATTTCAGCTATTTGCTGGGAGGGGTGAGCGGCGGTATTAACAATTCGATGGATGTGATGACACTGTTTTTCTACAGAATTACTTTCGGAACGACCGGCGCAATGGGAGGAACGGTAAGCACAAACTCCGTAGGTATGGGGACTACCATTGCCGTCGTAATGTTTGCCATCATCTTTGTGGTTGCTTTGATTCAGCTAAGATTCACTTATAAGGAGGAGAAATGATCATGGCTGATGTCAAAAAGCTGTATGTAACGAAGCTGATCCTCTGGGTGTACTCTTCCTTCACCTTACTCATCCTTGGGTATCTTACATGGAACTCATTTCGCACCAAGCAGGATGTACTGTCAAATACACTGGGCTGGCCCAAGTCCTTTACATTGGAATCCTATGTCAAAGTTTTTCGCAACGAGCATTTCGGCGTCAATATCTGGAACAGCGTATTTATCCTCATGATGACAATCATCATCATTGTAGCCTTAGCCTCCATGGTTGCTTATGGTTTAGGTCGTTACTCCTTTAAGTTTAAGCAAGGTGTAATGCTGTATTTTTTGATCGGTCTCATGTTCCCTGTCCAGCTCGGTGTGGTTCCCGTATTTTTGATTATCAAGAATCTTGGACTGATTAATTCTCCGTGGAGCGTAATTCTGGTGTTATCAGCGGGATTATCAATGGCTGTACTGATGCTCACGAATTTCTTTGCCGGCTTGCCGGACGCTCTGGCCGAATCCGCACGAATAGACGGCGCCGGAGAATGGAGAATTTTTTACCGAATTATGTTTCCGCTTGCTTCACCAGTAATCGTCAGTCTGTGCATTATATTGTCCGTTAATATCTGGAACCAATTTTTCCTGCCGTTAATTATGCTTCAAGACGACGCAGTCAAGACAATACCGCTGGCAGTTATGAAGTATACATCCAATATTCTGCTTAATATGGATAAAGCACTGGCAACTTCCGTCATTGCAACCATTCCGGTTCTGCTATTATTTTTCATCTTTTCGGAACGAATTATTTCAGGAGTCGCTTCAGGAAGTGTAAAAGAGTAATCTATCTGCAAAAAGGAGGTCACTTATGCGTCCTGATTGGGAAGAAGAGGCAAGCTGGATATGGCACCCTCATTGGAAGGAAGAAAATGAAGCTAAGGGAGGCGGATTTGTCTATTTTAGAAAAACATTTGAACTTCGAAAAGGCAGGCATAACTGTGCGCTTCGTATTTCAGCTGACAGCCGTTATCTGCTTTATGTCAATGGTATACCAGTAAGCCGGGGACCTTGCAAAGGGGACCGGTTCACATGGCATTATGAGGAAGTTGAGATTGGAGAATACCTGAAAGAAGGCATAAACGTTTTTGCTGCTCAGGTGCTGCGTTATCCCTATACAGGCGGTGGAAATCAGTCTGTATGGCGTACGCGGCTTGCCGGGCTGTATGTGCATGCTGTCATCAGAGATGAGCAGAATACTCAGGCTGCAGCTGCACATACCGATGAATCCTGGGAATGTATTAAGGATGAGGCGATTACTTTATCTCAAGGCGTATATACTCAATTTCTCGGAATTTCGGAAGCTGTTGACGGATTCAAGCGTCCTTTTGGATGGACAGAAGCAGGCTATGTTCCAGAAAAGTGGGAGAAGGCCTCCCGATATGTATTCGATATCGTTCATGGGGAACTAAAACCGTGGGAGTTAAGAAAACGTCCCATTCCTCCTCTCTATGAAACTGAACGCCGGTTTGTTGGTATTTCCCGACTCTCGGAAAAAGGAAGCAAGCCTGATTGGTTGGAACTGGTGACGTATGACCGCTCGTTAACGATCGCACCTCATTCAGTTATAACGATAGATTTTGACGCCGGAGAGCTGACTACAGGTTACCTTGAGATGGATTTGTCCGGAGGTCAAGGGAGTGAAATTAAGCTGTTGTGCGCCGAATGTTATGAGAATCCGCCCATATCAGTCCCTTGGATACGCGACAAAGGGGATCGGACGGACAGTACAAATGGAGATTTATATGGTGATTTGGATATTTATAGACCTAGTGGCATGGAACAGGAAAGAAAGGAATTTATAGAGAAATATGAACCTTTCTGGTTCCGGACATTCCGCTATGTCAGAGTTGAAATCAGGACAGGAGAAGCACCATTAACGCTTCGTAAATTTTCTTATAGAGAGACAGGTTACCCGCTTGATGTCATCGCCCAATATCGTTCTTCAGATCCTCAAGAAACTGCTTTATGGGATATTAGCGTCAGAACGCTTAAACGATGCATGCATGAAACATACGAAGATTGTCCGTATTATGAGCAGCTTCAATATGTGATGGATACCCGCTCCCAAATCCAGTTCACCTATATTCTATCTGGCGATGACAGGCTTGCCCGCAGAACTTTATTTGATTTTTACAGTTCCTTGCTTCCGGAGGGATTAACACAGTCCCGATATCCTAGTGTATCAACCCAAGTCATACCAGGATTTTCATTATATTGGATTTACATGCTGCATGACCACATGATGTTTGCGGGAGACCGGAAACTTGTTGAGCAATACCTGCCTGGTGTAGATGCCATACTCGGTTATTTCCATCGGCAGATTGAGACAAGCGGTCTGATCGGTAAGATGAACCCTCGGTATTGGTCCTTTGTAGACTGGGCTGATAAATGGAAGGAAGAATATGGCGTCCCTGACGCAGCCCGCCAAGGCCCGCTGACGGTTTATTGTCTAATGTATACTTACGCACTGCAAAGAGCTGCTGAGCTTGCTGCTTTTACTGATAGAAGGAGCGTTGCGAAGGAGTATCTTGATCGAGCCGAACGCATGCAGCTAGCTGTTAAGGAAAACTGCATGTCGATAAGCCGCCCTGGCTGTCTTACCGACGGCCCCGGACTGGAGCTTTTCAGCCAACATGTCCAAATTTGGGCTGTGCTAAGTGGAACGTTGACAGGAAGAGAGGCCAGGCATGCAATCCTTCACTCGATCGAATGCCCGGACTTCGTACCCTGTTCATTCGCGATGTCCATCTACCAGTTCCGTGCGCTTTCTTTAGTTGGTTTGTACGATAAAGTATATGATTTACTGGCTCCATGGCGGCAAATGGCGTGTGAAGGGCTAACAACGTGGATGGAAGATACTGTAAGCAAGCGCAGCGATGCTCACGCTTGGGGCTCCGTGCCTATTTATGAATATACAACAGAAACGTTAGGGATTCAGCCCTCTGCCCCAGGCTGCGAGAAGATAAAAATAAGTCCGCAAATCGACCGCCTTTCCCACGCTGAAGGGTGTGCAATGACCTCTAAAGGCATGGTTTCCGTACAATGGCAGCTTGTCGATTCTACATTTCGCATGCATGCCACTTGGCCAGAGCAAATCTCATGCACGATTGTTTTGCCGAATGGTCAAATAGTAAGAGGAGAAGAGAACGGCGAATTCAGCATCTTAATGGATTGGCGGAATCCATCGGAATCTGAGATGAAGGAGAGCTTATGACGACATCAGAGAAATGCAAACTGAAGAATCTGATACCAGATCTTAAGGAGAATCGCTTTGTTTTTTACCGGTTGGCTATACACCTGAATGATCATGCTTCTCTTGATTATCGATAAGTGCAAACAGCCGTTACCGATTGTGGATCAATGGAGACTCGGTTACGTCCGGTCCATGCATTACAGTTATATTGGAAGGGGGAGTTTCAGTATTACGCTCCCGCTTGAACAGTAAACATGAACGTATGGAGTGCATTAGTGATGGATTTTTGAAGAAAATGATCTTATTCGATACGATTCAGTTGATTAATTCTAAAAAAATAATTATATTACCATATTTGATGAGTAGATTCATCTATCCTTATATAAGTAAGCGATATCATTAAGGTTGGAGGAATATTAATGGAACGAAATTTACAAGAAATGATCAAGCAAATGACATTAGAAGAAAAAGCAGAACTCTGCTCAGGTAAAGATTTCATGAATACCAATTCCATTGACCGTCTTGGGGTTCCCTCTATTATGATGTCAGATGGGCCTCACGGACTTAGAAAACAAGACGGGACTGCGGACCACCTAGGTATAAACAAAAGTTTACCAGCTACCTGCTTCCCATCCGGAAGTGGAGTTGCCTCATCGTGGAATCGTGAACTCGCCCATACGATGGGGACAGCACTCGGACAAGAAGCACAAGCAGCGGATATTTCGATTATTTTGGGGCCTGCTGTGAATATCAAGCGTTCCCCGCTGTGTGGCCGAAATTTTGAATATTTTTCTGAAGACCCTTATTTATCGGGGACTTTGGCAGCTAGCTATATTTCAGGCGTACAAAGCCAAGGCGTGGGTACTTCTATCAAACATTTTGCTGTAAACAACCAGGAATATAAGCGTATGTCTGTCGATGCAGTGGTGGATGAACGGACTCTACGGGAAATTTATCTTGCAAGCTTTGAACATGCAGTGAAAGAGGCAGAGCCATGGACCGTCATGGCCGCTTATAACAAAGTAAATGGTGAATTTTGTTCCGAAAACAGCCGGTTACTGACTGAAATTCTCCGGGATGAATGGGGATTTTCAGGCGTAGTGGTCTCGGATTGGGGAGCTGTCAATGAACGGGATCAGGGACTAGCTGCCGGTCTGGAACTGGAAATGCCCTCCAGTCATGGTGCGGGAAGCAAGAAAATTATTGAAGCTGTTCAATCGGGAAAGCTGAGCGAAGTGGTGCTGGATCAGTCTGTTGAGAGATTGTTGTCACTTGTATTCAAAGCTGTAGATAGCCAGCGGAAGTCAGTATCGGTTGATGTAGAGGCACAGCACCAATTGGCCAGAAAAGTTGCAAGCGAATGCATGGTCCTGCTCAAGAATGAGGAGAGCATTCTACCTCTAAACACCAAAGATTCCATTGCAGTTATCGGAGCATTTGCGCAGCACCCGCGCTACCAGGGCGGCGGTAGTTCACATGTTATACCAACGAAGCTGGACAACATCTATGAAGAAATTCTTAAAACAGCCGCTGACAGTGCAAACATCTCGTATGCGGCCGGTTATACATTGGACGAAGATGTTGTAAACGAAGAACTGATCCAAGAAGCAGTATCTGCCGCAAAGAATGCACAGATTGCAGTTATTTTTGCCGGGCTGCCTGAACGTTATGAGTCCGAAGGTTTCGACCGGAAACATCTTCAATTGCCGGAAAGTCACAGAACTTTAATTGAAGCAGTCGCGGAGGTTCAAGAGAACGTTGTTGTTGTATTGAGCAATGGAGGTCCCATTGAAATGCCTTGGCTGGATAAAGTTAAGGCTGTATTGGAGGCATACCTTGGAGGACAGGCTTTGGGTGGTGCGATCGCTGATATTCTCTTTGGAAGCGTAAATCCAAGCGGGAAACTGGCTGAGACATTTCCTAAAAAACTGATCCACAATCCGTCATACTTGAATTTCCCTGGAGACGGCGAGACTGTCGAATATCGAGAAGGTATTTTTACTGGCTACCGACATTACGATACAAGAGATGTTGAGCCTTTGTTTCCATTTGGCTTCGGGTTAAGCTACACCCAATTTGAATATAGTGATCTACAAGTCAGTCATAAACAGATCAAAGATACCGACAGTGTAACGGTTACAGCAAAAGTTAAAAACACGGGTGAAACAGAGGGAAAAGAGGCCGTTCAGCTATATGTACGTGATGTGGAATCAACGGTCCCACGTCCACTTCAGGAATTGAAGGGGTACGCCAAAGTTTCACTTCAGCCTGGTGAAGAGACCACTGTACATTTTGAACTGGGCAAAAGAGCCTTTGCTTACTACGATGTTAAGCTGAAAGACTGGCATGTGGAGACGGGCAAATTCGACATTATGGTCGGAAAATCTTCAAGAGAGATTGAACTCACTGAAACGATCGAGGTAGAATCGAGCGTAATAGTTACCAAACCAATTACCAGACATTCCACATTCGGTGAATTACTTCAGCATCCCGTCGGAGCTGAAATTATGGCTGCGATGGGGCAATATGACGGGAATGGAGCAGGATTGGGTGAGGGAATGCAGGAATTAATTATGGGTACCACATTGCACAATGCAGCACTTATGAGCAACGGTCTGTTCACAGAAGAAACACTTCAAAGTATCTTATCCGCTGTTAACCGTTGAATGAATGCATCGTTAGAATAAGCCCGCCATCGGGCTTATTCCTCTAACATATGATGCGTTTGTTGATACTGCTTAGGGGTTCTACCTGTGTGTTTTTTAAAAATCTTGGTGAAATAACTCTGATCCGTAAAACTCAAAAGAGACCCGATCTCAGAAAGTGGAGTGCTCGTAAAGTGAATCATATGTTTAGCTTCCTCAATTTTAATCTGTTGAATATATTTATTAACGGGAACTCCTACTTCTTTTTTAAAGAGTATCGATAGATAGTTTGGGCTAATACCGGCATGTTCAGCAATTTTTTCATGTGTCATTTTGGAATAACGGTGGTTATATATATAATTTTTGCAAAGTGTTACGATTTTAGAATGCTGTGATTCTTTAACCTGAGAGACTTTCTCGGTTAACGAAAAAAATGCTTCCAAGCAGCATTGATCGATTTCTTTATCGGTCCGTAGATCCTCGAGGCGCTGTATATAAAGATCACTTACTGAAAAAGCAATCTCCGAATAGACACCTCCGTCTATGGCTGCTCTAGTTGCAAGAGCTATACCTATAATGCCAAGATTCTTTTTAGAACGGATATGGCTTGATTTGGACAGGACCCCTGTATTTTCATAACCAAGTTGTGTAAAGTGTTTGAGCATATCCAACTTACCTTCCTTGACGAACGTTAACAATTTCTTTTCATTCAGTGGGTCGTGATGGAGCAACTCATCATAGCCTGTTGAAGAATTTGTGGCACCTTGTATTTGTTTTTCTTCGATATACATACCGCGCAAATAGTCCTGTACTACATCCTCAGCTTCGATCAATTCATGATTAAACATTTGATTAACCAAGATCGTGATGTTGATTAGTCTCTCATTGGTTATCACAGGAACAGACTGATAATAGTGATATACTTGTTCCCGATTCGCAAAGAGATGTGTGTCATTGATAAGCCCATTTATTTTATGTTCAATTAAGCTAAATGGAAGGGAAGGTCCTAAAATGATGGTGCCTTCATCGTTCTGATCGTTACCAATACGAATTAAAATGTAGTTCTCAAAAAACTTCGTTCTTACAACAGTAGGTTCTTCTTTACACACGGATGGATCAAACCCCAACGCTGAAAAAAAGAATTGTTTATCATTATTATACAGCGGATTAAGCATCCGATTACCCAACAGTTCGAATTTAACTTCTCCAGTGGAGTTTACGAAGAAGATGGACATATCAAAAAGTTCTGTAATGAGTTTACATTGACGTTTTAAATCCAATTTGCGTTTGCCTCCTTTATTAATCATCTTATCATACCATAATTATAAAATTACAATGATATTACCATATTACACGAGGGGAATTCATTATACTATTTTAGTAAGCGTTAACATTTAGGTGCAGGATCTATGCTGAAGGGTGGTAAGGGAATTCCGATCCCTTACGGTAGCTTGATGGCGATCCGTACCAGAAGTGTAGAAGAACGGAGTAAAATGGGCCTTACCCGAACCATCTTTGGTTATACTATTGGGATGATTATCGCTATCGCGTTAATTCCAATAACCAATATGCTTGGTGGGAATCAAAAAGCATGGATTATTGTTGCAGTTGTATTGGGTTTCGTGTCCTTCATTTCCTTGATTCTGACCTTCTTAGCTTCCAAAGACAACAATGCTGGTGTAACTATTGTTGAAAGCGATAACACTCCCTTCTGGGAAAGCATTAAGCTCCTATACCAGAACAAATACTGGGTCATGCTGTCTGCTCAGCCATTGATCTACATGTTGTATACACTTAACGGTTCAACTGGAATCTATTACACCAAGTATATTCTCGGGAATGAGGATCTCATCGCACAACTTGTCTTGGATAGTGGCACGGGTTGAATCAACAATGTTCACGATGAATATTGGATCAAAGAGACAATTCTACAAGATAACCTTAGAGGCCATAAGGGAGGAAAACACAATGAGTTATTGCATATCACAAATTAAAGTCATGCACGAGATCGAACCGATGGGCCTGGATGAGAAGAAGCCGGTCATTTCCTGGCAGTTCATTTCCGATGCGAATAACATGAAACAGACTGGCTTTAGAATTGTTGTAGGCAGGAAGGCGGATTCTAGCGACATGTGGGATAGTGGCTGGTTGACAAGCGATTGTTCCACGGGAATTGTCTATGCTGGAGCACAACTTGAGCCGTGTATGGAATACTATGTAAAGGTGGAAACAACGAATCAAGACAATGAAGTGGCTACGGCCTCTACGAAGTTTGAAACAGGGCTTATGAATCCAAGTATGGAAGCCTGGAACGGGGCGCAATGGATTGGCGCGCCCGAGTATTATATCGCAAGTAATACATTAGGTATATTTGCGATGAGGGGTACAATTACCATAATGGAAGGCGGATCGTGTGCAGGATTAGTATTCGGAGCTAACGACGAGCGATTATTGAATCGAGAGCGAAACGAATCTTTACTCGAAGGAGAGAACTACATAAAGTATGAGATTAATATCGGGCAATCTCCCGCGACGCTTGACATTTACCGTGTAGGGTACCACAAAGATGATCACCCGAAAGTGCCGCTTGCTTCTGTACCAATTGTTCATATTGAGGGAGATGAAACGATACCGATTATTAACGAAGCAAACCGGCATAGTCCACATGAGCTAAAGATTGAGGTAGTTGGTAATGCCGCGTTCGCCTATGTGGACGGATTTCTAGTCGATGCAGTGCTTACAAAATACGGAAACCTCGCTGCCAGACAACTGAATCCCCTTGCCGACAATGACATCACCACTTTCCCAAGACTTTGCCAGATCGGTTATAGTGTTGCCGCCGGTACGAAGGCCCATTTTGATGGCATTCGTCTTAATTTTCTGCGCCATCCTTCAAATGAATTCTATAACATGGACACGGAGTATGGGGTCGATATAGAAGCATTTGAAAATGATGTGCAAATGACTCGAAGCCCGGATCAACATTCACTGCCGATGCTGAGAAGGGATTTCACGGTTAAGAAGCCATTGTTAAAAGCAAGGCTTTACGCGACAGCCAGAGGAATCTATGACTGTATGATCAATGGAAAGGCGATTAGCGATCAATTCTTTGCGCCGGGTTCAAGTCAATATGACAAACATCTCATGTATCAGACTTATGATGTGACGGAGTTGCTTATCGAGGGAATGAATGGTATCGGCTTTACGCTATCTTCCGGGTGGTGGAATGGCTCGCAGACGTTCGTGCTGCAAAATTTTAATTATTGGGGCGACAAAGAAAATCTGCTTGCCATGCTAGTGCTCACTTATGAAGACGGTACAACTGATAATTACGTGACGAACGAGGACGAATGGCAATATTATGGGGAAGGACCATATAGGTTTTCTGGCTTTTTCCAAGGAGAGCACTATGATGCCAATCTGGCTCATATCTATGAGGATTATTCGAAACCAGGCTATTACAAGGAAGGTATGAAGAAGCCGGCAGTTGTTGAAGCTGTTCCGATTGGGGAATTTGATTCCTTGCCGGGTTTCTTTTTACCGTGGCCCGCAGTTAATGAAACAGAACCAGAGTTGATAGGCCATTTCAACGCTCCAGTGAGGAAAGTTGAAACTTTTATTGCCCAAAGTATGTCGGAGCCTGCACCTGGTCTATTCATTTACGATTTGGGTCAGGAGATCGCTGGTATTCCTACCCTTACGTTCAAAGGAAAGAGAGGGACCAAGGTAAGGATCCGTTATGCAGAAATGTTATATCCAAAAATAGAAGAATATGGAGAATTGCATGGGAGGATGCTTCTTGCCAATCTTAGAGACGCTTCCAGCACTGACATCTATACTCTTCGCGGCGACCCTGAAGGTGAAACTTATATGTCGAAGTTTACCTTTCATGGGTATCGGTATATTGAGATAACGGGTCTGGATGAAGCTCCAAAACTCGAAGATGTGAAGAGCATCCAACTATCTAGCATCTCTACCATTACGGGTCACGTGAAAGTGGATAATGATCTGGTTAATAGACTGGTTCAAAACGTGAAGTACAGCCAGCTAAGCAACTTTATCAGCATTCCAACCGATTGTCCTCAGCGAAATGAACGGATGGGCTGGACTGGTGATGCTCATGTATTTGTTCGCACCGCTTTTTACCAGAGTGATGCTAGAACGTTTTATATGCGCTATCTACAGGCGATTAGAGATGGTCAACTGTCAAATGGGAATTTACCCAACATTGCGCCCGTAGGCAGCGGATTTGGTGGGATTACTTATGGCAGCTGCATTCATTTGATAGTTTGGGAAATGTATCAGCATTACGGTGATGTCGATGTTGTAGCTGAGTACTATGATGCAATGAAACAATTTACGAACTACTTGGAATATATGGGTATGCCAGGAGATATATACATGGGTCCGATCGATGACTGGCTCGCACCTGTAAAGACGGACAGCCATTTGGTATGGAATGCGTTTTACGGAAGAGTAATGTATTTGATGAGCGTTTACGCGAAATTATTGGGGAAACAATTCGATGCCTCCTACTACATCGTGAAAGCGGATGAAGCAAAGCAATACTGGAATAAGACTTTTGTGGATGCGGAAACCGGAAAAACCTTAAATATGGACGGAAGCGTTAACGATACTCAAGCGGGATACGCGATCGGTTTGAACTTTAATATGTTTGAAGAGAGGAACAAACAGAAAGCCTATGACAATCTAGCTTCGAAGACCAAGGAAGCAGGATACACAGTAACGACCGGCTTCTTCGGCACGGGACCATTAAATCCGATGTTAAGCGAGGGCGGTTATCCAGAAATTGCTCATGCGTTGATTACCCAAACCGCCTTTCCAAGTTGGCTGTATCCAGTCACTCAAGGAGCCACCACCATTTGGGAACATTGGGACAGCTACACGATTGAAAAAGGATTCGGCGGACGTAATGCAATGAATAGCTTCAATCATTATTCATTGGGAAGCGTTATTAGCTGGCTGTATGAATATGTATTGGGAATTCGGAGAGACGTGCACAATCCGGGATTTAATCATTTTTTCTTGAAGCCTGATTTTACCGGATTTCAACAAGCGTCTGGTAGCATTGAAACAACGTATGGAAAGATAGAAAGCAGTTATGTTGTTTCTGGTGACGAGGTGACTTACCAATGCTCGATTCCAGCGAATTCTACCGCTACTCTCATTCTTCCTGGCAATACAAAGAATTTGGGGAGCGGTAGATATGAATTTATCTCTCAGCTATCAAGAAGTTAGTGAAGAGATTTGTATCGGTGGTTAGCCATTTATTTTGTGTTCGAACAGTGTGAAGGGCAGGGAGGGGCCGACAATATGAGCTTGCAATTGCTTTCAACACTTTGCTCCATATAAGTCTCCTTAGATCATATAAAGCATTAAAATTCTAAAATCACAATCATAATACCATATTATTTATTTCTATTTCATTACAATAACATTAGTAAGCGGTATCATAAAAATTCTGGACTTATCGAAAGGTGGATACAGATGGAATTAAAGAATCTTCGGATTGAATACATGGAGAATCCCCTTGGCTTGGATATACCAAACCCGCGCTTCTCATGGCAATTGGTTTCTTCAGCGCAAGGAGTAATGCAAACTGCATATCAGATCACTGTAACCAAGGATACTCAGGAGGTTTGGAATTCAGGTAAGGTGGGGGCGGACACTTCAATTCTGGTAGAGTATGCGGGACTCCCGCTTCAGGCCTCCACTTTGTATCAGATTCATGTCACCGTTTGGGATAATCAAGACAATCAAGCAAGCATTGAGGGACATTTCGAAACAGGTCTTCTGAAGGGAAGTAACTTTACAGCAGATTGGATCACGCATACCTTCCAGGACGATGAAACTGCACCTCCCGTGTTCCAAAAGATCTTCACTTTAGAAAAGGATATACAATCAGCCCGTCTCTATGCATCCTCATTAGGAGTTTATGAAATTTCTATTAATGGGAATCGGGTAGGGGATCATTATTTTGCCCCGGGCTGGACTAATTACAATGAGCGGCTGCAATATCAGACCTATAACCTAGACGGATTGCTGGAACGGCAAAACAAGATGGAGATCACCGTTGGAAATGGCTGGTATAAAGGTATCTTTGGTTTTACCTGTACTCCGAATCATTACGGGGACAGAGTGGCAGCTATTGCAGAACTGCACATCGTCTATACAGATGGATCTAAAGAAATGATTAGAACAGATGACAGCTGGAAGGTGACGAAGGGACCAATCCGCTCCAGTGAAATCTATATGGGAGAGACCTACGACTCCTGTTATGCAGACGATACTCTATTTGATGTGGTCCCATTCTCCTATAATAATGATCGTCTTATCTCCCAGGAAAGTGAACCGGTCAGCATTACCAGAAGGCTCCCCGCAGTGAAGTTTTTTACTACACCCAAAGGAGAGCAGGTTATTGATTTCGGACAGATTCTGACCGGATTTGTAGAGCTGCAGATTACCGGGCTTGAGGGTCAGGTCATTACCATCCGGCATGCCGAGGTACTTGATAAAGAAGGAAACCTGTATACTGAGACATTGCGGCAAGCTGTATCTATTGACCGCTTTATTTGTAACGGGAAAGAACAAGTCTTCCGGCCGCATTTTACTTTCCACGGCTTCCGTTACATCGCGGTAGAAGGATTAGAGATCATTCAGCCGGAGCTGTTCACCGCCTGCGTACTGCATTCACATCTGGAGGAAACAGGCAGCCTGACAACCTCCAATGCAATGGTTAACCAATTATTCAGTAACATTCAATGGAGTCAGCGCGGTAATTTCCTTGACATTCCTACGGACTGCCCGCAAAGAGATGAACGTCTTGGCTGGACGGGAGATGCTCAAGTGTTTGCCGGAACGGCTGCCTTTAATATGAATGTAGCCTCCTTCTTCACGAAATGGCTGCGTGATCTTGCTTCTGAGCAGACTGAAGAATATGGGGTTCCGCAAATAGTTCCTAATATCCTGGGGAATCAGGACGGAGCTGCTGCTTGGGGCGATGCTGCAGTTATTGTTCCCTGGACCATGTATCAAATGTATGGTGACCTCAAACTGCTCGGGCAACAGTACGACAGCATGAAGGGCTGGGTTGATTATATCACTGGACGCTGCGGGGTTAATGGGCTGTGGCAGACAGGATTTCAATACGGAGACTGGCTCGGACTTGATAAGGAAGAGTTCAGCAATGAGCGAACCGGGGCTACGGATGTGTATCTGGTGGCTAACGCTTATTATGCTTATTCCACAGAACTGGTCGCCCAGGCTGCCAGGCTGTTAAATAAATCTGAGGATGCCTCCAAATATGAAGCTCTTCATAGCCAAATTAAATCAGCGTTCCAGGAAGAGTATATTTCAGCAACCGGCAGGTTAGTTAGTGAGACTCAAACGGCTTGCGTATTAGCTCTTCACTTCAATCTGGTGGATGACAAGCACAGAAAGAGAGTCCGCAAGACCCTGGAGTCCAATATTGCCCAGCATAAGAATCATCTTACCACCGGCTTTGTGGGCACTCCGTATTTGTGCCATGTATTATCAGAGAATCAAATGCATGAGCTTGCGGGCATCCTGTTCCTGAAAGAAGATTTCCCGTCCTGGCTGTACGCAGTTAAGAAGGGAGCAACAACCATCTGGGAACGGTGGAACTCCATTCTCCCGAATGGAGATTTCGATACATCAGGCATGAACTCCTTAAATCATTACGCGTATGGTTCTATTGGAGAATGGATGTACAGGAAGCTGGCTGGTATTAATCAAATCGAACCCGGATTTAAGAAGATCCTGATACATCCTCAGTTCATAAAGGGAATAAGTGCGGTAGAAGCTATTTATCATTCGGTATATGGAGAAATCAAGAGCTCATGGTCTTGCAGGAATGGGGAAATTATCGTCAATGTGACGATCCCTGCCAATACTACTGCGGTCATTAAATTGCCTGAGCAGGAAGACCCGATTGAAGTCGATTCTGGAGATTACAGCTTCAGATATCCTACACAAACCAATCTGGACATAGAGCGGTTTACCTTGGACTCCACGCTTAAGGAAGTCATCGAAGAGCCGATAGCTCTTCAGATTATGGAAGAACATGCCCCCGGGATGTTAGACCATCCGATGATACAATATGCGTATAATTTCTCAATAAGCGAATTGTTAACCAATACCCCTGAGGAAACAGCAGTGTTGTTTAAACTGATCTTGAAAACATTAAATGAACCGAAAGAGCAAGGGGCAGTGCATTAAAACAAGAGGGCGTTGTAGGATAACTACAATGCCCTTTTTATTTTAATGTACACTGGGAATCATCGGTTTGAAAACGCTTAAAATAAAAAAAGAGAAAGACAATTAAAATTCTAAAAAAACAATTAAGATACCATATATGTTCATTTCAGAAGATTAAAATAAGGAATAGAAAGCGCTATCATGACATGTCAAACGGGGGGTAAATAATGAATGAAACAAACTACAGTACAGAGGTTGTAACGCCAACCAAAAAATCGAAGGAATTAGGTACTGATGCCCAGGGTATCCAAAAAACGATGCGGCCTCATCATTACTTAGGTGACGCTGCAGGACAAATTGCACTTAACGTCATTAGCGGACTTCTTGGGGTGCTAACTTACTTTTATACAGATAAAGTAGGTATAGCAGCAGCGACAGTTGGTACAATTATGCTGATCACCAAGTTAGTTAATGCAATCACGGACCTGCTCATGGGTCGTATCGTTGATGGTACTAAATCGAAGTACGGGAAAGCACGGCCTTGGATGTTGTGGATGGCTCTCCCGGCACTGGCCGCTATCATTTTGCTATTTACGATTCCTGCCGATGCATCCAACAGTATGAAAACGATATATGCTTTAGTCACAGTAATATTCGCTTCTGCCATTGTATTCACAGGGATTGCTATTCCGTACGGAAGCTTAATGGCTATTCGGACTAAAAGTGTCGAAGAACGCGGTAAAATGGGAGTTGCCCGTTCAATCTCCGGATATTTGTTTGGAATGATCATCTCTGTTTTGCTAATTCCGGTGACCAATATGCTTGGCGGAAATCAGAAGGCTTGGATCATCGTTGCAGTCGTACTTGGAACAGTGTCAGCCATTGCCTTAGTGCTGACCTTCCTTTCCTCCAAAGAGGACAATGCAAACGTAAGTTTGAATGAAACCGATGACGTACCATTCTGGGAAAGTATCAAGCTCCTGCTAAGGAACAAATATTGGATCATGATGTTGTTTGCTCAATTATTTATTAATATAACGTTTGTGTTTAACAGTTCAACCGGGATCTATTACACCAAATATATTCTAGGTAATGAAGATCTAATCGGAATCATGGGTGCTGTTGGTTTGATTCCGGTAGTTATAGGTTTCGCTCTCGTTACTCCAATGATTAAAAAGTTTGGCCTTTCCAACACAGCGCGTATTGGGATGATCATCGGAATCGCTGCCTCGGGTATCCGATGCTTCATGCCATATAGCTTTGTGGCTGCGTTAGTGTTGGGCGGATTAACAACTCTGGGTACTATTCCAATGATGGCTGTAGGCGGTGTGCTGGTCAATAACACTGTCGAGTACGGGGAATGGAAGACAGGCAAGCGTCTAGTGGGGATGGTCAATAGTGCAAACAGCTTTGGTATTAAAATCGGTGTGGGTCTCGCCGCAGCAATGATCGGTTGGATTCTGGCAATGGGAGATTATGATGGAACATTAACCACACAGCCGGATTCCGCAATAACCAGTATTCTTGTTCTTACTGTATATCTTCCTGCAGCCACCTTGGCGCTTACGTATATCTTCCTGCGCAAGTATGACTTAGATGCGAAGTATCCTCAGATCGTAAAGGAACTGGAAGAACGCCGTAATCAACATTAAACTGAATATGATCAACTCCTGCAAAAATCATGGGGCTTTGGCTGGCAGTCTGGATAGACTATGCGCTCTTTATGGTCTCCAGGTTCTGCCAGCAATAAGCTACTCACTTCTTCTCTAGCTGTGTAATCGCCACTAAGGATTGGTCGGCCAAAGAGAAGATGAGCTCTGCCAGTTCATTACTGGAGAGAATAAATCCTTCTTGTATCCATTCTTGGATGATCGCCAAGCTTCCATTGACCAGGTAAGAATAAGTATAAGGTTTCAATCGTTCAGGTACGTTGAGTTGAAGCTCGCGATCAATTTTTTGGAGTATTTCTTTCAGAAGACGTTTGGGAAATAACACGTTTTCGTTGGAGGTGAGGAGCATGACAGTGAATAGCTCCTCATCTTTTTTTATGTACTCTAGAAAAGCCAGGATATAAGTAGTACCGCTGTCTACCGCTTCAATTTTATCCAGATAGGCACTCGTATTATTAATAATCTCCTGTTCAACATTTTCAAGCAGGTCGTAAGCATTGGCAAAATGTAAGTAAAACGTGGAGCGATTGATGCCCGCTGTGGTACACAATTCCTTAACGCTGATTTGGCTTATATTTTTCTCTTTGAGCAAGCTGATCAAGCTCTGCTTCAACAGTAGTTTGGTTAACCGTTCCCGTTGATTCATGGTCAAATCATCTCCAAGCAATAAAATTTCTATAAAAATAGACACTTCTCTCTCAAGTGTCTAAATTACATCAAAACACAAAACAACTGATGGTTGTTAAATAGACACTCTGTCTGTATTGTGAAGGTAGACGAATGACTTGTCAATAAACTTATGATGCAGGTCCTAAATAAAAAATAAGAAGAAGGAAGAAGGAGATTTAATTGTCAATTCCATATTTAACACAAAAAGAAGGCAAAAAAGTACTGATGGTACAGGGAAAGCCATTTATTATGCTTTCCGGTGAAGTTCATAATTCTAATTCATCGTCGGTTGAGTATATGGAGCAGATCTGGGATAAAGCAGAGGAACTGGGAATGAACAGTTTACTACTTCCAGTGACCTGGGAGCTTATTGAACCTGAGGAAGGTAAATTTGATTTTAGTTTGGTAGACGGGTTGATTGAACAGGCTAGAGGGCGTGGTAAGAAATTAGGTTTTTTATGGTTTGGAGCCTGGAAAAATGCACAGTGCTATTATGCACCGGAATGGGTGAAGACAGATCTTGAGCGTTTTAAAAGAGCTGAAGTAGAGAAAGGAAAGAAATTTACGTACCTTAAGGATTTTTATGGAATGCCATACACATCTTTATCTTATTTATGCGAAGAAACTAATAATGCAGATGCACGAGCTTTTCGAAAGCTGATGCAGCATATCAAAGAAATTGATGAGCAGGAAAATACTGTTGTGGTAGTGCAGGTAGAAAACGAGACTGGACTACAGGGGTCTGCACGAGAAAACTCGGATGAAGCAGATGCATTATTCGAGGAAAATGTTCCGCAGCAGTTTGTCGAGTACATGAGGGCACATGCCGGAACTATGGTACCTGATGTGAGAGCTGTAGTTGAAGATGGAGCAAAGAGTGGTAACTGGAGGGCTGTGTTTGGTAATGCAGCGGAGGAAATATTTAGCGCTTACCATATAGCAAGTTATGTGAATAAAGTGGCTATAGCGGGAAAAAAGGTATATCCACTTCCTACGGTAGCTAACTGTTGGCTGGATAAAGGACAGGAAGCCGGAATGTATCCAAGTGGAGGACCGGTATCACGTATGATGGAGGTGTGGAAATATTGTGCACCTGCCATTGATATTATTGCACCGGATATTTATGCTTCTGATTTCTGTGGTATTTGTGATGAATATACAAGAAGGGGAAATCCGTTATTTATCCCTGAGACCGTAACTCACAGCTATGCAGGACCAAGAAAAGTGTATGCAGTAGGGCATTATCATGCACTTTGCTATGCTCCTTTTGGATTTGAGGAGATGGGAGAACCGTTCTCAGCAAGTGAGGGACACCTATTTGGCATGGATACTGCAGATCCGGCTCTGTCCACACCCCAAAATGTGGAGGAATATGGATGGTACTCACAGACATTAAATGACATGATGCCTTTATTAACAGAGAAGTATGGTACACCTGATTTGCAGGCAGTTATTTGTGAACGAAAAGATGTTGATACTATGATTTTTGGAGCATATGGCTTTCAAGCAATAATGAATCTGCCAGTGATAGAAAGAAAAGATGGCGTATGTCTGGTATTAAAAAAGTCTGAGAATGAATTTTATGTCATTGTCAATGGATACTACCTCAGACCGTTTTCTACAACAAACGAAAAGCCATATGTAGATATTCTTTCATTGGAAGAAGGAGAATTTGAGAATGGAAATTGGAAAATGACTAGGAGGCTTAATGGTGATGAAGTTGCCTTAATGAAGTATAATAAGCCGACATTGTTAAAAATAAAATTATTTGCATATAATTGACATTAATTATAGAAGGAGTTTAACTATGAAGTATTATTGTAACCCAATCAATGTAGATTACCGTTATCAGTTTAACCAGCAAAAGATTGGAGATACCATGGGAGCGCTGCAAATTTCAAGAGAGGCTGCAGACCCGTCTATGATTTGTTATAAGGGAAAATATTATATTTTTGCTTCTATGACACTAGGGGTATGGGTATCCGAGGACATGGCGCATTGGGAGGCACAACGATTGCCGGATAATTTGCCATTTTATGATTATGCACCGGATGTTCGTGTAATTGGTGAATATGTTTATTTCTCTGCATCTAAAAGAGCGGAGCCATGCAATTTCTATCGTACCCGGGATGTTCTAAATGGACCCTATGAAGAAATTCAGGGCAGCTTTGAATTCTGGGATCCCAATCTGTTCGTAGATGATGATGGAAAGGTCTATTTCTACTGGGGCTGTTCGAGTGCCGAGCCGATCTATGGCGTAGAAATGGACCCGGAGACGATGCTACCCAAGACCGATCCAGTCGGACTTATTGCCGGTAATTGGGATAACATCGGTTATGAACGTAACGGTGAAGATCATACCTCCCCGCCAATTCCAGAGGAACGATTGGATGAAGCGTATCAGGAATTTTTGAGAAAATTAGGTATAACGGAAGAAATGGTCCCTAAGGAAGTGCGACAAATGTTCCGGGAGATGGCCAAGAATCGTCCATATATTGAGGGAGCCTGGATGGATAAATATGAGGGCCGATATTACCTGCAATATTCATGTCCGGGAACAGAATACAATACATACTGTGATGGTGTGTATGTAGGTGATTCCCCGCTTGGACCCTTCACTTTGTCCAGCAATAACCCATACTCGTACAAACCAGGAGGCTTTATTCCTGGTGCAGGCCACGGTTCTACCATGAGAGATATGAATGATAATTTGTGGCATACCGCTACCATGCGCATCAGCGTAAATCATAATTTTGAGCGTCGCTGTGGCTTATGGCCGGCAGGTTTTGATGCAGATGGAGAGCTGTTCTGTAACCAGCGATACGGGGATTGGCCTATGCGTGTACAAGAAGGAAAGATGGACCCTTGGAACAGCCCGGAATGGATGCTGCTAAGTTACGGCAAGACAGCGACAGCTTCTTCTGCGGAAGAAGGAAAGGAGCCTGGCAAAGTCACTGAAGAGGATGTTCGTACCTGGTGGCGTGCTACTACTAATGCATCTGGAGAATGGGTACAGGTTGACTTAGGTGCAGCCATGGACGTTTGTGCAGTTCAGGTGAACTTTGCAGATGACATGATTGATATCGAGCCACCACAGCCATTAGTGGTGAGTGCAGCAGGCGGGCGTTATATCGAAGAACGTGAGTTTGTAACACGTTGGATGCTCAAAGGGTCATTGGATGGCGAAAATTACTTTATGATTGAGGATAAATCCAAGGTGAACACTTGCCTGCCCCATGATCTGGTGGTCAGAGAAGAGGGTGTGCAGGCTCGTTATCTGAAGCTTACCGTATTGGAAGTGCCCTATAATCAACCTGCTTGTGTATCTGGCGTGCGTGTCTTTGGTAAAGGAAATGGAACTGCTCCAATTACACCGGCATTTACGGCTGTAAGATTAAATGATTTGGATATGAAAGTGACCATCACCTCTCAGGATGAAAATGCAGCAGGGCATAATATTTTATGGGGACATCAGGAGGATAAGCTGTATCACAGCTATATGATATTTGGCAAGAAAGAGCAGGATATTCGCGCATTAATCAAAGGAACAGATTACTTTGTCCGTGTGGATGCGTTTAATGAAAATGGCATTACGGAAGGGAAGGTGATCAAATTATAAGTTGAAGACAGTACAATATTTTGGCTTCCGAGAACGTTTAAGTTCATGTCGGGAGACAAGAACATGTTCCGATAGAAAGGACAAGAACATATTCCCATTCAAG
This sequence comes from Paenibacillus sp. 4624, assembly GCF_050435065.1. NCBI lineage: Bacteria > Bacillati > Bacillota > Bacilli > Caryophanales > Paenibacillaceae > Paenibacillus > Paenibacillus sp. 4624. The sequence continues at coordinate 90,505 of NZ_JBNDJR010000015.1, forward strand.
TCGCTATTAAAGCGGCTTTTTTATTTTATCAGTACAAGTTCTTGTCGCATGCCAAAGACATGAACTTGTACCGATTGCCGATTAGGCGTAAGGATCAACGCCATTTTTCCGGGAGGAGTCGATACGGCGGAGCTTGTGGAGATGGTCGTTTTCAATGCCACTGGAAAATCCAGCTATATGACAGGTTCAATCATTGTAGTGGATGTCGGTTTGACACTTTAATCTATATGGTATGAAACGGACCGTTCGTTTTATTTAATTATACTGCCCCTATTAGGTTTGTTAACGAACTATCTAAATTTGTTCCTCTCTCTAATTTACAGGGAATCACCTAAAGAGATGATCCATACAAAAGTACGGTTTAATATACGCATTTGAGGAGTATGCTACATAATCGTATATTAACATTGCCCAATTGGGCAGACAGGTATGCCCCTTTGAACGATGTTTTACAATATTACCAGACGTATAATATAAATAAGCTTTTAGTTTATCCTTTGTATTAATAGTCTGTAATGTCATTAAATAAATAATTATATGGAGATGATAATATGAAAGAGTATATTAACGCATTGAGTTTAGCTGTATTTCTAACCCTTTTGGGATGTTCGACGACAGAAATTACTTTGGAATCTTCAGCTGCTATCAAACCTGAAAACAAGCCACTTACTTCTTACATTCAGAACACATCGAAATTAGAAGTTACTTCTGCAAAAGAAAAGGATTCGACTTTCAATTGTCTGAACATGGGAACAGATAACCTACCTCAGATCGATAATCAAGGTGACCAAGGTTACTCAAGTTTTTAAAGCACATAGATTAGTTGGAATTAACATAGAAGAAAGATACAAATGAGCAACGTTAAGTTGCAACTCAGTGGCTAAATCGCCTACTTCCAAATATTGATGTAGAGGGCGAATCTCTTATGATGAAAAACCCGTCATCTTAAACACCTAGAAGAATCGAATGTGGAGAATGAAGGATCAGAAGCTTCTACCATGATAAACAGAGAGAAACTGGGTTAAAGGAGGAAAGACTGTGTCCAAAGTGCGCATTTTTGTAGACAGCATCTCGGATATTCCGGAGGAATGGATTGATAAGTATAAAATAGGAATCATTCCATTATATATAGTTTTTCAGGAAGATTCCTATCTTGACATAGAGATCAACGTCCATGACATGTACAACAAAGTTGAGATGAACGGACAATTGCCGCAGACTTCCACACCTCCACCAGCTGACTTTTTTAAAGCATTTCGCCCGGTTATTGAGAACGGAGAAGATGTACTGTATATCAGTGTGTCTTCTCATTTATCATCAACATATCAAAATGCTGTTACAGCCTCGCGCGAGTTTCCTCCGGGAAGAGTAACTGTTGTGGATTCTCTAAATGTTTCTGCCGGGACGGCCATGATGGTTTTATTAGCCACACAATTGGCTAGTGAAGGTAAGAGCGCTATAGGTATAGCAGAATCGCTTGAAACAATAAGAGATGAAATTCAATTGAACGTAGTTGTTAATAATCTCGATTATCTCCATAAAGGGGGGCGATTAAGCAATCTTAAAAATCTTCTGGGAAATATGCTTAAAATACGTCCGGTTTTATATGTTAGTCATGGAAGAGTGCTATCAGGAGTGAAGTATAGAGGAAACAAACAGCGGATACTAAAAAAACTTTTGTCAAGCATCTTAAGCCAAATTCATCGAATTGATCACGATCATATTATTATTGCCCAGACACTAGAGAAGGAAACCGCTGAATGGATAAGAAATGTTATTCTTGATGAGACTTCTATTAAAAAAGTACACATCATAGAGGGGGGATGTGCTATACGCTCACACAGTGGTCTTCATAGTATAGCAATCAGTTTCATACTTAAATCGGAGCCCCTTGTTCACACTCAAAGATGATCATTACAAAGGATAACGGATAATTCGCTTGTTAGAAAGTGGAGCAAAATACCAGCGATTACTTAAGATCGATTGTTGAAGATATTTTTTATGTGGAAAACAAGGAGATGGTAATTATGTTAATTCAAACAGGACTAGGCAAAACTACATTCTCCAAAGAGACTATATCTAAATTTGTAAGTATGGCGCTCGATATGACAGACGGGCTTGTTTTAAGTTCGACTTATATCGGATCCATCACTAGAAAATTGACTGGTAACACTGCTGGAATTGAGCTGCGTGAACATGATAAAGGCATAGATATTCACTTAAGCATTATAGTCCAATATGGCATGCGTTTGCATGAGGTATGCAGGGAGCTGCAATATAAAGTGAAAGACGTAGTAGAGGATTTCACAGGACTTACAATTATTGCAATTCATCTCAAGATAGAGGGTATCACTGTATAATTGTGTAATAATGCTATAAATGAAAAATTTAACAGCAAAAGAAAAGTAGTGTTAAATAATATGATTGGGCATTTAATTGTTCAAGCTGATAAGCATTCTCGTGTTGGACTAAACTCAATTTAATGGCCATCGGAAATATTGCCCGAACGGTTGCTGGTTCGAGTAATCTCCAGCATCGCTTGAGCTGAATCCCCTTTTCCCCACAGTTGCTTGAGCAGATTATTCCGTAGGTTATGGCATTACTTCTTTGACGGTAAGATCAGTTTTCTTTATTATGGCTTTAGCAAGTTGAGTGCGTGAAACGCAAGAAAAAAACACCTGCATGCGGGTGAAGGGCAATGCATGAAGAACTACAAGTTCTTGCCAATGAAGTAGGTTATACGCGGCCCCTCTTGCTTTGGCGTTTACACAAGCCCATCCCTCAATTACTCCAGCAATTGTAGGGCAAGAACGATTAAACAATTACGGGAGACGTTGAAAGGTAGTGATATTCGTTTAAGTACAGCGTAACCTCGGATGTTTTAGTAAAAGGATGGACATCAGACTGATTACAAGCCAACATACGAAGAAAACTATAAATAAACAGAGTTTAGCCATCGTTTGATTTGGTTCAAAGAACTTTATAAACCCATTTGCTGAATAATCAATTGAATGTATAATGATTATTCGAGGTGATAAAGATGGCAAGATCCAAAGAATTTGAAATAAATGAAGTACTAGATAAAGCAATGCACCTTTTTTGGACTCAAGGTTATGAGAAAACCTCCATGCAGGACTTAGTGGAATTTATGGGCATTCATCGAAGAAGCATCTATGATACGTTCGGGGACAAGCATGCCTTATTTGTGAAAGCACTAGAGCGATATGAAGCGAAACAGACCAGCAAAATAAAGTTCCTGACTCAAAATCAAAAATCGATTAAACTGGTGCTGCGCGAGATGTTTGAATCAACAATAAGAAAAGAAGGCGAACCAATAGGTTGTTTCATGGTGAATTCAGGTGTGGAACTGGGTGTTTTAGATCCTGAAATCTCTTCTTTAGTAAATGAGAGTTACACTCGAACAGAAGAATTTTTGACAACACTTATACAGACAGGACAACAAACAGGTGAAATTAAGAAAGACTTGGACCCGGTAGTTACTGCTTACTTTCTAATGAATAATTGGCTAGGACTACGCACACTCGTTAAGACGACATCAGATCAGCGGAAATTAACGAGTATTATAGATATGTCACTTTCAATTTTAGATTAATTTTTACTATTAGATATATAATGATTTGTTTTGGGTGGGCTAATTCCTTCATAGGTCATATTCACTGCACTATGAACTAATATTGAATTCGCCCATCTGTTCAAGTCAAAAGAAAATCTAAGTTCATGAAAGAATCAAGCGAAAATTCTTTACCGATCGTTCTCAAAATGCTATACTCCGATTAAGAAATATTTTTTTAACTCTATTAGAATGAACATTCTAATAAAAGGTGATTATCCATACTAATTCTGTACTATAAGAGGGAGAGAACATTATGAAATACACTGTAATTACAGGAGCAAGTTCAGGCATTGGATATGAAACAGCATTAGCATTTGCAGCACGGGGTAAAAATTTAATTTTGGTGGCCAGAAGAGCGGATAAGCTGGAAGAACTCAAAGCTAAAATCCAAGGCATGGATACTAAAGTAAATGTTATTGTTCAACAAAGTGACCTGTCCGTATCCTCTGAAGCTTATGCACTGTATAACAATTTGAAACAATATGAAATTGAAACGTGGATCAATAATGCTGGAATTGGAGAAGGCTCAGTTATAGCTGAACAGAATTTGGACAAAGTAGAAACCATGCTGCGCGTTAATATCGAATCTTTAACGATTCTATCCACATTGTATGTTCGAGATTATGCAGATGTTGAAGGCACTCAATTGATTAACGTCTCTTCAGCGCTCGGATATGCAATTGCAGTGGGAAGTGTAGCTTATTCCGCATCGAAATACTATGTTAGTGCCTTTACAGAAGGTCTTGCGAAAGAACTGGAACTAAAAGGTGCAAAACTTAAAGCGAAGATTTTGGCACCAGCAATTACGGAAACAGAATTTGTACAAAAATCAATTGATGCCGAAGGATTTGATTACAAAGCAAATATGCCTAAGTATCACACTGCTAAAGAAATGGCTGGATTCATGGTGGATCTCTATGAACATGAAGACGTAGTCGTAGGAATTGTAGATCAGAACTATGATTTCCACTTAAGAGGCGCAATATATCCGGTTATTTCAGAATTAAATTAATTATCACAAATGAAAAAATCAATCATAAAGAGAAGTCAAGAAACAAATAACTTGCACCGATTGCTGAATTGGAAAAGCATATTCCCATTCCGATTAGAAAGGTGATGTTATAAAAAAGAAACCGACCTTATTTCGATTTCAGTAGAATTTAAGGTCGGTTTGTTTGTTTTAGTGAAGGGACACTACTAATAACGAAGTAAGATAACTCAATATTTCATGGAGACATTAATTCCAACAAATTCTTTACTAAACATAACTGTTAATTATGCTTTTGATATTTTTAATTGTTGCAAAGTGCATTGCTTCATGGTAAATCAGAAAACCTAGTAATTGTTCTACATTTGTAAAGATGAGTCCTTTAGAAGACTTGTAATGAGGATTGATTTCTTCTTTCAATTTGTTTGAAAGTATCGATTCAACCCTTTCAATTTGTTCAGTTAACAAGTTAATTAATTGAGACAACGTTGGAGGCTCTATATTCCAATCAGACGGTTTAGTTCCTGGATCAAACAAATTACTAAAATTAGCAGGATATTTGGTTTCTTCCCCAGTAAGTTGGAAAGCGAATTTCTCATGTATGACATACATGTGGCCTAGATTCCATTTTATATTGTTTTTCAAACCTGTTGGAATTATTTCCGAGGCAGAGTCATTTATATTCCTCACATAATCAACTGTCTGATGGCGAACAAATCCTAATTGATCTGTGACAAAATTGCTCATGATATTGACCTCCCATAAAGTTGCTAAAAATCGTTAAGAAAAAATCACTTGTTTTTTGGTGAAAAGAAATTCCGCCAGTGTACTAAAAAACACTTTTGTGTCAGTAAGCAGAGTTGCTTTCAGAAACAAAAGTTGAGACTCGTTGTGACAGATTTGCCAATGTACGTTCAAAATAGGATTCATCATTAAGTGCTCTACTCAAAATTAATCCCCCTTGGATACTAGCAATTGTTTCCTCTGAAATTTGGTCTGCAGTCTCTTTAGAGATACCGGTTTGAACTAGTGCCGCGCTTAAGGCTTCAATCCATCTTATAAAATATTGCCGAATTACAGCAGCGAATCGATCTCTTGTTTCGTCCAAAGCGAATGCACCAATAAGGCATATACGCTGACCAGATTGAAAATAAGTATCGACCTCTTGCCACATATGGTCAATGGCTGCCCGAGGTTCATTCTTTTCGAGCGGTTCAAAAATGTTCTTGATAAACCATTGATCAATATGAGCAAGAATTTCAGCAGCCATCTCATCTTTTCCACCCGGAAAGAAATAATATAAGCTTCCTTTAGATAGACGCGTACGGGCCGTAATTTTACTCAAAGATGCACCTTCATAACCTAATTCACGAAATACTTCAGTAACGAGAGGGATGACATCAGACTTTTCAAAAACAGTGCGAGTCATAGGTTTAACTCACTTAGACTTGGGTGTTCAGCGGGGCGCGTGCCGAGAGGCCAATGAAATTTTCGTTCCTCTTCCTTAATCGGCATGTCATTAATCGAAGCAAATCTACGCTGCATCAAGCCGTCGTCAGCGAATTCCCAATTCTCGTTTCCATACGATCTGAACCAATTGCCACTATCATCATGCCATTCATATGCGAATCTGACTGCAATACGGTTATCCGTAAATGACCAAAGTTCCTTGATCAGGCGGTAGTCCAGTTCTTTGGCCCATTTTCTAGTCAGTAAAGAGACAATTTCTTGGCGGCCTGTTATAAATTCGCTCCGATTTCTCCAATAGCAATCCTCAGTATACACAAGTGAGACGCGCTGAGGGTCTCGGCTATTCCAGCTGTCTTCTGCCATACGTGTTTTTTGGATTGCTGTCTCACGAGTGAATGGGGGAGTTAAATTATTCATTAAATTTTCCTCACTTTCTAAACTGTTTGTAACAGTATAAACCGATCGGTTTATAAGTGCAAGTATACATCCCAAATTCAATACCAATTTAGAATGGGTACAGATTCATAGTGTACCAAGTAGCCATCAATCTTATGAATCTTATGCATAGTGGCTCTTTTTGTGTATTAGCAATGATCAAGAGGGTGTTCATTCTTAAGAAATAATCAGAAAGCAGGACGCGCTCCTCTATAGGAGGCGTTCTGCTTTTACTCTCATTTTTTTGCTAAAATCATCAGTCGAATTAAATTTAACCCTGCAAAAATTCGATCAATGCTGCATTAAATTGATCAGAATGGGTCGCATTAAATCCGTGTGGTCCACCTTCGACAACAACCAGACGGCTGCCAGGGATGGATTCATGAGTACGTTGTCCGCTCACCTCCAAAGGCACGATAGCATCTGAATCACCATGGATAATCAGTGTTGGAATGTTGAACTTCTCCAGATCCTGACGGAAATCCGTAAGGGCAAAGGCAGCAATACAATCCAATGTGCCTTTAGGTGATGCCAGAGCTGCAATATCACGGTTATAAATACGGAATGGTTCGCTCACAAGGTCAGCACGGTCTCCAGCAGCGAAAAAGTTGCTTGTAAAACCATCCAGGAATGCTAGCCGATCCGCTTTTACCCCGTTTTGAAATTCTGAAATCGTTGCATCATCTAATCCTCCTTGAGGATTGTCTTCGGTTATATAGAGATAGGGAGGAACCGCTCCCGCAAATACGGCTCTAGAAACGCGTTCTGTTCCATAGGTTCCGACATAACGTGCAACTTCGCCGCCACCCATGGAGAATCCGACTAATGTAGCATCACGCAGATCAAGGTGCAAAATCAATTTATGCAAATCCGAAGCAAAGGAATCATAGTCATAACCATCCCAAGGTTGAGAAGACTGACCGAATCCACGACGGTCATATGTGATAACACGGTAGCCCGCTTCAATTAGGGCAGGAACTTGCTTCTCCCAGGATCGTCCACTCAAAGGCCAGCCATGAATCAAAATAATTGGTTTTCCCGCACCATGATCTTCATAATACAGTTCAATTGGTTGGTCATTCTCAGCGCCTACGTTTACTTTTGCCATGGAAAATACCTCCATCAGTTATTATATTTTTGTTTATACAGAAGCTATTTGGCTCAGAAACATGAATGGGGGCTTGTTCATGAATCGCCTCACTTTCTATACCTTTTGTGTTAGTATAAACCGATCGGTTTATAGATGCAAGTTCATATATTAGCGTGGGTAATTAGTCTCGCATGGGGGCTACGTTGAGACCTGTTTGGATATTCTAGCCAAAAACAATGCAACAACTGAGTTTATTGATGAAGAAACCTATGAAACGTTCCCGAAAAAATCTGGCATCATCCTGTATAAGAGTGTTGGGTTAAAGAGAGCATTGAATTCAGTTGTCCGGCTGAAAATGAATAGCACGTATGAAGATTAGAACAGATTAAAGGAAGAGCTCAATTCAAAAAAGAGCCAACGAACTTAAAATCGTCGACTCATCCATAGATGTATCAAAAGCAATGATCCTCCATATATCAGCATACCTAATACTACACCTAACGTTCCCTGGAATAAGTTAAGAGTATGATCTCTTTCTCCGTAAAAAACCGTCTGATTTTCCCCATAATCTACATCCCCACAAACGTTTATCATCTGATTAAAACACCAAAGACCCGTAAGAGGGCACTTTTTTCAAAGTGTCCATCTTACGGGTCACAGTTCACGTATGCGACAGGGTCGTTTTTTGTTTTTCGTAGGCTAACTTCAAATTGCTATTCATTCTTGCCAAACACTCATAGGGTCCCATGGCTTGATTTGATTACCATATTTTCCGGCCAAAAAAACTTTCATGTCTTCCAGCTTAGCAGGCACCTCGTTCCAAATGGGAAGGGGTGGTAACCCTCGTTTGCTTTTCAATAGGATGTCCACTGTAACATACAAGCGTTCTGGCTGAATCCAATGAAGGAAGCGGGAAATATCAATTTGCTTAGTTAGGGACAAGGCATCAATTTCGTCATTGTAATGCTTGTTGAACTCGCTGATCAGGTTCAGGAGATAGTCTCTCTGCTCCTTCACGAAGTCCAGGCCGCAGATGGCGCCATGTCCTGGAATAACGATTTCGGGTTTAATTTCATCAATAATGCGGTCAAGCACTTTAACCCAATTGAGGGTTCCCTCTTCGCTGTATGCCGTACACCCGTTAAACACGACATCGCCGGCGAACAACACTTTTTCTTTTGGCATCCACAGCAGCAAGTCACTGTCAGAGTGGGCCGGAGCAACGTTGTAAATCATTACTTCCGTATCGCCAAGACGGATGTTGATATCGTCCTTTATCTCAATATTCGGGAGCACCCATTCTACGCCTTCCAGGTCGAATCCTTCAAATTCCGCTGCAAAAAACCGCTCGCCCGATGTAGATTCGGGAGAATCCTTTCCTCTTCTGATAACGCTATCCATCCAGGCGATATTTTCGGTAAGACGCTCTCTGGACGCTTCCTTGTGCATAATAATGCAAGCATCTTCAAACGCTTTGTTTCCCCAGGCATGGTCGCTATTATAGTGCGAGTTCACCACATATGCGGGAGAGGCGCCGTTGCTTACTTCCATAAATGCCTCACGCATTTCCCGCGCATGGAACAAATCGAAGAACGTGTCATACACCAGCCCTTCACCCTTGTTGATGAACCCGGCATTGGCCCAACTGATGCCGCGATACGGCGAAATACCGGCAAAGACGCCATCTGCGACTTCAAAAAATTTAACGCGAGGTTTTTGAATAATACGTCCATACTTCATGAAATTTCTCCTTTGCGTATATGTTTTGGGGTAAGACATACTGACTATGCCATTATTATAGAGAATGGAAAACAGGAATGCAAGCATGTACTTGCATGCAATCATTCTATGCAATATGATAGTAACAGAACAACATCACACTACATGGATGGAGGCGCTTAACCATGAAACTAGTAACCTTTCGAACCAATACATCCCAGGAACCTTTGTTTGGGCTTGTAATTAATGAGAAATTTGTCGTGTCTTTTGCCGCAATCATGAAAAAGCAGAGAACATTCGTTGACAGTCTTGAAAGTATGGACAGCTATCTTCATTATTTGCCGGCAAGTTACGATACCGCTAAGGAATTGATGCAATATGCTGTCGAACAGTTGCATCAATTCAATGAAAATGAAATCAGCCCGATTACAGCGGTAAACCTGCTACCGCCGGTTCCGAATCCGGCTGCGCTTATCGATTTCGGGCTGACGCCAAGACATCTAAGAAATGCTGGCGTAAATCTGCTGCAAAGAGAATATACAGGGCCGGAAAGAGAAGAACTCACACGTAAACTTTCCGAAAAATTCCAGAAAAATCTGAATAAAGTAACTTTCAGTTATTACAAGTGTAACCATAATGCATTAATTGGCGATGGGGATACGATTCATTGGCCTTCGTACTCTTCCTACCTGGATATCGAGCCGGAACTGGCCTTTGTTACAGGGAAGGGGAACTGCATTGCAGGTTATGTTATTTTTAACGACAGTACAGTCCGCGATGTGCAGTGGCCGGATTTCCAGGCGCTGACCGGACCGACGCGCTGCAAAGATTTCGATCGCAGCAAAGGAATAGGACCATTTCTGGTAACGCCGGATGAAATCGACAACCCGTTGGCATTGGATGTAGATGTACGCATCGGGGAGAGACTGCACTGGAAGGGAAGCACATCCGAGTATGCTGCACACCCTGCAAAAGTGATAGAGGAGGTTCTCAAAGTTTTCACGCCACTCCCGGGCACGATTATAGGAATGGGGACGATACCGGATTGCTGCGCAATCGAGACCGAAGAATGGTTGTTGCCCTCTGACCGAATCCAGATTACATTTGATAAATTAGGCACGCTCACGCAATTGGTGCCTGATCATGTCAAGATTACGGAACCAAGTCGTTGGGAAAAAAGAAGCGATTTACCTTAAATAAACGTTTATCAAAATGATGAACTCTGAATCTGCTTCATCGCAGAACTTGTAGTAGAATAGGTTTAACATATGCAAAAGGAGAAATACAATGCAAACTTCAGACAGAATCATTGAAGCCGCGACACGGCTCATCAAAAAGAATGGCTATCGAGGTGTAAGCACCAAAGCCATTGCAACGGAAGCTAAAGTCAATGAATCTACGATTTTCCGGCAATTCGGAAGTAAGCAAGGCATATTGGAAGCCATCATTGAAAGACATTCGGATATTCCGCAATTTGAGAAGCTGTTAAAAGAGGACGCGACCGATAATCCGGAGGTCGATCTGCTGAATGTAAGTCAGCAGTACCGATTGTTTTTCCATAAGAATGCGGACATCATTTTGATTGGCATCCGCGACAAAGGAATGTTTCCCGAATTGGACAGAGTGCTGGCCGATCCGCCGGTGAAGCTGCACTCCTTGCTGGTTGAATATTTTGAACGCCTGCAGAAGAAAAAAGTTATAGCCAGACAGGATGAGCGCCTTGCCGCCATGTCTTTTCTCTCGATGTGCTACGGATTTCAGATGAGCGAGCTGATTCACCGGCAATATCAGTCCCAACTCGTCACCGAGGAAGATTTCTACCAGCACAGTGTCTCATTGTTTGTAAAAGGAATTTTGTCTCAGTCATAAGCTTTGTTGATTTATTTAAATATGCCAAATACTGCTTTTGCTCGACTAACTTTACCATTCGTTCCACATTCACAATAAATGCTGTGAGATATGTCTGTATTCGCATACGAAATAGACCTCGGTACTTGGCTGTTGCCATACCGATGAACCTCTTCATCTCAGCATTTATATACTCAATGACGACAGAAATCTATCAACGAGGATGGAACAATTAATGGAAGTAGGCGGGGCCGGAGGAGCAGCAGAACGTCTAGTCGAATCACTGCATGAACTTTTCAACATTTTTTATGCTATTGCGAGCGTTGTCGACCGCGCTTGAACACTATGGCCGCATTGATATTTTGATCAATAATGCCGGTTCCGCTAAATCAGGATCTTTTTTCGATCTGCCGGAGGAAGCTTTTTTGGAGTCATGGAATTTAAAGCTGCTCGGTTACATCCGAATGGTGAAGGAAACGGCGCCACACATGATCAAACAGCGAGACGGACGTATTGTTAACATTGTCGGCATCGCAGGACGGACGCCAAATCCAGCATTCCTCGCGGGCAGTACCGCAAACTCGGCGTTGTTGAATTTTACAAGAGGCATCTCCAAGGAATTGGCGGAATCGAACATCAGGATTAACGCGATTTCACCCGGCTTAACGGCAACAGAGCGGGCGGGAAATCTCGCCGTGCAAAACGCAGAGATTAAAGGAATCAGCGCCGATGCTATGAAGGCGGAAATGAACGCCGCGATACCGCTCGGACACATGGTAGATCCGGCGGAAATAGCAGCGATGTCGCTGTTACTTGTTTCCGACCGTGTTCCTTCTATTACGGGAACAGAAATTGTCATCGATGGCGGACAGCAACCTGGCGTTTAAACGCCAACTTGGACGCGATTCAGTTGATTAAGCTACGAAGGATACGATAGTTGAACAAAAATTGATGTTATTCTTCATGTAAGATAGAAAATGAATCATGTTTATCCGTTGTATCCTATGCGAGAAGGAAGAGAAGCAAGAAAAGAGATAATTGAATTCATTGTTGACTAACAGGGAATATAAAACATTGAACGTCAAATATATCTATTTGAAAAGAAGTGGAATACTATTTGAATAATTTCATCCCTTTTGCTTTTTGAGGACAAAAGGGGATGTAGTACTTTCAGAGAGTACCAGATTTCCAGTATATTCATACGAAACTAATGCTTAAAACCCCAAAAATTAGGTAAATGTTGAGGGGCATGAACATATTCCCATTGAAGTCGCTATTTAAGCGGCTTTTTTATTATATCGCGGTACAAGTTCGTGTCCCGAGCGAAGGACAAGAACTTGTACCGATTGCCGGAATGGACAAGAACATAGTCCGATTAGATATGTGTCAAAATAAAAACACAATATAGAGACGAGTGGGCTTTAACTTGGGGCAGTAGCGCTACAGGGAAATACTTTACCCATAGAAAGGGATGAAATAGTTGTTTACTTAGATACGTATTGTGTCTTATAATTTTCACAAAGATACATATCGTATCTCAAAAAGTTTGTATCGCGCAAGTAATATAAGGGTGCTCGCATCTTGGTTCCAGTTTTTGTAGAATGGAGGAGACGACGAAACGAAAAAAACGTCTTGGCAGGCACCGGAATTAGAGGTGCTGGATGTGCAGCAAACGATGGCTGGCTATGGATTCAGGCAAATTGATTGGATCGAAGAACATGATGCAGACCTATATGATCCAGCGTCCTGATGATCATACTTCAAATTGAAAAACGTATTCTTGCTCAAAAGGTCGCCTGTGGGCGGCTTTTTCGATGCTCAGATGAGGGATAAGAACATGTTCCAATTTCTAATGTAACATCTGAATATAACTGATACCCGTTTCTTTTTAAACATTCGTTGAAAATTTCTTGTACTCATCGCAGCAAGCCGGCTTATTTTTTGCAATGTAAGTGTATCCCTATAATGGGTCCCCATAACGGCTTGGTGAGCAGCAGCTAAATAAGGCGTAGCATCAGCCTCCTGTTGATGTAACATTTGTTCGAATACGTTGCGAAATTCGTTACGCCGCTCGACAAATATAACGGAGCCTGTTCTTTTAAATCCAGAGGTTGAAACACATGTGATACACCAGGGGATGACAAACAAGTCGCCTTTGGAAACCAAAATACATTGGTCCCCAATCTGATGAGCACTTCTCCTTCATATACATAAGCGATTTCAACAAAATCATGGTGATGCATCATCGTAAACGGCTCTTCTTTTGTCAGCTTCAAATGGACGGGGGGGGGGGGGGAAGGAGTCAAAAAATCTTCTCTAAATACGATTGAATTGTGCATGATCAGATTCCCTCCGCTTCGTAAGTCATTTGGTAGGAAGCATTGCTTACGGACAGTATGTCTGTATTTTTTGGCGCATTCAACCATATATTGGATTCGTTTGTTATGATAGAACAGGTTCTACACCATTTATAGCCTTGTGAGAGGGGAGTGATCATTTTGAATACTTCTAAACAAATGATGCCTCAACATTCCAATGATGGCTTTAGTAAACTTGGAATTTATGGCGTCCAAGGAGTCTTTATTATTCTGTTCTTGTTATTAACCCCTATCTACTATTTGAACAAATGGGACTTTAAACGTCACAAAAAGCGGAAGCCTTTCTACACCAGTAAATTGGTTCGATTGCAAGAGCGTTATCCGATTCTCTACGAATTAGCCATGTATGTTCAAAACTTCCCTATTCCTCGTAATGTCTACAAAGTTTTACCCCCTTTAAAGGGCGATGTTCTTCAGGTGGGCTGTGGTACAGGTTTACTGAACAAGTATCTTCGCAAGCAGAAGGATATTCGTTTTCTCAATATGGATCCGAATTTAAATGCTCTGAAACTTGGAAAGAAGTGGGGAAGGTTTAATTCCTATATCCATGCCTTCATTGATAAGCCGACTTCTTTACCTGAACATTGCTGCGATATAATTTTGTTTGCACGAAGCTTTCATCACATTCGTTATCACAAAAAAGCCTTCATTGAGAGCTGCAGATTGTTACGTGACGGTGGATCTATCATTATTGCGGACCCGGTTATTCTCAAGTCTCTTTCAGGTTCTGTAACGGACGGTGGTTATATGGCGAACTCTTCGATTGATGGTGTAATTTGGAGATTTACCAAAGAAACATTAATTACTCACATAGAGCGCTGTCTTCCTCCTGAATTAAAGATTGAATCCGTAACGGAAACGAGACAAGTGCATGTAACGAATTATAATTTATTTGTACCTCAGACAGATATCGTAGTAGTACTGAGAAAAAGGGAGGCTGTATGCAATGACAACTAAATTTATTTATGGTGTTTGAAATCTGCAGCATTATTCAATGTTTATCCGTTGCTCAGCCAGAAACATGTCTTGCGGATAATATAGCTAAAGGTACCTCTCCACAGAGGTGCCTTTTTTTGTTTATGATAACGTTCAGCCACTAAAAGTTTTCTACTCACAGATAAATTGATAATGAAGAGGGGAACGTAGAAGGGATCGGTACAAGTTTCCATAGTTTGCTTCAGTGGGGCCATTTTAAATGTTTTATGCCATGTATTAGAACGATGATAGAAGCATTGAGTTCAACCGAGCCAGGAAGTAATGAGGTCGATGGAAACCATTCCGTTTAGAATACATCGTGTACATAAGACTGCCTTTTATCTAATCTTTTCTCGTAATGTCTAAAAGTTAAAATACCAATTAGAGCTTTAACTAAAATGCTACACTACCAACCAAGACATAATTATTCTCGATGTAGTTGATTATGGGGTGCTAACATTGATGAATCATCTCGTCATTCTCATTAGAAGTAACTAAGTATCCCTTCCTAAAAAGGATAATGAAAATTGTATAGAAAATCGTCATGAGGGGACAGTAGAGAGAAAAAAGGTGGTAAAGAAATGAACCGTTTATTCATTATCGTACCCTATCTATTTCTTTTGCTTGGAACAATTTGTAATGCCAGCCAATCAGAAGTTCCCAGTTCTTCTCTCATAAATGAACTTCAAAAAGGTGGGTATACACTTTATATCCGACATGGGGATGCATCGGTAGGTGAGGATCAACAAAATATTAATCTGAGTGATTGCACTACACAAAGGAATTTAAGCACTATGGGAAAGGAGCAGGCTGAGAAATATGGCAATGCTATTCGAAAGCTAAATATTCCTGTCTATTTACCCGTTGAAGCTAGTCCCTTATGTAGAACCGTCCAAACGGCTCAAACTGCTTTTGGTATACAAAATGTAAAAGTTAATGATTTCTGGATAAATATATATAAACTCAGTCAAAATCCGAGCACTGAAACCATAAGCACTACACTACAAGTTTTTACCAAAGAAGTTGAACAAAAAACTCCAAGTAATTTCAACAGGGTAATTGTAGCTCATTCCTTTCCTCCAGGTTTAGGATTGGGAGAGCTCTCAAGTATGGAAACTGTTATTATACAACCTCTGGGAGATCAGAGAGGGTATAAGGTTCTTGGGAAACTGAAATTAGAAGACGTTTTGCGGCTAGCAGGAATGTAACTATAGTAGCAGTGAGGTCGAGGGACAAAAACCTGGTCAATTCTCATTAAACTAAGGCAGGATAATTCGTTTTAGTCATGGAGAATCATTTCCATAAACAGCGTGGGAAATTTTACATGAATAATGGGGCAAGAATGTCGCGAGACAAGAACCTTGTTCCATTCAAAGTCGCTATTATAGCGGCTTTTTTGTTTTAAGGAACCAAGTTCTTGTCCCAAGCTGAGGACAAGAACATTGTGTCATTTCGGATTAGGTAATTATCTAAATAGCATTATGATGGAATCCTGTGGTGAGATAAAAGTTAAATGAGTTGAATATTTTGCTTGAGTAAGTTTTTTTGTATCATGAACTAACTTTTCTGGGCAGACAATCATCAACAACATCGCCGGTAAAACCAATCAATATGCCCAGTTCATCTATCGCCTGGCTGCAACGTTTGTCGTGTCAAGGGAAGATGAGTTGCACGGGAATGACGGCGTTCTTAGGAGAATGAATACTTCCATTTGTTCACGTAACAGCTTTGTGCCATTTCCTGTTCATCCTGCTGCACATAAGCTACGCCTGAAAGATGTGGATTATCGAAAGATAGCAAATCGATATTTGAATGATCGTTCAGACGACTGATAGCGGCTAATGTAAGGCGTGCAGTTTCTCCAGTCAGGGAAAAGGCTGCCGAAATTCCACTGTGGTCCTGCAAGAAGTCAATTACATAGTCTAATGCTTGCTCGCTGCGTAGAATGTCGAGAGGGATGTGACACCACAAACTCTTGTCAATCGAAATGCCTTGATCTGTGCCGAGCATGCGATCCTCGACGGCTGTATTGGCATTTTCAGGTGAGATGAGCGCAATCTGCTGCTGACTCTTGGATAGCAAATGGGAGACCGCCTTGTACGCACCGCCGTAATTGTCGGATGTAATGGTGTACGATTTGTTTGCAGAGCGCCAGCTTTTTCAAAGAGTAGCATCTCCCCATAAACTTTATGATTTTATAATCAATTGGTTATATAAAGCTTATTTCATATATATATTAATACGGCATATGAAGCGCTTACAGTATGGAATCTAAGAAATTGCTGCGAAGGGGTCTTTTCTTTGAAGGGTTAGAATTAAGTTAAGGATGGTGTTGTCAAGATGGATTGTAACCGCTTAAATCAACAAAATTAACTAGTCAGCCGACTTTTCAAATGCATAACAAAAAAGAGAGGATGACGAACAAATGAAAAAACGCAGTGCTTTAATCTCCATCGTTACACTCCTTATTATGTCAATTGTCTTTACTGCTTGTGGTCCTTCTGGTTCAAAAACGGAAACACAGCAATTAGGCGCTAATGCCGGTGAGAATGCAACAGAATTATCATTTTGGACATTCGTAGATTTACACGGTAAGCATTTGGATAAAATGCTGGGGTTATGGAACCAACAGAACCCAGACAAACAGATTAAGTTGAATGTAACGGTTATGCCTTACGATGATATGCACAACAAGCTCTTATTGGCAGTTACAAGCGGAAAAGGTGCTCCTGATATCGCGGATATCGAGCTTGGTAAATTCCCTAAATTCTTGGAAGGTGACAACGTTCCTCTGGAATCTTTGAATGATGTATATGCACCATACAAAGACGCTGTTGTTCCTTCACGTGTCGAGATTTACTCCAAAGCCGATCAGGTTTATGGCTTTGATTATCACGTAGGTGCTACGCTTGCTTTCTACAACACTGAAATTCTCGAACAAGCAGGTGTTGACTACAAAACAATCAAAACGTGGGAAGATTACAAACAAGCTGGTATCAAGGTTTACGAAAAGACTGGCAAGTACTTAGGTACTGCTGATACATCAGCTTCGTTCCAAGCATCGCTGCTACTAGCTCAGCAAAATGCTGATTTTACAGATGAAAATGGTAATCCAAAAGTGAATTCGCCTGAAATGATTAAAGCGTTTGAAATGTTAGTCGATCTGCAGAAGAACAATGTTATTCATACGATCCCTGGCGGACAACCCGACACAGAAGAAGCAAAGGGCGAATATAACAAAGGCAACTACGCAAGTGCATTAATGCCTGAGTGGTACATGTCCCGCTTTGTAAACGAAATGAAAGACCTTAAAGGTAAGTATGCTATAGCTCCATTGCCTGTATTCGAAGAAGGTAATCCTCGTTCCGTTGGCTTAGGCGGTACTGGCACAGTTGTTACCGAGAATGGTAAAGACGTTCAGTTGGCCAAAGAATTTGTAGCCTTTGCTAAGCTTTCGAAAGAAGCTACTACTGAAATCTGGAATACACTTGGATTTGACCCAATCAACATGGAAGTATGGAAAGATGATGCAGTTACGAAAAACCCTGAAAATGAATATGTCCAATACTTTAAAACAAATGCATTTGATACTTTGAATGAAATCAAGGACGAAATTAGAGTGATTAAGTCCGTTAAAGCTTCACCAACCATCGGCAATATATTCAATACGGTTACTTTGAATGCGATCTTTGAAGATGGCCAAGACGTGAAGGAAGCGTTGGATGAAGCACAAGCAGCCATTGAACAAGAATTGAAATAAATATAATAAGTAAATGATTCGATTAAACCTGTTGGCAGGTATAGTGGTCGGCAGGTTTAACCATAGTCAAGGGAGATTGAGAATATGATAAAGAAATTTGTATACTCTCAAAAAGTTGCACCTTATGTTTTTGTATTGCCATTTATACTCATATTTTTGATTTTCTGGTTTTCCCCCCTTGTAAATTCATTCATAATGAGTTTTCAAGATAGGATGTTGGGGCAGGATCCTAAATGGATTGGTGAAGCAAATTATTCAAAATTGCTTACAGATAAAGTGTTTTTGATATCTATTAAAAATAGCGTTGTGTACATGTTAGGAACCTTAGTGCTGTTAATTCCCTTTCCCATGTTATTCGCCGTTATGATCAACAGTAAGTTAATGATGGGAAGAGAGTTTTTTAAATCTTCGTTCTTTCTCCCTGCCTTAACATCTGTCGCAGTTGCGGGTACCATTTTCCGCCTGACATTCGGTGAAATGGAAGGTTCATTAATGAACAGTTTCCTGGGTCTATTTGGTGTAGAACCTATTAAATTTTTGAAAGACGGAAATTGGAGTATGGCAGCACTGTTAATCCTCGCATGTTGGAGATGGACAGGCGTTAATATGCTTTACTATCTATCGGGTTTGAAAAGCATTGACAATGAATATTATGAGGCTGCCTCAATTGACGGTGCATCTGCTTGGCAGAAGTTTAGAATGATCACAATGCCATTATTGAAGCCGACCACGATATATGTTACCACAATTAGTGTTTATGCAGGTTTAGCCATGTTTACCGAGAGTCTGATGATGTTCAACGGTAACAAATCACCCCAAAATATTGGCTTAACCATAGTTGGATACCTATATAGACAAGGGATTGAGCAGAATAAGCTGGGTTACGCAGCTGCGGTTGGTATCGTTCTATTAGTCATTGCTATGGTTATCAATTTAACGCAGTTGAAATTTAGTGGAATGTTCAAAAAGGAGGAGGATTAAAGTGGGCAGAAGTCAGACGCGGA
>NZ_JBNDJR010000016.1:0-97164 GCF_050435065.1 Paenibacillus sp. 4624
CAGCGTTCGTCCTGAGCCAGGATCAAACTCTCCAATAAAGTTATTGAAAAGAGCGATAAGCTCATTTTGAATCTGACGAGATTAAAAATCTCATTTGTTCATTCTGCAAGCAGAATGTTTACTCACTCGTTGTTCAGTTTTCAAAGATCAAACACGATTGTGTTACTTCATTCTCGTCTTCGCTAAGTTTCAGCGGCGACTTAAATAATGTAACACACGGCCAAAATTAATGCAAGAGTTTTTTAATAATACGTTTAATTTTCTTAAAGGTCTGCAAGTACACTTCAATTGAAAGCTACTTCCAATCCAAAATTAAAGCGCATACATATTATAACATAATATCGAACGGGCTTTCAAACGTTATCTGCAATATTTTTGTTTATTCGACACCTCCATTATTTCAGACACATCTTCTTTTTATCAATCTAACTACGCAAGCGAAAAGGTCAGTTCTAATATGTTGAACTGACCTTTTCGCAACAACCATCACTCTATATCATGTTCTGCTTTGAACCATCTTAATGTTGAATCCAGGGATTACGACGTTTCTTGGCTGGTTTTTGTGAATTTGATGACGTCCTGTTTTCTCTAGTAGATTTCCCAGATACAGCTACCTTTGATTTACTTTTCGCAGGTGTTTTACTTGTTCTTCGCTTTGCCGTTCCATTTTTAGTTGGAGTTGACTTCGGTTTCACCTCAAGTTCAGCACCCGCCTCTTCAAAAGATGCCTGGCTTAAGTTCGCGTTTTCACGTCCTCCCTTTTTCCCACTATTGGAGCCATGAACTTCGGATGGATACATCTCCCCAAAAGCACCGAGCGGAGATGGAGGAACCATATTTTGAGCTGGATACGGATTTTGATAAGCATATTCCATTGGATGATTCGGCATGACAGAAGTTGACATTTCAGGTGGCATGCCATTCGGGTGACCATACATGCCCCAAGTCGGTTCCTGATAACCATACGTAGGATAAGTATATTGAGGAGCATTCATATGCGATCCACATCCGCACGGAGGATACGGAAGCATAGAGTATGGGGAAATAAATGGCGGTTGATTATTCATCTGGTTCGTTGCAGCTGCTACACTTGGGAAAGGACTGTTTATCTGAGCTGCTGGTGAAATTGGAAATGCATTATTCGTCATCTCAGGAGATATATTTGGCATTACGTTATTGTGATTATAAGTTTGTTCAGCTCCCGTCCATGGGCTATTTGGCATGCTACCCATACTATAGGCACCAACATCCTGAACACCAGGGAATGGAGAGTTATTAACCATCCCTGCCGTGTACATGTTGTTTTGCTGAACAGCGTATACCTCTTGTGCAGGTACAGGCACCTGCATATAAGGATGTTCCATCGGAGCATGGAGCATTTTTTGACCACAATCACATGGTTCCTTGACTGTTGGCGCAACATTCACAGCCGGTTCGATGTTAGGCATTACAGGCAGAGGCATCACCTCAGGTGAAAGATTGGGCATTTGAGGTTTTTTCGCTTCGGTTACAGGTTGGACTTGAACCTCCGGCTTCATCTCCTCTTTCTTGTCTGTTATCTTCTCAGGCTTCATTTCAGGCATTACTGGTAATTGCGGTAAAGCCTCCAATTCAGGCATAATATTAGGCTTAGCGGGGGTAACAGGCGCTGGGGCTGGAACAGGGACTGGCGTTTCAACTGCTTGAGGTGGAGGAGATGGCACGACAGGTTCCGTTCCTTCTTTTACACCCGTATACTCTTTGCCTTCAGGTGATAACTTTTCTTGCGCGCCCATATTCCCCATTTGAGTATTCGCGGCCTGATTACCTTGTGTATGCATGGAAGGAATATAGACGGTCTCTCCAACCAGTAGAGCATTTGGGTTCTTCAACTGCGGATTCGCATTGATCATGTCTTTCAGCGGAACTCCCCAAGCTTGTGACAACTTCCATAACGAATCTCCTTGTACTACCTTGTGACTGTGCAGTACACCCTCTGGCTTTGGTGTTACCGGCTGTGCAGGGATTTTGACCTTCATCCCAATATCCAACTTGTCGGGATCTGCAATCTGCGGGTTGGCCGCAATCAATTTGTCCAGTGCGACATTGTATTTTTGGGACAGCAGATATAAGGTGTCGCCTTTTTTCACCATGTGTATTTTCACAGGGAACTAACCTCCTAGACGTCATACTTGGGCAGTACATTCGCCCATACCGTTACTACATCCTATGCAGCAACCGGGCTAATGACATCATTTGAACAAAAAAAATCCTCCCGCCTTCTAAAATCCCACATGCACTAGGCATGCTACATTTTATCGGACAAGGAGAATTCCTGTTATTTATTCAATTCGACATATCCATTTATTCCCACACCTTGTAACCGTCTTTGTCGACAATCTGGCGGAAAGCTTCAAGTAATTTTAATGTAACCGGGCCCGCTACACCAGAACCAATCGTTCTGCCATCCACTTCACAAGCCGCAATAACTTCAGCAGCTGTTCCTGTGAAAAACACTTCGTCTGCAATGTACACATCATGAAGCGTGAAGGGTACTTCTTTTAACTCAATACCCAGCTCCCCGCACAGATCGATAATCGCTTGACGGGTAATGCCTTCGAGTGCTCCAAGGTAACAAGGCGGAGTGTAAACCACACCGTTTTTGATAATGAAAATGTTGTCGCTTGAACCCTCGGTCACGTAGCCTTGGGAGTTCAGCATAATAGCCTCACCTGCACCCGAAAAGTTCGATTGCAACTTGACAAGGATGTTGTTCAGATAGTTGAGGGATTTAATCTTCGGATTCAACGCATCCGGGATGTTACGACGCTGGGATACGGAAACGGCCTTCAATCCTGTAAGATAAGCTTCTTCCGGGTAGATCGCTAGCTGTTCCACAATAATGATCACGGAAGCTTTAGGGCAACGTGTCGGGTCAAGACCCAGGTTCCCTGGTCCGCGCGAAACGATCAGACGAATATAACCGTTACGCATATCGTTGCGGCGCACCGTTTCAGCCATCACTTCAAGCATCTCATCGTAAGACAGCGGAATGTTCAAACTGATGGATTTTGCCGAATCATACAAGCGATCCAAGTGAGCCTTACATCTGAAAATATTGCCATTGTAAATCCGAATACCTTCAAAGATCCCATCTCCATACAAAAATCCATGGTCATATACCGAAACTTTTGCATTTTCCTTGGTTACATACTGACCATCCAAATAGATCCATTGTTCTGACATGACTAACTGCACCTCCATTAAATATGCATTTCCTATATTCCGAAACATAATGAACCTGTCCATTTTACATCATAACTAACAAAAAAACTCTCTAATTTCACATAGATGCCGGAAGATCTCTTTGCATCATCCAACCACTATCCGGTTATTTCCGTGAAGGGTATGTATAACATGGATAACTTCCAAGAACACGTACCTGACAATTCAAAGCCTCGATTTCGGCCATAGCTGCCGTGAGCAATACGGAATCAACCGTTTCAATGACATCAATGTAAAAATAGTAGCTACCCAAACGTTTTTTCGTTGGACGGGATTCAAGACGAGTCAAGTTCAGCTTTCTCCAGGCAAAAGCCGACAACACCTGATGGAGTGCACCCGGTGCATCCTCAGGCAATGTTACAAGCAAGCTTGTCTTCACATGGTCTGCTTCACGCGGAATGCTGACGGGTTCATGGCCAATCAGTACAAAACGGGTGTAGTTATTGTCATGATCCGTCACACGTTCCGCCATGATATCGAGACCATGCTTTTGAGCCGCGAGCTTCGTACCGATTGCAACCCAGCCCTTTCCTGGATTTTTCTTCACAATTTCCACTGCTTCAGCTGTGCTGTTCACGCCTTCGAGATCTGCATCGGGTGAATGCTGCCGAATAAAATTCTGACACTGTGGGATGGCCACGGGATGGGATAGAATCTTAGTAATTTTACCAAAATCATATGTGCCATCGCCTGTGACAAATTCGTTCCCGTGTCCGATAACATTCTGAATGGAAGGGTAGACCCACTCCGCTTGCATGGGGATATCCACCTCATTCACAAGCCAGTCCATATGCAGGCTAACGGAACCTTCAATTGTATTTTCAATTGGAATCACACTGTACTGTACACTCCCGCTATCCACCGCACGAAAAATGTCCGAAATGAGTTTGGAATGTTGTAAATCGAGTGCTTCCCCATTGAAAAGAAAATCGATTGCTTCGTGTGAGACTGAACCTTCTGGTAACACTGCAATTCGTTTCATGCGTTAACTTCCCCTTTGATCCTGTCCAAAAAAGGACGTTCATCTTGATCCGGCAGTATGAGGGCTCCGTCCAGATCCGGGTCCAGCCACAAGGCAGAGGCCGTGATCCCCTCCTGCTTCATGATACCCATTAAATATTGTTCCAGTTCATCTTTGCGGATATCGTGTCGATCCACCAGTGTAAGCACAGTTGGTCCAGCTCCGCTTAGCGCAGCACCCAGCGCACCATGTTCAGTAGCACGTTCTAAAATCTCCGTCATGCCGGGTACCAACGAGGCACGATACGGCTGGTGAATTCGATCGGACATTGCCTTTTGAATCATATCCAGCCTGCCACTGGCTAAAGCAGCAACAAGCAATGAAGAACGGCTTACGTTGTGTACGACATCAGACATACCAAATTGCTGTGGAATAACGTTCCGTGCTTTGGAAGTAGATAGCTGGAAGTCTGGCACGATAACCAAAGTCTGCAAATCCTGATGAGGCTCGATACGAAGGTAGTCGACGCATTGACCATCCCAAGCTGCTGTAATGATTCCGCCATATAATGATGCACCAACATTATCCGGATGTTTCTCCAAAGCTGTCGCCAAATCCAGCAGTTTATCGTTAGACAATGGGCTGCCGATCAATGCATTGGCACCAACCAGCGCACCAACAATTGCCGAAGCACTGCTTCCAAGTCCCCGAGTAAGGGGGATATCTGAATACATCGAAATTTCAAGCTCAGGTACAGAGACCCCAGCCTCATCAAATACCATTTGCGCCACTTCAAAAATCAGATTTGATTTATCCGAAGGCAAGCCCGTCAGATGGTCTCCATACAGGTGAAATGTGGTCTGTGATGCCGGTTTAATCTCAAGCCAGGCATACAAAGACAAGGCCATGCCCAGGGTATCAAACCCTGGACCCAGATTGGCTGTGCTTGCCGGGATTTTTACGGTTACTTTTTCACGCAAGCTCATACAGACCGTTGCTCCAGTTGGGCAATAGCTGCCATAACTGCCTCTTCTGTATCTTCAACCACCAGCGGCTCCACAGCAGCTGTCTTAATCGCAACATTCGGATCTTTCAGTCCGTTACCTGTTAACACGCATACAACCGTTTCTCCACCTTTGAAGTAGCCTTCACGATGCAATTTGTACACACCAGCCACAGATGCAGCAGAAGCCGGTTCAGCAAATACCCCTTCACGTGCCGCAATGGTGCGGTATGCCGCCAAAATCTCGTCATCCGTAACATAGTTAATCTGACCACCGGACTCTTCCGCTGCAGCCACTGCTGTTTTCCAGCTGGCAGGGTTACCGATTCGAATCGCTGTAGCTACAGTTTCTGGCTCAAGGATTGGTTCTCCTTTAACAATTGCCATAGCTCCTTCTGCCTCGAACCCAACCATGCGCGGCAATGTGTTGGATTTCCCTGCCTCGTTATACTCTTTAAAGCCTTTCCAGTATGCTGAAATGTTACCCGCATTACCAACCGGAATAGCCAGAACGTCCGGTGCATCTCCCAATTGCTCAACCAATTCAAAAGCAGCTGTCTTCTGTCCTTCAATCCGGTATGGATTCACAGAGTTTACAAGTGTAATCGGATGTTTAGCCGTAATTTCACGTACAATTTCAAGGGCACGGTCAAAGTTACCATTGATCGCGATGACTTTGGCACCATAGATCATCGCTTGAGCGAGTTTACCCAGTGCAATATTGTTATTTGGAATCAACACGATACAATTCAACCCACCACGTGCGGCATAGGCTGCAGCAGCTGCGGATGTATTACCAGTAGATGCACACATAATTGTACGGCTGCCTTCTTCCATCGCTTTGGCAACAGCCATAACCATTCCGCGGTCCTTGAAAGAACCTGTGGGATTCAGTCCTTCATATTTGAAATACAGATTCAAACCGAGTTCCTTCGACAGATTCTCTGCATGAATCAGTGGCGTATTTCCTTCTTGAAGTGTAAGCTGCGGCGTATTTTCATTGACTGGAAGGTGTTCTTTGTACGTTTGCAATAATCCTTGATATCTCATTGTGGGTAAACTCCTTTAGGTTTAGTGATCTAGATTTATGAATTGATGATTTGCTTACATAAGAAAAA
This sequence comes from Paenibacillus sp. 4624, assembly GCF_050435065.1. NCBI lineage: Bacteria > Bacillati > Bacillota > Bacilli > Caryophanales > Paenibacillaceae > Paenibacillus > Paenibacillus sp. 4624. The sequence goes on from NZ_JBNDJR010000016.1 coordinate 6,347, forward strand.
TTTTAAACTAATTATATTTTAAAATGACTTAATAACTAGCCTTCTACGCGATAAACACTCTTAATCCGGCGAATCACGTTAAGTGATTCAAAATGCTTGAGTACCTTGTCCATGCTGGCCTTACTTGCATTATGCGTAACGATAATGATCTCAGCGTCAGGATTGTGCTCATTCGGCTGTTGCACAACGGAAGCGAGACTGACTTCATACTCGGCAAAAATTTGCGTAATCTGCGCCAGCACCCCTGCTTTGTCGTCCACGTGCAGTAATATGAAATTTTTCGAAAAAATCTGCTCATCACTCTGAAGTCTCTTCTTTTTATACGGTACGATCGCTTTTACTCCGTTTACCCCAAGCTTGAGGTTTTTCGTTACAGCAACAATGTCAGCAACTACGGAAGTCGCTGTTGGCATTTCACCCGCCCCTGCTCCGTAAAACATCGTCTCGCCTACCGCCTCACCGTGCACATACACGGCGTTGAACACACCGTTTACCGATGCGATTGGGTGGTTCTTTCTCACCATCGTTGGTTGCACACTAATCGTAATCTCATCATCGATACGGTCTGCGATACCAAGCAGCTTCAACTCATACCCTAATCTTTTAGCATACGTGATATCTTCACGCGTGACAGCGGAGATCCCCTTAACGGCAACATCCTTCAATTCCACATTCGTACGGAAACCGAGGGTGCCCAAGATTGCCATTTTACGAGCAGCATCGAGTCCTTCCACATCTGATGTCGGGTCTGTTTCCGCATACCCTAAAGCTTGTGCTTCTGCAAGCACCTCTTCATAGGATGCGCCTTCCTGACTCATTTTCGTCAAAATATAGTTCGTTGTGCCGTTCACAATCCCCATAATTCGAGTGATCCGGTCCGAAGAGAAACCTTCAATCAGCGTGCGGATGATCGGGATGCCTCCAGCCACACTGGCTTCATAAAACACATCGCATTGCTTTTCCTGTGCTTTAGCCAAAATCTCTGAACCGTGCAATGCCATAAGATCCTTATTCGCTGTTACGATATGCTTCCCACGTTCCAGTGCTTCAAGAATATATTCTTTCGTCTGATCGATGCCGCCCATCACTTCAACGATAACATCAATGTCCGGGTGACGAATGACTTCCCAAGGGTCCTCTGTCAGCTTCGCCCGGTCAATGGGAATAACACGATCCTTCTCCGTGTTCTTCACCGCAATCTTCTCAATGATAATTGGCGACCCCACCTGGCTGCTAAGATCCTCCTGATTCCCTTCCACAATTCGGACAACGCCCGTTCCAACCGTGCCCAGGCCCAACAATCCGACTTTTACCGGTTTCACTAACGACCTACCCCCTATTGTCTAATCCTATATTCTCAAAGTCCGATCAACCTTGACCTACAATCCGTGTACGCTTCACTCCAGGCATATCTTGCATTCGGTCCAGCATTTCACCAATCTCTCCATGCAGATGCGTCGTTTCCACGGAGATGACAACATTGGCTCGGCCCTGAAGTGGAATACTCTGATTAATCGTAAGTACGTTGGCTCCATAACCTGCAAAATGTCCAAGCACGCGAGACAGAATACCGGACTGATGCTCCAGGTCAATCGAGATCGTTACGATACGTTCACGCTCCAGCTGATTGATCAGATGAATTCCATCTTTGTACTTGTAAAAGGCACTTCGGCTTAATCCGACCTGTTCGACGGCCTCATGCACTGTTTTGACATCCCCGGAAGCAAGCAGCTCTTTCACCTGCATCGTTTTTACCACAGCTTCAGGCAAAATATCTTCCCGTACTAAGTAATAGCGTTCATTCACAGAACGTCCTCTCCTCAAAGACTCATGTATTCATATAGTGGACATTATATAGGATGAATCCCAAAAGGGCAATACGTAACATGTCTATTTTTCAAAAACTGTTTCCCACAGTATACAGGCTAATGCCTCCATCATGTCAGAAAACAAACAAAAAAAACGCAGCACCACGGTAACTTCCCGTTTCGCTGCGTTTCTCATTTTATTTAGCAACCATCAGCCGATGATGTTTAAAGAATTTTTTTGGCCTAGCAGCTTAGTAGTAACTGCTGCTTTCCACAAATTCAAACTCGAAATCTCCAATACGCACAATCGTGCCTTCCACGGCACCGCGTTTACGAAGCTCATCATCCACACCCATGTAACGAAGTGTACGTGCCAGCTTCAGAATAGCCTCGTGTGAATTCAACTGCATCCGTTTCATCATGCGATCAATCTTGGCACTTTCCACAATGAATGTATCGTTCTCACGCACAATGCGGAAACCTTCGTCCTCTTTTTTCTCCAAACTGTATACTTTACGCTCGGAGAGGTCGGCTACTTCTTCTACCTCAGGCTCATCCGGAATCTGATCCAACAGATCAGCCGCTCGGTACAACAGTTCCTGAATACCTTGACGGGTCAGAGAGGAAATAGGCATCACTTCGATATCTGGCTTCACTTCACGAACCTGTTGCAAGAACTGCTCCAGATTGGCTTCAGAATCCGGCATATCCATTTTGTTCGCAGCTACAACCTGCGGTCTCTCGGCTAGGGCAGGATTGTATAGTCTCAGCTCATCGTTAATTTTCTGCCAGTCTTCGAAAGGATCGCGCCCTTCTGAACCAGACATGTCTACAACATGAATAATAACCCTTGTCCGCTCAACATGTCGCAGGAACTCATGTCCAAGTCCAATACCCTCATGTGCCCCTTCAATTAGCCCCGGCAAATCGGCCATAACAAAACCGCGGCCCTCACCCACATCAACGACACCCAAGTTAGGTGTAATGGTTGTAAAGTGGTATGCCCCAATCTTCGGCTTGGCAGCAGATACAACGGACAGCAACGTAGATTTACCCACACTCGGGAACCCGACTAGTCCCACATCCGCCATGACTTTAAGCTCAAGCACGATATAACGCTCTTCGCCTTCCTCACCATTCTCGGCAAGCTCAGGTGCCGGGTTTCTTGGCGTTGCAAAGCGAATGTTACCCCGACCGCCGCGGCCACCTTTGGCTACAACCACCTGCTGACCATGTCGCGTTAGATCAGCTAATACTTCCCCGCTGTCTTCATCCACAATAGTCGTACCCGGCGGGATACGCACAATCATGTTCTCTGCATTTGCACCATGCTGGCTTTTGTTACGACCCTTTTCTCCACGTGGAGCTTTGAAGTGACGCTGGTAACGAAAGTCCATTAATGTCCGCAGACCTTCATCTACCCGGAAAATAATATCGGCTCCCCGGCCGCCATCGCCGCCGGCAGGGCCACCCTCCGGTACATATTTCTCACGACGGAAAGAGACGATGCCGTCTCCTCCATCTCCTGCTTTTACATAAATCTTCGCTTTATCAACAAACATTGGTTACCCCTTCTTCCTATATTCCACAAGGCATTCTGAATTGTACAAACGTATCCCCAGACGGAAGCTGCTCCGTTCTGACTTTTTTACCTTTGAGTACAGCTGTTAATTGCCGCAGCGTTTCTGGATCTGGGGTCTGATCTCCGTCCAAACGGACGACGACATCTCCATGATCCTGTCCGAAGTTCAAGGTCAGTTTGCGCACCTCTCCCCAAGACGACCGGCCACCGCCATACTGATAGGCCCGAATTGCATCCGCAATCGCCCCCGTAAGCGACTCGCCATCCTCGGGAGAGACCAGAGCACTGAGCTGCAGCTCTTCTTCTACTTCCACATGCAATTCCAGTGCAGCTCCACTGGCCCGAAAAGATTGCAAATAAAAGACGAGAGAAGGTATACCTAATTTAGATATCCGGCTTTCTTCCGTTACCCGCTCTTTTATTCTTTCCACACATTGCAGGGATTTATCAAGTTTGCCCAGCCTAAGATATCCATATAACACTTGGAGATCGTTCATCCAGTCATGCCGATGATGATTTAATGAAGCTATTGCTGTTTTTTCCATGGATTGAATGATGATTCTGCGTTCCGCCTCCGCCTGCTTTTTCATCGCATATCCTGATACTAACATCACTGCGACGGACCAAAATGCGCACACAGCGCTCGCAAAAGGCGCCGGATACAACATAACGAAAACCAAAGGAATCACAAGTGAACATGCCGCAATCCACGGCACTCTTTTCCAGGATTTCATGGCTTCTCCCCGTTCTACCAAACTCGGTTGGTTTCAACCCACCGTAACCAAGTATAACATGTCTTTTCTGCCAGTTCATTATCGAATAGTCGCAGAATGCAAAAAACCTCCGGCAAAAATGCCGAAGGCTCCTTAGGCGGAATGCCGATATTAAGCTTCTACTGCAGCTGCTACTGGAGCAACGTCTACAGGGTAGATGCTTACTTTTTTACGATCGCGACCCCAACGTTCGAATTTAACAACGCCGTCGATTTTCGCGAACAAAGTGTCATCTTTACCGATACCCACGTTTGTTCCTGGGTGAATTTTCGTTCCGCGTTGGCGAACGAGAATGCTACCACCAGTTACAGTTTGGCCATCTGCACGTTTAACACCCAGACGTTGTGCATTACTGTCACGTCCGTTCTTCGTGGAACCTACACCTTTTTTCGATGCGAACAACTGAAGATTTAATTTCAACATGATTGGTTTTCCTCCTTCTTTGCTTATTTGTGTTGCTGTATTTGAATATACTTCCCGTATGACTCTGCAATATTAGAGAGCATAACTACCATGGATTCGAGCAACAACTGTACCTGAGAAAAAGTTTCCCCTTTTTCCAGCATCGGTAAAGAACCGCTTAAAAAGCCATTCTTCATCTTGGCATCCATCTCGACACCAGTTAATGCCTCAATCGAGTTCACTGTACCTACTGTAACAGCAGATACCCCGGCACATACGATATCTTCTCCACGCTTGGCAAAATTGGCATGCCCTTCAATAGAAAAGCGTTCGATGTTCCCGTCCTTATCACGAAAGATTTGAACGATAATCACTTATCGCACCTTCTTACGCTTTGATTTTTTCGATAGTTACTTTAGTGTACGGTTGACGGTGACCTTGCTTCACATGGTAGTTCTTTTTCGGTTTGTATTTGTATACAACAACCTTTTGACCTTTGCCATGTTTCTCAACCTTAGCCGTTACAGTAGCTCCGGAAACCAATGGTGTACCTGCTGTCAAACCTTGATCGTTAGATACAGCCAGGACACGGTCGAACGTTACGCTTTCGCCGTCGTTCGCATTCAATTTCTCGATGAACAGAACATCGCCCTCTTGGACTTTGTACTGTTTGCCGCCTGTTTCAATAATTGCGTACATTTGCCTTGCACCTCCTCATGTCTCAGACTCGCCCGTTCTCAGGTGACAATGCCTTGCGGAACTGTTCTTAAACCTGGTCAGTGCGGTTACAGCATGTGCAAGACCAATAGGCTAAACACATACTTGATGATTATATCACGCAGTATATTAAAAATCAATGCAAAGGTGAAATATATCTTTTCCCCGTGCCATGACAGGAAGAACAAGCCTCTACGTAGGGCAAGGTGCTCTCTTCTCTTACTTTTTTACGGGTCAGTTCAAGCAATCCAAGCTTCGTCCATCCCATCACAAAAGCTTTGGTTCGATCCTTGCGCAGCGCCTGCTCCAGCACAGACGCTACATCATACCGATTCGACGCCTCTTCCATATCGATGAAGTCAACGATAATCATGCCGCCAATATCCCGCAGTCGCATTAACCGAGCAATCTCAACTGCAGCCTGCATGTTGGTTTCGGTTACCGTCTCTTCCAAGCTGTCTCCACCTGCTCCGGTATACTTGCCTGTATTCACATCAATCACTGTCAGCGCTTCGGTATGATCAATAACGATATATCCACCTCCGGGCAGCCAAACTTTGCGTGCAAAATCTTTGTTCAGCTGTTCTTGCACCCCGTAAGCATCAAAGATGGATTCCGTTCCGGAATACACTTGAACTCGAGGCACATGCCCTGGACAAATCTCTTCAAGCAACGTCTGTATTACGCGAGCTTGTTCTTCACTATCCGTGATCACCTCGTCACTACCAGGAGTGTACACATCTCTAATCACTCGCTGAATCATGCTTTGGTCCTGGTGCAGCAAGCTTGGAGAAGGCAAACTGTCTGCTTTTTCTCGAATCAGAAGCCACTGAGCGCGCAACGTCTCCAAATCAGTCTGAATGGCCTCATGCGGCTCTTCCGCAGATACGGTACGAATAATCAGTCCTTCTTCGGCCCGGAGCAACTGCTCTCCCATCGCTTTGAGGCGGGAACGATCTCCCTCCCGGGCAATCTTTTTGGAAACAGCCACATAACCCGCTACAGGCATGTAAACAAGCCAGCGGCCCGGAAGTGAATAATGAGTCGTCACCCGGGCTCCTTTGCTTCCGACCGGTTCCTTCAGAACCTGTACAATTAATTCCTGACCCGGACGCAGCAACTCCGAGATGGAAGGTTTTATTTTGGGTTGCTTCTCCAGATGGGGATGAAGCACATCATCCACATACAGGAACGCATTTTTTCTCTGACCAATATCCACAAAGGCAGCCTGCATACCCGGTAACACATTCACTACCCTTCCCTTGAAAAAGGAACCCAGCAGTCCGCGCGCACGTGTACGCTCTGCCGTGAATTCCACAGCTTTGCCTTCTTCCAGAAGCACCATTTGCATGAGGTTATGTTCATTATGTACAATCATTTGTTTCATGGCTTCACCTCTAGAAGACCCTTCAATTCATCCACATCCATTTCATATTATGGGCAATAATTATCAAAAATGTATTACCCCGTTTGAGAACAGGTTCATCAGCAGGCTTTCACAATTTATCGGTATTTTGTTGAAAATAAGAACCGATCACACGCTGTTCGGGCAAAACTGCCAGGATACGTCCCTGCTTATTCATCACGTATACCATATGGTACCTTTCCCTTTTTAATAGACGCAAAATAGTGTCCAAAGGTTTCGCTGGAAACGAGATTATTGGTTGGGCTAAGCCACCTGTAGCTGCATACCGGACAAAAACGGCTTCCCGGTTCATCAGAAAACGGATGAAACGGTAAGGCACGTTCCGATAATCCGTAAAGTTGGAGTAAAACAAAAAAAGACCTATTAATAAAAGGTTCAACGGAAGCCCGTAATCGCCGGAAATCCACTTGCTAATCGCAACCAAAATAACCCCTGCGCTACACAGGATACTGATGCGATAAGTCCACATGAGCGTAGTATAGTAAGGAGCCCACAGGCTGACAATCGCCTGAACGATTTTCCCCCCATCCAGTGGCAGTACAGGCAACAGATTAAACAAAGCAATGAGCAGGTTGGCTTGGATGATATAATCCAGAAAGAGTGGGTCCCCCAACTGAAATCGCCTCAGAAGCAGTACTATGCCAACCATCAGAATGTTCTGCAACGGTCCTGCCAAGGCTATGACAATCTCGCGGTAAGCCGTCAGTTTGCCTCCATCTTCAATCACAGCCACTCCCCCAAAGGGAAGCATCTGTATAGATAGTACACGGCAGCCCAGAAGGGCCGCCGCAGCAGCATGTCCGCATTCATGAATAAATACGATGGCAAACAGCGTGATTAGTTCAATAAAATGTCCAGTTAGCAGGGAAGTCATCATGATGATGACAAAAAACGGGTGAAGCGAGATTCGCACTCCCCACACCCTAATCAAGGGCAACAACTTCCGCAGGGTCTACGTACTCTTCTCCTTCTTTTATCGCAAAATAAAGCGTAGCAGGCTGATCCGTACTTCCACCTTTTAAACTTCCCACCACATTCCCCGCTTCGACCCAATCGTTCACCTGGACGTCACTCTCGTTCATTCGGCCGTATATGGCAGTCACCTTGCCAGCGTGCTGGATAACGACTGTATATCCGCTGGCTGCATCCCCCAGAACCTCAAGCACACGCCCGGCACCTGAGCTGACGACTTGCACGAGCCCTCCTGTAGTAGCGGCATCTGGAACAATCTCGATCCCCTTCATACTTAAAGCAAATGGCTGAACAACCGTACCTGAAATCGGCTTTCCGAGAAGATGCTTGATTCCTGAGCCGTTCACTACATCGGTGGTATGTCCAAGCACTGGCAGGAAAGAAGGTGTCCCACCGAAATTCCGTTCATACCATGCCGTAGCCGCAGCAAAATCCATATCGTTATGAAGTACATCAGCAATAACGGTTTTGGGTGCTATTGTCCATGATGCATTTAATTGAAACAGTCCCCACACGCCTGCAAATAGTACTGCACTGACTACCGTACGCCGCAGTAGCGATCGAAACAAATTAAAACCAGAACGTCCTGTAGGGCCGAAATGTCCGTTTTCCTTCTTCCACAGCCATTCCGGGTCTCTTTCCGCTGGTTCCTCTACAAAAGCAAACGGCTTCTGCCGGTTCGGTTCATCATGCTCTCTATTTCTGCCTTGATCTTTACTTCCATCTATACTTATGTCTATATTTCTCTCTCTCTCACTGCCTTGGTCTCTTTCTCTTCTACTATCCCATCGAAAAGCCGGCTTTTGTTCTTGTAACACTTCGTGCACTGCCCCATCCATAAGCCGCCGAATCCGTTCTTCTCTTCTCTGTTTGATTCTTTGTTTTGTATTCATACCATGTCCTCCCACTGAGGCTTGTTTACTACATCTTATGAATCAACAGCAAAGAATATGAACAAGCCTCCATACGAACTGAACCGTAAATAGAGCTTTATCTTCACAGCTGGAATGTTGTCGTGTGGGAGTGTCACTACGGCAGTTTACCAAACAGCTGACGCATGCAATAAACCAAAACAATGCTTGTGAGCAGTGAGTATACGAAGTATACACAAAAAAACAGCCGGACACGCTGTCCCGGCTGTTTTTTTTTAAATTTCTATTTAACTAAATTTGTTTCACGCTATACATATCCTTTAGCCCATTCCAAAAAATTTCTTGAAACGAGAAAATGCGCCCTTCTTCTGCTCCATCTGCATTAAAGGAACGGTGTCTCCCAAAATTCGTCTTGCAATATTACGATAAGCAATAGCAGCAAGTGAATCCGGGTTCATCACTGTAGGTTCGCCTGAATTAGCAGCCTTGATGACAAGTTCATCATCCGGCACGATGCCAATCAGGTCGATGTTAAGTACTTGTAAAATACCATCGATATCAAGCATGTCACCTGACTTCACCATATTGTTGCGAATCCGGTTCACCACCAGCTTAGGAGACTGAATATGTGAACTCTCGAGCAAGCCGATGACACGATCCGCATCACGCACTGCTGCATTTTCCGGTGTAGTGACCACGATGGCCTGATCTGCTCCTGCTACCGCATTTTTGAATCCCTGCTCAATCCCTGCCGGGCAGTCAATAATGACGTATTCAAAATCTTTTTTAAGTTCCAGGATGATATCTTTCACCTGTTCTGGCGATACAGAGTTTTTGTCTCTCGTCTGCGCTGCAGGCAACATGTATAATTCTTCAAAACGCTTGTCTTTGACTAATGCCTGATTTAGACGGCAACGGCCGTCCGCAACATCGCACAGATCGTAAATAATGCGGTTCTCGAGTCCCATCACAACATCCAGATTACGAAGGCCGATATCGGTATCGACCAGACAAACCTTTTTGCCAAGCAGCGCCAGGGCTGTCCCGATGTTTGCCGAGGTGGTCGTCTTACCCACACCGCCTTTACCCGAAGTGATCACGATCGCCTCTCCCATGAGCTACACTCCTTTAAACACATTAAAATCTCGGCGCAACCGAACGATATTGCTCATCTTGTCGATCTGCATCTGATTGTCCTGCAAATAAGCAAATTCCATTCCGGTTTCATGGCTCTCCCATTCATCCGGAGGACGACTGATCACATCAGCAATACGCAACTGTGTTGGTGCAAATACCGATGCTGCAATAATAGCCTCTTCGTCCCCGCTGATTCCAGCATGAGCCATACCTCTGAGTGAACCCAAAACATATATATCCCCAGTACACGTCACCGTGCCCCCTGGATTGATATCTCCGAGAAACAGGAGATTCCCCTCATGATGAAGCACCTGACCTGATCGTACCATGCCGCACATCGTCACAATCGGCGGGGGACCTTTGACCTCCTGTACAAGTGCAGGCGAGTCAAAGGATCGGATCAGTAGATTCCCTTTTTGCTTCAATGTATCCAGAATCTCTTCTTTCTGATCTTCCGTAACTTCTCGCGCTCCCAGCTTGATATCCACATGAACAATCGGTCCGGTCAAAATGTTTTGATGGCTGTGTTCCAGCTTATAGCGGAGCTCATAGAGCAATTCCTCGAATTCACATTGATCGTCCAACAGGAAAACCAAGCCGTCTCGGATGCCTTTAATCGTTACGTGATTCGATTTTACCGTCATAAGCCTGTCCCTCCCATCTCATTACATTTCGTGCCCCGGTTCCCAAGTTCCTGCTTCTTGCTCCATAAATGTCATCAGGAAGCTTCATCTGCTTTACTTTTAGGTGTGCCGATCTTCTCCAGCTGTTTGCGCAGAGGCACATAAATGATCAGGGTAAACACAAAGTGAACAAACAAATTAGGGATCATGTATTCGATCAGTGCCCAGTCAAAAGTCACATGATTGAGCTGGAAAAGCTTGTATAAGAAAAATAACATCGTATCATTCAGCAAACTACCAAGCAGGACAACCGAAACCATGATAGGCATTGGTGCACGCGGTGCTTGAAATATGAGTCCCATCATATAAGCAGATAATCCCATGGAGAATCCGTAGGGCCCGATCATCTCCCCGTAGAAGACGACGTCATGCAAGAGTCCAAATAATATGCCGAGCACAAGGGCTGTATGCCTGTGATGATACACAGCAAAAAATAAAATAACGATATAAACCAGATTGGCTGAAATACGCATTTGCCAAGCCGAAGGAATCAATTGTGGCAGAATCGTATCCTCGGCAATAAACAGAACGAACAGTAGCAGAAACAAAACCTGTTTGCGCGTGACCATTATTCTTTAACCTCAGGCGGAATAATTACAATCAGCTCTTTCCAGTCCAGAAAGCTGGCATATGGTTTGATTGTAGCCGTCTGTGTTAAGCCATATTCGCTCTTTTCAACACTCTCAACTTTACCAATACGCATATACTTCGGAAAATTGTTGATGATACCGGAAGAAATGATTTCATCACCTTCAGCGATATTGGAATCCTCTGCAATCTTGGTCATCTTCAACATACCGCTCTTGGGATCGTAACTCTCGATCATGCCAAACACCTTCTCTTTGCCTACAGACGTAGCTGCAATCGCATTCGATGTTGGGTCATTGGCATCCATCGAAGTTAGCAAGTTTACCGTTGATGTATACGAACTGACATGGCTGATCACCCCTACCAGTCCTTCCTGTGAAGTAACGGCCATACCCGGTTTGATGCCTGCGTTCTCCCCGATGTCTATGTTAATCGTTCTGCTGTTCGGGTCCGAATTGGCACTGATAACTTGCGCAATTCGTGATCCATAGTTGTATCGATTCTGTTGTTCTTTTGTAAAATTGAGCGCTTGCTCGAGTTGCTTGTTTTTTTGCTCCAGATCATTGTATTTCAATCGGTCACGTGTATAGTGTCCCATCGCGATGCGAAGCTCTTCATTTTCCTGGTACACCGCACGCATGTTCGCCACATCTTTGAAAAAGCCCGCTACATAAGAAGCGGGCTTGTAAAATACGTATTGTACAAATCCAACTGAATCCTTCAGGAATTTCTCCGGCCAGGATAAATTGGCTCGCGGACTAAGCGTAAAGCCCATCAGCGCGATAAATGTAACAAGGCCCACCAGCAAAACAAAAAGTCTTTTGTTGCCAAGCAGTTTAAACAGTTCCAACACCCTCTAACATCCATTATTCTCTTCCGAGCCCAGCCCGGTGGGGAGACATCAGACCTGAAGTCTCTGCGAGAATATCAATCGATCCTCCCCTGTTAAGCGGGTTATAGCTCTCCCGGAATATCCGGGTACTCTACCTTGAAGTGTTGCCGCCCAATCAGGGATTAGACGGCAAGCAATTCATTAACGCTTGGAACGAACTGCTGAACTGCTTCTGCTTTTAAACATATGAATATTCTCCAATGCTTTACCTGTCCCGATTGCTACACAATCCAGCGGGTTCTCCGCAACAATGACAGGCATTCCTGTCTCACCAGCAAGCAGCTTATCCAGATTGCGAAGCAGAGCTCCGCCGCCTGTCAGGACAATTCCACGATCCATAATGTCTGCTGCAAGCTCAGGAGGGCATTTTTCAAGTGTTACTTTTACTGCTTCAACAATAGCATTCACGGTGTCTGCCAGAGCTTCGCTGATCTCATCAGAAGTAATGGTAATGGTCTTCGGCAGACCTGTTACCAGATCACGTCCACGAATTTCCATCGTTTCCACTTGCTCCAGCGGCATAGCGGAGCCGATATCCATCTTCAACTGTTCGGATGTACGTTCACCGATCATCAGATTGTATTGGCGTTTGATGTATTGAATTACGGATTCATCCATCTCGTCACCTGCTACACGCACTGAACGGCTAGTTACGATACCACCTAAAGAAATGACAGCCACTTCAGTTGTACCGCCGCCAATATCAACGACCATACTGCCTGTCGGTTCCCATACGGGCAGATCTGCGCCAATAGCGGCTGCAAATGGTTCTTCGATCGTGTAAGCCTCACGTGCTCCCGCCTGTTTCGTAGCATCTTCAACCGCACGTTGCTCCACTGCTGTAATTCCGGATGGTACACATACCATCACGTTTGGATGACGCTGAAACATAGAGCGTTGCTTCTGTGCCTGACGAATAAAGTATTTAATCATCGTTGCTGTAGTGTCGAAGTCAGCAATTACGCCATCTTTCATTGGACGAATGGCACGAATGTTGCCAGGTGTACGTCCGATCATTTTTTTAGCGGACTCACCCACAGCTTCGATGCTTTTTGTATCCGTACGCAGTGCAACAACCGACGGCTCGCGCACCACAATTCCTTTTCCACGTACATAAACCAGCGTATTCGCTGTCCCCAAATCAATACCCAAATCTTTCGTAAAACCACCAAACATGACGTATTCTCCTTTTCTGCCTCATATTGCTGCTCCTGTTTCATTGCAAGAGCATAACTTTCATTCCCACGAAACCGTGGAGCTAATATTCGCATGTAGTATTTTGAATCTGAATCTGTAAAGTAAAGTGAACCTATCTTTGACGGACACGTCCGTTATCATTCATAGGAAAACATCAACGCCAACCATTATATTATACCAAGCCCTTCTCCTTCAAACTTACGTATGTTCCATCACCAATAACAAGGTGATCCAGAACGTCAATGCCAACGATTGCGCCGGCTTCAATCAGTCTTTTAGTTATCTGAATATCTTCCGGACTGGGCGTTGGATCACCGCTGGGATGGTTATGTGCACACACAATTGAGGCACTGCTGCATTTGATAGCGGCACGAAATACTTCACGCGGATGTACAATTGAAGCATTAAGGCTGCCCATGGAGAGTGTTTCCTGAGCTATGATATGATTTTTGCTATTCAAAAAAAGACATACAAAATGTTCTTTCTGCAAATAACGCAGTTGTTCCATTAGAATATCCGCAGCATCACGTGGTGTACGGATCGATGTCGAAGGAGCAAGCCGACTCTTGGCAATTCGATGTCCCAGTTCAATGCCTGCTTTAAGCTGCACCGCTTTCGCTTGTCCAATGCCCTTCATAGCTGTCATCTCTTCAAGGCTCAGATCCATCAACGAACGGATGCCACCTGCTTCATTCAGTATCCGCTGTGCCATATGCATTGCGGATTCCTGTCTCGTTCCTGTTCGAAGTAATATGGCAAGCAATTCGGTATGACTCAAGGCGCCCGCCCCATATTCCATCATGCGTTCTCTCGGGCGATCTTCCTGGGGGATGTCGCGCATCATATATTGAGGCGACTCCATACATTCCCTCTTTTCACAGCATCCGTTTTGATTACGTTTGTGGCAACACGTACACGCCAAATCCCTCCAGCATGTCACTAAGCAAAGATAGTGGCAAGCCTACCACATTAAAATAACATCCTTCAATGCGGTCGATCAGTGAAGCGCCAATGCCTTGAATAGCATATGACCCTGCTTTGTCCGAAGGTTCTCCCGTCTTCACGTAAGCACGGATCGTAGCTTCAGACAGTTCCTTCATCGTTACATCCGTCTGACGATAATGCACCACCGAATGTCCGGTAGCTGCATCAATACAGGCGACACCCGTAAACACACGATGTTCCCGTCCTTGCAGACGTGACAACATCTGCTCAGCATCAGACTCATCCACTGGCTTGCCCAGAATCTCGTTGTCAAGCACAACAACGGTATCACTGCCGACAATAATGGCATCCTTACTGATGCCTTCTAGTCCACGATACACAGCGAGCGCCTTGCGCAGAGCCAGTTCTTGCACTGTCTGCTCTGGGGTCCAATCTGATGGTGTATTCTCATCGGCATAACTTGGTATAACTTCAAACGCTAAATGGAGTGACGCGATCAGTTCCTTGCGCCGCGGCGATGTGGAGGCCAGAATAATCGGGCGCTGTTCTGTGTTATTCGACATTAACGGCTCCTTATACTACGGCAACACCTGTCCGAATCACAATAATAGATGTCACTAGTTTATTTTTTGGTCAACATTCGTCATTCTCCTACAGTCTTCGATACAGCCACACAGCCGCAATAATACCAATCAGACTCAGGAGGCTCATTTGAAATTGAAATGAAAGGTCATAACTGAAAATATCGAGATCAGCCTGGGGCGACCAGCGAATCGTCGTGACCTTGGTTAAAAAGGCTACAGCCTTAACAGGCTGCAGTGCCTTGGCGATCCACGCTCCGGCCATCCAGCCAAGCAGTAGAAACAATAATAACACGCCGAAGTTTTTTTTCATCGGTTAATCTTCCCTCGCCATTTTTTGACACCCACATTATTATACGGGGTTTTGTACGTCAATACAAACACAAATCCGGCAGGGGGAACTATTTCCAGTTCCTTGCCGGATAGGAGTTTTGGGACGTTGTTATGGGAAAGGGAGCTTTATTGCTTTATTGACTCAAGCCACTTTTTCTGTTGGAGCACATACTCCATCAAATCAGACTGTACCGCCCACATGTGAACAGCGTCCGGATTTTTATTATACTCGGCAATGGCTGTTATCGCACTGTTCATCGATTTCTCCATGCCGGACACAACCGGTTGCACGTCTACCGCCATGCCAGGCGCAAGGATCTTTATACCAGTCAACCATGTTTGATGCTGAGTCTGTAGGGATGCCATCATCTCTGGTGATATGGCCGCTTGTACTGACTGACCCAATTGCTGGATCGAGAGTGTTGATAGCTGATCAACAAGAGCGGAGCTATTTTTGAAGAAAAGAGCAACGTCCTCCTGCTTGTTACCAAAGATCGCCGGATCCACCGTCGGATTAACGATCTCTTTGACATACAGTTCGACTCCCTGAGACTTTAGTCTGGTACTGAGGAGCTTGGCCTCCTCACGATCCGAAGATATGCCAGCATAGACACGATTGCCATCGTCTGGGTCCGAACTTGCAGCTAAACCCGTTTGGGTGAGTTCAAGCTTCGCTTGTTCCGCTCGTTCCGGGGAACTGAATACCCCATATTGTAGGGCATAATATGTACCACCTGCATATGAGATAGCAAGTTGACCTGCTGTTCCGGCCTCCCCTTCCTGACCTGACACAGTAGAAATGCTCTGATTTACAGGAAGCATTTGATCCGGTTTCACCGCGCTCTCTTTATTAAAAAAGGACAAAATAACCATACCGAACAGCGCTCCGGTTACCAATGCCCCTGAAACAGACCCAATCATTTTCCAGCCTCTGGGAGGACGATTTCGTTTATACGAATAGTTCTCTGATTCGATCATCCAGTTATGGCCCTGATCCAGATCTTCACTTCTTTCAGATTCAGATTCATATTCATATGGATCATACTGTGCATTCCGATCTGAGGCACTGTCTGTATAAGTCGAACGATGATCAAAATCCGCATCCAGGTCTGAAGTCCGGTAGTTCAGTGAATCCGTGTGTTTCAAACGATCCGATCCAGAACGGGAAGCGTCTGCTAGAATCGTTCCTCCCCAGTCCACAGGCATGTCCTCTGCTGTCCATGATGATACTGCCCTGTTGTTCTTGTCTGGTTCAGGATTCGGCAGCGTCTGTACCGTATTAGACAAGTTTCCGTTCATTGTGACCAGCGTACTAGATGCAGGCATCTCCTGGTTCCCCAGCTTGTCCGACTCCTGATCTCCGAAGCGAAACGTCATTCTGGCGTTGCTCACCCGTACCCTCTCCTTTGTCCCATTTATATCATCTATATGTTGAGATGGAGGATAACATTCCACGGAATGATTAAATCTTAGGTTTCACTAATCAAGTTCAAATTCAAGCACAAAAACGCCTGACTCCATGAAGGAGACAGACGTTTTAAGTACGGTAGCCGTTGATCAAAAGATTCATGGAACATACACTCCGATAAGAAATCACCAGGATCGTAGCGATAGTCCTCAGACTTTTTGATCCCTAAGTTCAACCTGTATCATTTTTAGAAATTACAAAACTATTTCAAACCTTTGGCGAGTATATCGCCCACTTTCCAAATATCCCCTGCACCCATCGTAAGCACAAGATCTCCTGGCTGTAACCGCGGCTGCAGATCAGCTACAACTTCCTCTTTGGTCGGCAGGTATCTTGCGGATGCGTTGCTGTTCTGTACGATCAGTTCAACGAGTCTAGCGGAGTGCACACCTTCGATTTGCTTTTCACCGGCAGGAGAATAGATATCGGTAATCAACACCTCATCCGCCTCGGCAAATGCCCGGCTGAACGCATCCAGCAGGAAAAATGTCCGTGTATAACGCTGCGGCTGGAATACGGCAATAATCCGTTTACCTGTCGCTTTTGCCGCACTGATTGTAGCTTCAATTTCTGTAGGGTGGTGAGCGTAATCGTCAATAATCAGCATATCACGCGCCTCACCCAACACCTGAAATCTGCGTTTCGCCCCATGGAATTGCACGATAGCTGCTGTAATCTTCTCAAACGGAATGCCTGCTTCGAGACAGGTAATAACCGTAGCCATCGCATTGTAGACGTTGTGCTTACCTGGTACTGACAACTCCACTGTGCCCATAGCTGTACCTCGATGATTCATGGTGAAAGAGATACGGCGATCCCCGAGAACGATATCTGTAGCTGTGTAATCAGCAGCCTGCTCGATACCGTAAGTTGTAATGCGAGACTTGAGATGTGGCAAAATAGCCTGCACATTTTCATCATCAGCGCATACGATGGCTGTGCCCTCTGGACGGATCTGGCTGAGGAACTGTACATAGGCTTTCTTTAGTTCCTCGAAGTCGCTGTTATAATTCTCTAGATGGTCAGCTTCAATGTTCGTTACGATGCCAAGCCAAGGATGGTACTGTAAAAAAGATCCATCGCTCTCGTCCGCTTCCGCGACAACCCACTCACCTTGACCTGCTTTGGCATTCGTCCCCAAATTCATGATCTCTCCACCAATAATATAGGTCGGATCTATTTCACATTGCTCCATAACCAGTGCAATCATGGAAGACGTTGTCGTTTTGCCATGCGCACCTGCAACGGCCACGCCTTTGCGCTCGTTTAACAAACGTGCCAGCATTTGAGCGCGATGAAGGATAGGTATGTTTAGCTGTTCCGCAGCTACACGTTCCACATTATCCGCAGGAGCTGCTGTAGAGTAAACGACAAGATCCGCTCCGTTCACATGCTCCGCGGTATGTCCAATATATATTTTCGCCCCTTTGGCTGCCAACTTCTCTGTCAACTCCTGTGAAGCGACATCCGATCCGGTAACGGTATATCCCATCTCCAGCATAACCCGGGCGATGGCACTCATGCCATAACCGCCAATCCCTATAAAATGAACATGTTCCGATGTGTTTAACAAAACTTTCACCAACCTTTTTCAGAATCGGTTTGATGCAAAAGGGCCGCCCGCACGTCCGCAATCAGATAAAGCGTGCCGGAAACCACCCCCAGATCCTCCGCTTCCGTCCGTGACTTCAATAGATCAAGTGCCTTTGCCCAATTCGGCTCGACGATGATATCCAGTTCCTGCTTCGCAATGGCGGGACGTACCCGTTCGACAATCTGCAACAATTCGGTTGCAGCCATTTTACGGCGGAAATCTGGCTCGGTCAGGATCAGCGTATCCACTAGTGGCAGTATATGCTGCAAATATGCTTCGTGATGCTTATTCGCCAGCATACCCATCATCAAAATTAACTTTTTTTGGGGATAACCGTCGATAATACTCTTGGCAAGCGACTCTGCCCCTTCGGGATTATGAGCTCCATCGAGGACAATCAGAGGATTGTCACTGACTTTCTCAAATCGTCCTGCCCAGAAGGCATTCTGAAAACCAAGTTTAATATCGTCTTCATCCAGCATAAATGCCATATATTGTCTTAATAATTCGAGAGACATTAATGCTGCAACAGCATTATCACATTGGTATACACCTTGCATGCGAATGTGAATATGGAGATCTCGGAATGGGCCGGTAAATTGAAGGCTTTGCCCCTCCTTACCGCTTTCCAGTCTTCGGTAGGAAAATTGATCTCCAGCCAAATATACCGTGGACCGCAGTTGCTTCGCCCTCTCCTGAATAACCTTTACGGCTTCAGGTTGTACGGCACAAGTCACCACAGGTACTCCTGGCTTAATAATGCCTGCCTTTTCCCATGCAATCTGCTCAACAGTATCTCCAAGCACATCCGTATGATCCATTCCGATATTGGTGATGACGGACACAACGGGAGTGACAATATTCGTTACGTCCATCCTTCCCCCAAGCCCAGTCTCCCATACTACAATATCGGGATAACAGACCTCCGCATAATATAGCAGTGCTAATGCCGTCGATACTTCAAACATCGTTGGTGATCCGAGCGGTGTTGATGCCATCTCTGTCACGAGAGGACGCAAACGATTCGACAGTTTTAACAATGTCTCTTCTGGGATGTCTTCACCGTTATATTGAAAACGGTTTGTAAACTTGGTGATATAAGGTGATGTATACGTTCCAACGTCATATCCCGCTTGGAGCAGTACTGACGTCAAAAAAGCGCAAGTCGAACCTTTACCGTTCGTTCCCGCGACATGAATGAATTTGAGCCGTTGGTGCGGATTGCCAAGCTGTGACATCAGGCTCTCGATACGTTCAAGCCCAGGCCTGATACCAAAAGGAATAAGGCCATTGATCCAGTCCACGGCCTCGTCATACGTCTGTAAAGGAGTAGCTTTATCTGTCCCGTTTAATTCCGTCATCTGATTCACCTTCGGTTCCCTGTTTGATTGAAGATTGAAAAAAGCAGCCGGATGGCGCCAAAAGCGTTCCATCCGACCCTTTTAGGTATTACCCCTTGAGCTCTTTGATTCGTGCGATGACTTTATCCCGTTTATCCGAATAATCCGCTTGTTTGGCGCGTTCTTCCTCGATAACTTTAGCCGGAGCCTTCGCTACGAATCCTTCATTCGCCAGTTTTTTCTCCACGCGAAGTACTTCACCTTCAAGGTTCTGAAGTTCTTTCTCCAGGCGAGCGACTTCCTGCTCAATATCAATCAGACCTGCGAGCGGCAAGTACAATTCTGCTCCCGTGATGATCGCTGTCATGGCTTTGTCTGGTGAACTCAGATCCAATCCGCTCTCGAATTCGGATGTATTACAGAAACGTTTGATGTAATGACTGTTGCGTTCGATAATACTAGATGCCTCATCATTGTTCGCTTTGACCATTAATTCGATCTTTTTGCTCATCGGCACATTCACTTCGGCACGGATGTTCCGAACAGCACGAATGGTATCCATCAGCAGGTTCATCTCCGCAACAGCTCCCGGATTCTCCAGCGCAGGGTCGTATACTGGCCAGGAAGCAAGTGTAATCGTTTCTCCTTCATGAGGCAGATGTTGCCAGATCTCTTCAGAGATGTACGGCATGAACGGATGAATCAGGCGCATGGTCTGATCCAGAACATAAGCCAGCACCGATTGTGTTTTCTTCTTGGCAACCGGATCTTCTCCGTAGAATGACAGCTTGGCGAATTCGATATACCAGTCACACAGATCATCCCAGATAAAGTTGTACAATACACGACCTGTTTCCCCAAACTCATACGCATCGATTAGACGCGTAATATCTCGGGAAGTTTCGTTCAGGCGGTGCAAAATCCAATAATCCGCTGTGCCAAGCTCGCCGCTGATGTCACGATCTGCATAAGTGAAACCTTCCAGATTCATCAACGCGAAGCGGGAAGCATTCCAGATTTTGTTTGCAAAGTTACGTGCCTGCTCCACCCGCTCCCAGCGGAAACGCAAATCCTGTCCCGGTGTACTGCTGGTCGAGATCATGTAACGCATTGCATCTGCACCGTACTTCTCGATAACATCCAGCGGGTCTACACCGTTCCCAAGAGACTTAGACATTTTACGTCCATCAGCATCACGCACAAGACCATGCATCAACACATCCTTGAACGGAATTTCATCCGTAAACTCCAGGGCAGTGAAGATCATACGCGCCACCCAGAAATAAATAATGTCATAACCTGTAACGAGTACATTTGTTGGATAATAACGCTTCAGGTCATCTGTATTTTCAGGCCAGCCTAATGTAGAAAACGGCCATAATGCCGAGCTAAACCACGTATCCAGAACGTCCTCATCCTGTTTCAACTTGCGCCCTGCATATTCAGGCAATGTTGTTGGATCTTCCGCGGATACAATCACTTCACCTGTTTCTTCGTCGTACCAGGCAGGAATACGATGTCCCCACCAAAGTTGACGGGAAATACACCAGTCACGAACGTTCTCAATCCAATTCAGATACGTTTTCTCAAAGCGATCCGGAACAAAGTTAACACCTTCGCCGCTTTGCTGCTTTTTGATTGCTCTCTCCGCGAGTGGTTTCATCTCTACGAACCATTGTGTGGACAAGTATGGCTCTACTACTGCTCCCGTGCGCTCACTATGTCCAACCTGATGCATATGATCTTCAATGTTAATCAGGACACCTTGCTCTTTCAAATCTGCCACAATCTGTTTGCGGCAGTCGCTACGATCCAGCCCCTGATATTTGCCAGCTTCAGCATTCATTGTTCCACTTTCATCCATAACAGTAATTTGAGGCAAGTCATGACGTAAACCTACTTCAAAGTCGTTCGGATCATGCGCAGGTGTGATCTTCACTGCACCGCTGCCGAACTCTTTGTCTACGTAGTCATCGGCAATGACTGGAATCTCACGACCGATGATTGGCAGTACCAGTGTTTTACCGATCATGTCTGCATAACGCTCATCTTTAGGATGAACGGCAACAGCCGTATCACCCAGCATCGTTTCAGGACGTGTCGTTGCCACAGTAATGTGACCACTCCCGTCTTTGAGCGGATAACGCAGATGATAGAGATGACCTTGGACTTCTTTATATTCAACCTCAATATCCGAGAGCGCTGTACGATTCACCGGATCCCAGTTAATGATGCGTTTCCCGCGATAAATGAGACCTTTCTCATATAACTGCACAAATACTTTACGCACCGCTTTGGACAGACCCTCATCCAGCGTAAAACGTTCACGGGAGTAGTCGAGAGACAACCCCATTTTGCCCCATTGCTGACGAATCGTTGTAGCGTACTGGTCTTTCCAATCCCACACTTTCTCCAGAAACTTCTCACGTCCAAGATCATAACGTGTCAATCCCTCTTCACGAAGCTTCTGTTCCACTTTCGTCTGGGTTGCAATTCCTGCGTGGTCAGAACCTGGCAGCCAAAGTGCGTCATATCCCTGCATCCGTTTTGTACGAATAAGGATATCCTGCAGGGTAAAGTCAAGTGCATGACCAATGTGAAGCATACCCGTTACGTTCGGGGGTGGAATTACAATGGTATATGGCTCGGCATCCTTGCGTTTACCCGCCTGGAAATACCCGCGCTCCGTCCAGGTGGAGTACCATTTATCTTCTGCCGCCTTCGGATCGTAAGTCGTCGGCATTTCAGCTGTTGCTTTTTTTTGTTCAGACATGTGTCATTCCTCCGTTACGTCATCTTCATCGCTAAAAAAACAAAAAAACCTTTCATCCATCAAAGGACGAAAGGTTAGCTTTCGCGGTACCACCTTTGTTTCACGCTGATAACAGAGATTATGGTTCGTGCTCTGAATCTGATGGCGTGACACTTCAAGCAGATAACGGCTGCGACCGGCCTATCCTACCTCCGAGGTTAATGAATGTATTACATCCACCTCCAGTACTCAAACAGGCAACTCCCGGGCGACTTCGATCAGTTGGTTCCTGCGGAATCTCACAGCGCATCGATCCCACTCTCTGAAAGGTCATACTGTCTACTACTCCCGATCCACGTCATTATTCAAAAAATCCTAAACACATCATACCTTGCTCGTGCGTGATAGTCAACCTGACAACAGCGGAACGAGGATATTTGATAATCATCATGTTGAAAAACAAGTACAACCCGCAATCCCTATCAGGAATTACGGGCTGTTTCGATATAATACGGTATGCTGAACTGAGTGACTAAGGAATGTATAGAATCTGTCCTTCTTCAACAACCTGTTCAGTCAATCGATTATATAATTGAAGTTCTCTGGTGCTAAGCTGATACCTGTCTGCAATGGCATCGAGTGTTTCTTCGCGCTGTACGATGCACAGTTTGACTTTTCGGAAAGGCGTCTGATCCACAATCGTACCCAGAAACAGATTTTTCCACTCCACATCTTCTGCCTGACGATCCTCTAACGGAACGACTCCATCTGAGATCTCCTCACTGCGCTCACCCTCAACTTCACGCACGGCCCGACCGGATGATAATAGGGAAGAAATGCCCACGCCTTCTTCTTCTCTTCGTGATGATTCTTTCTTGCTACCAAAAGCAACCTTAAGCTCCGGCTTGTCTTCCGCCTCAGCTATCGCTTCTGGGAGAGATTCCTCATTCTGTAACAGCGTGGCTTCCTCTGCCACTTCCAGTGAAGGCCGATCTTCTTCGGGCTGAGCCGTTTCAGATGCAGCAAATACATCTTGCCAGTTCTCAGTCTGCGGCTGTGCCGAAGCATTCGAAGTGAACTGTTCTCCTTGCGAACCACCTGACCGTGCTTCTTCAAAGTGCCATACCTCAGGCGTGTTCTCTTCTAGAGGTTTCCATGTCGCTTCAGAACGCGCTTGCTCAGAAGCCTCTGAACTCCATGATCCTGAATTTTCGGATACACTATTTACCGAAGGTTCAGACCATGCAGAGGTTTCATCCTCTATCGGAAGCAATGGCTCCGCTTCAGGATAAGAAGCTAATCTGTCAGCCGTTTCAGCCATGAATGACGAGATTGGGGAAGGGACTTCTTCCTGTGAGGGTAAAATCTCCTCATTCGAATCAGGCAATCTATTTTCATCCGATTCATTCGTTGAAGCAACATCAGATGTTAACGGCTCGGCGGATGATTGATTCCAGTAAGCTTGCGATAATTCTTCATATCCTGATTGCTGTTCCATTCTTGGAGACAAATCAGCAGATTCCGGAGAACCATATGCGACAAGCTCAGCCGCATTCACCAGCTCTTGCTCTTCGTTACGCAACCCGGCTTGTTCCGACAGCTCGGACTGCTCTGTCTCACTCCATTCGTTCTCCCTGCTGTCAGGCTGAGCCTCGTGAGAATGAACAACCGTGAATTCATCTGCTGACCACACTTGTGGCTCTTCTACCGGGAAACCTTCAATCCCTCGTAGGGACAGTACACCTGTAATATTCAGACTTCGGCTGGATAACAGGTCTACATCAAAATTTTCAATCTCAATTGAAATATCATCAATGGATCTAACCCGGTTTAATGGCACGGTAATTTCGACTGGAATAAAATGCTTTAACTCCTCCGAATCCTCGCTCTCCCCCCGGTACGTTCCTGTAAGTAACAGATGCCCCCTCAAGGTGGCATGGTCGTCCTGTCCAATCACCTGAATACGCGGATAGAGTTCAATTTCCTCCAGTTCCTCAATGGCAGGCACTCCCTCAGACAAATGAACGCGCTCATAAATATCGAACCGCAAACCATATGGTTGATTCAACAAAGGTGGCGTCCTCCTTTCGGCATATGTTCACCATGATCCTTCTCATGGGACTGATCCATGGTCCAATCCTTCGTTACCCATCTATATGCCTGAACCGGGGTGGGCATGCCACCTTTGTTGAAAAAATCCGTTATGGTTACTGCATTTTTGGAGAGCCGAGGAAGCCGAAAACAAAAAAAACAGACCCACTAGATCTAGATCAGGTCTGTCCTTCTACGCTATGACTCTCCCTCGCTGCCAATTGTTCAAAATCCGCTGGCCACGGGTCTTGTACTTTAATTAAAACTCCGGTTAAAGGATGGTTAAAGCTCAGCACTTCGCCATGCAATGCCTGCCTGCCAATGATGTCGGAGCGCCCCCCATACAATTTGTCACCAATCAGAGGATGACCGGCATAGCTGAGGTGCACGCGAATCTGATGTGTACGCCCCGTTTCCAGCTTCAGACGTACGAGTGTTGCCCTGTCCCATACATGCACGATGTCGACATGAGTAATCGCATCCTGCCCTCCTTCGGAGACACGTCTGCGTTGCTTGTGATGCCTGTCTTTACCGATCGGTGCATCAATCCTGCGGAGATCACTGGGTACTTGTCCGCCTGTGATGGCAACATACTGACGATCGATCGCTTTCCGGCGCATCGCTTCATCCAGTTTGGCGAGCGCAAAAGCATTTTTGGCATATATAACAGGGCCGGTTGTATCTTCATCCAGACGATGAACATGACGCACACTGGTCTCGATCCCATTGATCTCATAATACGAAGCTACCGCATGATCCAGCGTAATGACCTGTTCTTCACGGCCTCCATCCGGATGAAGCTTCATCCCAGCCGGTTTGTGCACGACGAGACAGAAATCATCCTCATACAGTACATCCAGATCAGCCCAGCGTGGCTCCACACCCAGCGGTTGCACAGCAAAAAGGGCCAGCCGAAGCCGGTCCCCTGCTAGCTGTACTCCCTGGGTTGCCTTGAGCTGGCGCAGCAGCTTCTCCGGGAACTCGAGTTCAGACAGGAGCCACTGTTCAGCAGCAGCTTGTCTGTCCTCTTTTCCAGTCACCGCCTTGCCTGGCATCAGCTCAAGCCATTGACCGCGACGTTTCCAGCTTTTTATACTCATAGCGACTGCAAAGCCTTACGGTTGGCCTCAATGGTATCCTCGATATCCTGCTCCGTATGCACACCGGACACAAACATCCCTTCATACTGGGACGGCGCCACGCTAACGCCTTGATCAATCATCGCTGCAAAATAACGGCGGAACTGATCCAAATTGCTTTCTTTGGCAATATCATAATTCGTTACCGGTACAGCACTGAAGAATGGGCACACCATTGAACCGACACGGTTAATCGTTACCGCCACACCTGCTTCTGCTGCATTTTTTTCGAATCCAGCCTGCAAACGTGCAGACAACATCTCTAGACGATCATAAACTTCCGGTGTCAAAAGTTTCAGTGTCGTGTAACCTGCGGCCATAGCCAGCGGATTACCACTTAGTGTACCAGCCTGATAGATTGGACCTGTCGGTGCAATCTGTTCCATAAGATCCCGGCGACCGCCATATGCTCCTACAGGAAGACCACCGCCGATGACTTTACCCAGACACGTTAAATCCGGTGTAACGCCAAATCGACCTTGTGCACAGTGAAGTCCTACACGGAACCCCGTCATAACCTCATCAAAGATTAGCAGGCTTCCATACTCCGTGGTCACACTACGCAATCCTTCCAGAAAACCAGCAGCTGGAGGTACGACACCCATATTACCAGCAACCGGCTCCACGATCACACCCGCAATTTCTTCTCCAAATCGTTCAAACGCAAGACGCACGGACTGCAAATCATTGTAAGGAACGGTGATGGTATTTAAAGCCACACCTTCAGGCACTCCAGGACTGTCCGGCAATCCCAGGGTGGCTACCCCTGATCCAGCTTTGATCAGTAAACTGTCTGCATGACCATGGTAGGAACCTTCAAATTTCAAAATCTTACTGCGTCCCGTAACCCCGCGCGCCAATCGAATGGCACTCATCGTTGCTTCCGTACCGGAATTCACCATGCGCACGATATCGATGGAAGGCACACGCTCACACACCAGCTTCGCCATCTCTGTCTCAAGCAGGGTTGGCGCACCAAAGCTTGTGCCTTTAAGAGCTGTCTCCCGGAGTGCTTCCACAACTTCAGGATGAGCATGTCCCATAATTAGCGGTCCCCATGAACCTACGTAATCGATGAACACATTGCCATCAATATCGTAAATTTTGGAGCCCTCACCGCGCTGGGCATAGATCGGCGTGAGTCCGACGGATTTGAACGCCCGAACCGGACTGTTCACCCCTCCAGGTATGTACTGCTTGGCTTCCTCAAATGCGCTGCGTGAGCGCTCATCATTGCGACGATTGCCTTGTTGTGCAGTCATGAACATCCTCCTTAAAGTAAAGGCCTTGCTTGCAGAGAGAGCAATGCAATTAATGACTAGATAAGTTGAACTAAAGATGTTTACACGGACACTCCGAGTTTCCAGTTTTTTTCTGTCCTCTCCGTTTCAGTGTAAACTGAGCCGTTCAACTTATATAGTCTGCTGCATCTGTCTCTTAAAAAAGCAAGGCCTATGGGTTTATTTGTATAAATACAAACGATTTATAGTTACTCGTTGGTAGTCATTGGTTTACTTTTCAGCCAGCCACCTTGATGCATCTTTAGCGTAATACGTAATAATCATATCTGCTCCAGCACGTTTCATGCTAAGTAAGATCTCCATGGCTACTTTTTTCTCATCAATCCATCCTTGAATTGCCGCTGCCTTTACCATTGCATACTCCCCGCTTACATTGTAAGCCACGAGCGGAAGATCAAACTGATCCTTGATGGTACGCATAATATCGAGATAGGATAGCGATGGTTTCACCATCAGCATGTCCGCCCCC
This sequence comes from Paenibacillus sp. 4624, assembly GCF_050435065.1. Classification (NCBI taxonomy): domain Bacteria; kingdom Bacillati; phylum Bacillota; class Bacilli; order Caryophanales; family Paenibacillaceae; genus Paenibacillus; species Paenibacillus sp. 4624. Next base: position 33,409 of record NZ_JBNDJR010000016.1, read on the forward strand.
TCCAGCACATCCGTCTCCGCTTCGCGCAACGCTTCTCGAGCATTCGCCGGGTCCATCTGATAGGATTTCCGGTCACCGAATTGCGGTGTGGAATCTGCTGCTTCACGGAATGGGCCATAGAATGCTGAAGCGTATTTGACGGAATAAGACATAATCGGAATATGATTAAATCCATTCTCATCCAACCCCGCACGAATGGCCTGTACAAATCCATCCATCATATTTGAAGGTGCGATAATATCTGCGCCTGCCTTGGCTTGCGATACTGCCGTTTTCACAAGCAGCTCCAAGGACTCGTCATTCAGAACATCGCCGCAGATATGTCCATCAATCTCCGTAGTATGAACCATGCCGCAGTGACCATGATCGGTGAATTCACATAGACAAGTGTCTGCAATCACCAGCAATTCGGGATACCAGGATTTGATCAATCTCGTTGCTTCCTGCACAATGCCATCCTCTGCAAAACCGGATGAACCCACACTGTCTTTTGTTTCCGGAATCCCGAACAGCAGTACAGCCGGAATGCCAAGCTCTGCAATTTCTTTGACTTCTTCCCGCAGACGGTCAAGGGAGAAACGAAATACACCCGGCATTGATTTAATCTCGGACTTTACATTTTCACCGTATGTGACATAGATCGGTTGAATAAAATCATCCACAGTCAAGTGTGTCTCTCTCACCATGTTGCGAATGCCTGCCGATTGACGTAAACGGCGATGACGTACGATTGGAAAACCCATCTACCCTATACCTCCTAAAATTTCATTTTGTAAAAAGGGAAGCGCGCTGGTTCTTCTCGAATTCAGCACGCTTCACATATTCAGCCGCAGCTAATCCACCTTAATTGTTGACAGCACTGACACTGCCAGCACGTTTCCACTCACACAAAACATCGATCAGGCTAGTCATTGTGGCTTCCTTCGCCATCAAAGTGACCTCCAGCCCGGCAGCCTCTGCAGTCTTGGCAGTAACCGGACCAATACACGCAACCTCTACTCCCTTCAGCAACGGCAACGGATCTTCCACACCCATTCGTTTCAGCATATTCATGAAGTTCTTCACAGTAGATGAGCTGGTAAAGGTCACCGCATGAATACCGCCCTCTTCAAGCAGTTTGAGTAATTCGTCATCGTCCTCCCCTGCAAGAATGGTGTCATAGATGATCGCCTCGGTAACGTGCAGTCCTCGTTCTCTCAATTGCTCCGGCAACCACGACCGTGCGAGGTCCCCGTGTGGAATCAGCACGTTCTGGCCTGCCTTCAACTCACTTTCAAACGCTTCAAGCATGCCTTCCGCTTGAAAGGGCCCTTTGACAACTTCAGGTGCAATACCGTGCTTGCGCAGCGCTTCTGCCGTAGATGGTCCTACTGCCGCAATTCTTGCCCGATGAAGCGAGCGAATGTCCTTGCCTTCGTTTTCCAAATGACGGAAGAAAAACTCCACGCCATTGACACTTGTGAAAAAGACCCAATCAAACGTATTTAACGCATGCAGTGCATCTTTGACACTTTGTTTGGAAGATTCGCAGGATGGCATAACCGTCTCTATGACCGGGAACTCATAGGGTTCACCACCGAGTTCTTCAATGCGATTCACCAGTTCACTCGCCTGACTACGGGCACGGGTAACCAGAATTCGTTTGCCAAACAGCGGCAGCACCTCTGCCCATTTCAATTGCTCCCGCTGGTTGACCACATCTCCAACGACGATGACGGCTGGTGGCTGAAAATTCGCCGCAATGACTTTGGCTTCGATATCCTCCAGCGTTCCCGTGATGGTATCCTGTTCCGCCCGAGTTCCCCAACGTACAAGTGCTACCGGTGTACTAGCAGGACGGCCATGACGAATGAGTTGTTCACTGATATAACCAATCTTGGCAACACCCATCATAAACACCAGTGTGCCCGTAGCGTTCGTTACTTTATCCCATTGAATGCTGCGGTCCAGCTTGTCCGGGCTTTCGTGTCCGGTAATGATTGAGATGGAAGAAGCATAATCCCGATGTGTCACCGGAATCCCCGCATAAGCAGGCACGCTGATTGCTGCGGTTACACCAGGTACAATCTCAAACGGAATGCCGTTTTTGTGCAGCAACTCTGCTTCTTCTCCTACCCGTCCGAATATGGTCGGATCTCCGCCTTTCAAACGCACAACCACTTTGCCTTCAAGCGCCAGATCCACAAGTAGCTGGTTAATCTCTTCCTGCTTCATCGTATGTCGATCCGGTCGTTTCCCTACATAAATTTTGACTGCACCGGGTTTCATCAGTTTCAACAATCGTGGACTCGCGAGTCGATCATAAACCACGGCGTCAGCCTTGCCTATGCTCTCCCAACCTTTTACCGTAATCAGCCTTGCATCCCCAGGACCCGCACCTACCAAAAAGACTTTCCCCGCCATGCCTTCATCCCCTAACTTCTGCCAGTATCTGTTCAGCCCCGCGATCAATTAATCTCCAAGCCACTTCTTCTCCCAGGCGAACCGGATCTTTACCGCTCAATGTTTCCTTCAAAATCAGTCTGCCATCCGGCATCCCAACCATTCCCGTTAATTGTAACTTGTTTTCACTGTTCAGGGAATCATCTTCCGGCAACCACACCGCATGTGCGCCAATAGGCACCTGACACCCTCCGTTTAACACACTCAGGAAACGACGCTCTGCCATGACCGGCGCAGCTGTTGCTGGATCGTTATAGAGGGTGAGCAAATGTAGTAGCTCCTCGTCATCCTCACGGCACTCAATGCCAAGAGCGCCTTGGCCCACAGCCGGAAGGCAGGCTTCCTCAGACAAATATTCGGTAATCCGATCCTCCCAGCCCATCCGATACAAGCCTGCCGCTGCCAAAATAATGGCGTCCAGTCCTTCGGTTTCGAGCTTTCGCAGACGTGAGTCTATATTGCCACGAATAGATTCCAGCTGAAGATCAGGTCGGTACGACTTCAACTGGCTTGATCTACGAAGACTGCTTGTTCCAACCCGTGCACCCTCTGGCAGTTGATCCAGCGTAAGCCCGCCGCGAGAGACTAACGCATCTCGAGGATCGGCTCGACGGGGAACTGCACCGTTAACAAGCCCTTCAGGAAGCTCGGAAGGCATGTCCTTCATACTGTGTACAGCCATATCAATAGTGCGATCGAGCATCGCCTGTTCAATCTCTTTAACAAACAAGCCTTTACCACCCACTTTGGATAAAGTTACATCCAGAATGAGATCTCCCTTTGTCACGATCTTATGTACCTCAAAGTCAAAAGCTAAACCTTCACGATCACAAATATTGCGTAAATCCTGAATCACATATCCGGTCTGGGTTAACGCCAGAGCACTTTGTCTGCTGCCCACTTTAATTGTACGCATATCTACATTTCCTCCTGATTACGGGATATCCAGTTCCCGATTTTTTCTTCGCTCCACCACTGAAACTGACCCGTGCGTATCGTATCCAAAATGTCCATTTCCGTTAAACGGCGCAGTAGCGTACTTCTTACAGTTGGAGGCAATCCGCGAGATTTGATTTCCATTCTCATCTGATGCAAAAAATCAAGATACGTCTCGTATTCATCTCCAAACTGTTGTTCAAGCAAAGCACGAATCTCGGCCGCCGCCGCAGGTCCTGCACCGGCCGTCGAGATGGCAATGCTTAACCGCCCTCGTCTGACCACACTCGGGGTAATAAAACTGCTATTACCGGAAGACATCGCATCGTTAACCAGTATTGCCCCAGCTTCGGCTTCTTGGACTACGGCATGGTTAACATGCAGATCGTCTGTTGCTGCATATACGAGAAAGGCCCCCCGCAAATCTCCATTGCGGTAGGACCGGGCTATCCACTCGATTCGGGATTCCTGATGCAATTGTTCGAGAGTGGGCGTAAGCAGAGGGCTGACGACCGTAATTCGGGCCTCAGTCTGCAACAATCCTCTTACTTTACGCTCAGCAACACGTCCTCCACCGATCACGAGCACAGATTTGTCTGAAGTATTTACATAAATCGGCGTGTAATGTTCCATATCCTCACTCTCCCGTCCAGCGATGAAACGCTGAATACGCATTGGATAAAAAGCTGATGATGACAAGCGCATATCCAATCAATGTCCATCTGGACATGATCATCATCGAAAATTGCTTTCTTCTCTTGACTACGAAATAACCAACATAAATGGCAATCGCGAGACCCGTTGCAATCACCTTCAGATCGAGCAACAGATGCCACCGTCGTTCCGCAACGATGGACAACACAGCCAGCACAACCGATACTCCCAGAAGCGGAGTACCAATCAATGTGGCACCATCCATATATTTTCCAATGACCTCCAGGCTAGGCAAACGCCGTACCGTATCATTCCATTTTTTGTTTTTCAACTTATGATGTAAGAACAGGTACAACAGCGCAAACACCGAAGCAACCGTTAAAGCTGCAAAACCCAGATTAGCCAGTGTAATGTGCATAATTAACAAACCGTGAACCGTCTGCCAGTTGTGCAATGAGATTTCGCCCGCTGTAAACCATAACCGGTTCAGAACCGTTACCGAGAATCCAACGATGTTGAGTAGCAGGATAACAAACTCCGAGCGTTGAACCCGGGTCATAATCAATGACATCAGCACAATGCTGAAAGAAAAAATAAACAAAAAATCAAATGTAGTATAGATCGGGAAGTGACCTTCAGCCCACATTCGCATGATAACATGGGTCACTTGCAATCCCCAAACAACAACAAGAAACCCTGTGCCTGTCCGCTTCGCCCCCGCATTGCGTCGAATGCAGTCCGAGAAATAGAACAGTAGGCTCAGGGCATACATATAAATTAAAGCTTCATAGACTTGTTCAGCAAGGGTCAAGTTGCCCACCTGCCTTATACGCCTGCCGGGACATAAGCCGGCACGGGGTCTTGCCGGTTTTCGTTAAGGTGAATCGCTGGTTTGCCCAGAGCTGTTGCATCACTCTGATTCACTTTTTCTGCAGCCATTTCCACTGCATCCTCCAGCGCGAAAATCTGCGTAAACATGCGCAGTGCTTCATCACCTTGCTTCGTACCTGCCATTTCCTTGATCCGATTGATCGGATCGGTTGTCATTTGGTTGACAATGCTTTTGGTCAACCGACGAATGACTTTACGCTGATGCTCATCCAGCTCTGGAAGCTTGTTGAACAGGCTATCCATCGTCTCTTCATGAATGGATACGCCTTTCTCCTGCAATGCCCGAATAACTGGACGTACGCCGAGTGTTCTGAGCCACTGGTAATAATCTTCCATCTCCAGCTCAATCATTCTCTCAATCTTCGCAGCTTCCACCTTACGCATCTCCAGATTGCTCTCCACAATACCCTCCAGATCATCGATATCGTAGAGGAATACGTTGGAGATCTCGCCAATTGCCGGATCAATATCGCGTGGTACGGCAATATCAATCAGGAACAGCGGGCGTGCTTGCCGGCGCTTCATGCTTTCCCGAACAATACCTGCATCGAGAATATAACGTTCTGCTCCTGTAGAGCTGATGACGATGTCTACTTCACCCAGTCTCGTAATGGCCTGATCCATCGTACACGGCGTTCCCCGGAATTTGCTGGCAAGCTCCTCGGCTCTGGCGAGCGTCCGGTTGGCCACAATAACTTCAGATGCACCGTTGGCATACAGATGTTTAACCGTAAGCTCACTCATTTTGCCGGCACCCAAAATTAGCACCTTCTTGTCTGTGAACATACCAAAAATCCGCTTGCCCAGTTCTACCGCAGCATAGCTGACCGAAACGGCACTCTCCCCAATGGAAGTTTCCGAATGTGCCCTCTTGCCCAAGGTAACTGCCTGTTTAAACAATTTGTTAAACCAAGTTCCGGTTGCTTTCTCTTCCTGTGCTTTGAAAAAAGCCTGTTTCACTTGGCCGAGAATCTGAGTCTCTCCAATGACCATCGAATCCAGTCCGCAAATGACCCGGAACAGATGGCGCATGGCTTGATCATCCTCGTATATATATAAGTGTTGCGTAAATTCTTCCCGCGGAACGTTAAACCACTGCTCCATAAAAGTTCGAATAAAATAACCGCACATGTGAAGACGGTCGACCACAACGTACAATTCCGTACGATTACAAGTGGCTACGATTACACCTTCCAATACACTCTTGGTCAGCTTGAGCTGCTGCAGCGCTTCAGACAAGTCCTTTTCTGCAAATGTGAATCGTTCTCTGACCTCTACAGGCGCCGTGCGATAATTCAAACCAACAACAACGATGTGCATTGCAAGTTCACCTGCCTAATAAATTTCCAATCAAAGTGCTTACTGTATATCTCTATCCAATTCAGATTGACATAGTTAATTATATCACATATCACATCCATCCCTCGCCCATTTTTATGAAATGTTTATGAAATCAACATGATGATTATCATATGCATTGTGATATATTGTAGTGTCTCACCAATGTACGTCGTTATTCGTTATATGGAACGAATAGTGAATATTTGAGAAAACGGAGATTTTTGCAAACCTGTTCAAGACTGCTTATAACAAATAGTCATGGAATCATTCCATGACTATCTAGGTGCGGGAAACATGATGTGTTTTTCAAATATTAAATATTATCAATTGTCGTCTTCAGCTGTTTGAACCGTTTCTACAGTCTCGTGATCCGCTTCATCTTCAACTGGTGCATATTTGTCTATACGGGCGTGGCGAGTAATAATATCCCACAGCTCTTCCTTGCCCAGACCTTCTTCGGATGAAAAAGGGACAAACAAGTCGCCTGAGCGAAGACCGAGTGCTTCTTTGATAACTTTAATGTGTTTGGCTCTACGTGTCTTGGGGATCTTGTCCATCTTCGTAGCCACAACGACCAGCGGCAGACCATGATGGCGTAGCCATTCATTCATCATCTTGTCTTCCTTGGACGGCTCATGTCTCATGTCCACCATCTGCATGACAAGCTTCAATTCATCGCGCTGTAGCAAGTACTTTTCCATCATTTTACCCCAGGCAAAACGTTGCTCTTTGGATACCTTAGCGTACCCATAACCCGGAAAATCGACAAAATACAGATCCTGATTGATCTTATAATAATTAAGTTGCTGGGTCTTACCCGGCGTAGCACTTGTACGCGCCAGATTTTTACGGCTGATCAAACGGTTGATCAGTGATGACTTACCCACGTTGGAGCGCCCCGCCAGGGCAATCTCCGGCAGGCCATCATCTGGATATTGTTCAGGCCGAACGGCACTAATTATAAATTCAGATTGATTGACTTTCAAATTGCATCTTTCCTCTCTTGAACTCCTGTCTTACAAGCATAACATTTCCACATTTTCATCCCGTATTATGCCATCATTCCTTCTATCATATCAAAAAAAACCTCTCGTGTACCCAAAAAACAACTTTTGTACCCGAAAAACATCAAATTATCACGAAAAAAACCGTTCCAGCGGACGCCGAAGCCCCCGCCGAACGGTCTACTCTCCATTTAATCTTTGCGGATACGTGTAGATTACAGATGAATGCCTGCCTGTTCCACAAGAGCATGCTGCAACACCTGATCCATATGAGCTACGGGCACAAATTCCACATCTTCCTTGATGCTATCCGGAATGTCGCGCAGATCCCTTTCGTTGTCCTTAGGTAACAATATTTTTTTGTAACCCGCACGGTGGGCTGCAAGTGACTTTTCTTTCAAGCCGCCGATCGGCAACACCCGTCCGCGTAGTGTAATTTCACCTGTCATAGCAATGTCTTTCGACACATGTTTATTCGTCAGCGCTGAAATCAAGGCCGTTGCCATCGTAATACCGGCTGATGGGCCGTCTTTAGGGATGGCACCTTCCGGTACGTGGATGTGAATGTCGTTCTTCTCATGAAAATCAGACGCAATGCCCAGCTGTGCTGCTTTCGAACGTGTATAACTGAAGGCCGCCTGAGCCGATTCTTTCATGACATCTCCCAGCTTACCTGTAAGCGTCAGTTTGCCTGTTCCCGGCACCACAGTTACTTCGATCACAAGCGTGTCACCACCCACTTCAGTCCATGCCAGCCCGGTCACCGTACCAATCTGGTCTTCCAGCTCAGCCATTCCATAGCGGAATTTGCCCGGGCCGAGATAGTCTTTGACATCATCTGCCAAGATCACAATCTGACCCTCTACGCCGGAAACGATATTTTTAGCCGCCTTCCGGCAAAGCGATGCCATTTGCTGTTCCAAATTCCTTACACCTGATTCACGCGTATACTCACGAATGACTTTTAACAAGCTGTCCTCCGGAACTTCCAGCTGGTCTTCTTCGAGACCGTGATCTTTCTTCTGTTTGGGTAACAAATAGTTTTTGGATATTTGCAACTTCTCCAGCTCGGTGTAACCCGGAATATTCAGCATTTCCATGCGATCTAATAACGGACGCGGAATGTTGTGCACCGTGTTCGCTGTAGTTATGAACATAACGTTGGATAAGTCAAAAGGCAACTCCACAAAGTGATCACTAAACGTATTGTTCTGCTCCGGATCTAGCACCTCCAGCAATGCAGCCGAAGGGTCTCCGCGGAAGTCGGAAGCCATTTTGTCGATCTCATCCAGCAAAAATACAGGGTTAAGTGATCCTGCTGTTTTCATCCCCTGAATGATACGTCCAGGCATCGCACCTACGTAGGTACGGCGGTGTCCACGAATCTCTGCTTCATCCCTCACGCCACCGAGAGAGATACGTACAAACTCCCGACCCAGTGATCTTGCGATCGAACGGGCAAGAGAGGTTTTACCTACTCCTGGCGGGCCAACCAGACAGAGGATTGGACCTTTGAGCTTTTTGACAAGCTTCTGTACAGCCAGATACTCCAGTACACGTTCCTTGGGCTTCTCCAGACCGTAATGATCCGCGTTAAGTACATCTTCGGCCTTTTGGATATCCAGATCATCATCCGTCATCTGGCTCCAAGGTAGAGCAAGCAGCCAATCCACATAGTTGCGGATGACACCACCCTCTGCAGAGCTTGCGGGCATTTTCTCCAGTCGATCAATTTCCTTCTCGACCTTCTCTTTTACCTTGTCCGGCAGGCCCAGACTTTCCATCTGATTACGAAGTTCTTCCACTTCGCCCGCACGACCCTCTTTTTCACCGAGTTCCTTCTGAATCGCCTTCATCTGCTCACGCAAATAATACTCTTTCTGGGTTTTCTCCATCTGTTTCTTCACACGCTGGCTGATCTTGCGTTCAAGCTCCAGCACTTCACGCTCATTGTTCAGGATGTCCAGCAATTTCTCCAGACGTTCCCGAACGTCGATGGTCTCCAGAATTTCCTGTTTGTCCTTGATTTTCAAAGACAAGTGGCTTGTAATGACGTCCGCAAGACGCCCAGGTTCTTCAATGTCAGACACAGCGGCCAGTGTCTCGGGGGTTACTTTTTTGGACAGATTGATATAATTCTCGAACTGGTTCAGAACGGTACGCATGAGGGCATCTGTCTCAGGATGAGCGTTCTCTTCCTCAGGCAGTTCCAGCGCCAGCACCTCATAGTATTCTTCGTTGTCCGTATATTCAATAATTTCAGCCCGTTCCAAGCCTTCCACAAGTACTCGGATCGTTCCGTTGGGCAGCTTCAACATCTGTCTTACCTTAGCTACCGTTCCAATGCGGAAAATATCCTCTCGTGTAGGTTCCTCAATATTTACCTCGGCTTGAGAACATAGGAGAATCAAATGTTCTTCTACCATCGCTTTTTCTAAAGCCTTGACCGATTTCTCCCGGCCCACATCGAGATGCAGTACCATACTCGGGTAGACGAGAAGTCCTCTCAAAGGCAGTAAAGGAAAACGACGACCTTTCGCTTTGCTCGGTCCCATCGCTTTCGCACCTCCAATGGCTCTCAGGTTGTAGTCATTCATTATTCTATCAAATGTTCACATAAAAAACCAATGAAGGGAAGTGCTTAGCAGCTCCCCGAATCTGTAACTGAACCTGGACGAGGTGACTCTGCCCGTAAAAAAGAGGCGGATGCCGGAGGAAAGATCTCCGGTTTAGGTAACGCAGTCTCTTCTGCAACTACCTGCTGTTCCACTTGCTGCGCTCCCGGTTCCCAGCCAAAGACTTCACGGAATACATCCTGGACCGTATCTACAGGGATCACCCGCAACCCATCCAGATTATCAAAAATGGACTGCCAATTCTCCGCCGGTATAATGACCGTCTTCGCCCCCGCCTGAAAAGCCGCCTCCACCTTCGCCAGTACACCGCCAATCGGTTTAACCCGGCCATGAATACTGATCTCGCCTGTCATTGCAAGCTCATGGTCTACAGGGCGTCCTTGAATGGCTGAAGCGATTGCTGTAGCCATGGCAATTCCGGCCGATGGACCATCAATCGGCGTACCTCCCGGAAAATTCACATGTAAATCATAATCACTCGTGCGGATGCCCATCGCTTTTAAGACGGTTAACACATTTTCAACCGAGCCTTTAGCCATACTTTTCCGCCGAAGTGTACGGGAACCGCCTCCAATCTCTTCCTCATCCACCACGCCTGTGATGTTGATGCGGCCCTGGTCTTTTGGTGCAGGAACCGCTGACACCTCAATCTCCAAAATAGTACCCATGTTCGGTCCGTAAACGGCAAGGCCATTGACAAAACCGACCTGCGGCTTGGAAGGAACCTTACGATCCGGCCTTGGCTGGATCTGACTGCTTCCAGCAACCCACTCGACATCAGAAGCCTGAAGTGTCTCACGCTTTTCCGTGAGTGCAAGTCCAGCAGCTAGCTGAATGATGTTCACCGCTTCGCGCCCATTGGTCGCATATCGTTTGACTACATCCACGGCTTCCGGACAAGGACTGAACCCGATTTTCTGAACAGCATCTTCCGCAATTTTTCCAATCTCCTCCGGTAACAATGGACGGAAATAGACCTCCATACACCGTGAACGTAAGGCAGGAGGAAGCTCATGCGGGGAACGTGTCGTCGCCCCAACCAGACGAAAATCAGCAGGCAACCCATTCTGGAAAATATCGTGGATATAAGCAGGAGTATGCGTGTCTTCCGAGTTATAGTACGCACTTTCCAAAAAGACCTTGCGGTCTTCCAGCACTTTGAGCAGTTTATTCATCTGAATGGAATGTAATTCTCCAATTTCATCAATAAAAAGCATACCACCATGCGCTTTCGTCACCGCACCTGGCTTTGGTTGAGGGATTCCTGCCACGCCCATAGCTCCTGCTCCCTGATAGATCGGATCATGAACGGAACCAATCAAGGGATCCGCAATACCTCGCTCATCAAAACGAGCCGTTGTGGCATCCAGCTCCGTAAATTTAGCATCGGCTTTGAAGGGAGAAGTCGGGTTTTTCTTCGCTTCTTCCAACACTACCCTTGCGGCTGCCGTTTTCCCTACTCCCGGCGGGCCATATATAATCACATGCTGCGGATTGGCACTACATAAAGCAGCCTTGAGCGCGCGTAGTCCGTCTTTTTGCCCAACAATATCGTTAATGGTGGCTGGACGCGTCTTCTCCGCCAGTGGCTTCGTCAGTGATATCGAACGCAGCTTTCGCAGCTTCTCCAGTTCTTTTCGTGATTCACGCTCAACAGCAGTTCGATTCGTTTTCTGGCCTCGAAGCAAATTCCAGAAGTATAACCCGATCACCACGCCAAAAAATAACTGTATCAACATGAATATCATGCCAAACTCACCCATATCTCAACATCCTCCTGTTCTATCCTTCTTCTCATCTGTAATCATGCTAATACTTGGTAGTATAGCCTTTTCAGCGAGACGTAAACGGAACAAGCCGAATTTGTGCTTGAGAATTTGTTCCTGAGCATGCAAAAAGCCCGCCACGTATGACAGGCTTCCACATTTCACCTATTTAAACGTATCACTATCATTTGGATAAGATAGGAACCATTTCTTATGGAGAACACTTGTACATAAAAAAATTAGTGCGAACGTCCAGGGATAACCCCTGTTTCTTCATACGCTTCAACAATTTTGTCGATTTCTTTTTTCAATTCCTCTACCATGATCTCTTCCGGCACTTTACGGATCATTTTGCCATGACGGAATAAAAGACCTTCTCCACGGGCACCCGCAATGCCAATATCCGCTTCTTTGGCTTCTCCTGGACCATTTACCGCGCAGCCCAGTACAGATACTTTGATCGGTACCTTAAGCTTGGAGATATACTCTTCCACTTCGTTGGCGATCGAGAAGAGGTCAATATCCAGACGCCCGCAAGTTGGGCAAGAGATCAATGTAGCTGCATTGGAAATCAGTCCAAACGTTTTGAGCAGATCGCGCGCAACTTTAATCTCTTCAACCGGATCGGCACTAAGCGAGATACGCATCGTTGAACCAATTCCCATAGAGAGCAGTGCGCCCATACCCGCGGAACTTTTGATTGTGCCCGAGAACAATGTGCCCGCTTCTGTAATGCCGAGGTGCAACGGATACGGAATAATCTGAGCTGCCTTCGTATAAGCTTCAATGGCCATCGGTACATCGGACGCTTTGAGTGAAACGATGATATCGTGGAAATCCAGCTCTTCCAAAATGCCAATGTGGAATAACGCACTTTCGACCATAGCATCTGCTGTAGGATAGCCATACTTTTCAAGCAGATGATTCTCTAGTGAACCCGCGTTTACCCCGATCCGAATCGGAATACCCTTTTCCTTGCACGCTTTGACAACCTCTTCCACTTTAGCACGTTTACCGATGTTGCCTGGATTGATCCGAACTTTATCAATACCATTCTCGATAGCAAGCAAGGCGAGCTTGTAGTTAAAATGTATGTCTGCCACGAGCGGGATGTGAATTCGCTTCTTGATTTCCTTAATCGCAGCCGCAGCTTCCTCATTATTCACTGTTACACGTACCACCTGGCATCCAGCCTCTTCCAATCGCAAAATCTCTGCAACTGTCGCTTCAACGTCAGCTGTTTTGGTCGTACACATACTTTGAATAATAACTTCGTTACTGCCACCAATGGTCAAGTTCCCTACTTTTACGGGACGGGTGTCTTGTCTTAAATACATGAGTGATTTCTCTCCCCACAACGTCAAAGCTCCACTCTGACAAAAGACCATATATAAGCCTTCTGCCCAAGTGGAGAACTGACAAGTCTATATTTCAAAGCTCAGCTGAAGCAGTACCCATTAGGCACTCTCTTCCTGCTTATCGTCCTTTGATTGGCCAAGTTCAGGCACAACTTTTTTCTCAACAACTTCTTCCGTAATGACACAGCTGGTCACGTCTTCACGTGAAGGCACTTCATACATAATTTCGAGCATGATCCCTTCAATGATCGCACGCAAACCACGTGCACCCGTATTACGCTTGATCGCTTCTTTGGCAATCGCCAGCAATGCACCCGGTTCAAACACCAGATTGACATTATCTAGCTCAAGCAGTTTTTGGTACTGCTTCGTCAGCGCATTTTTCGGTTCGGACAGAATCCGTACCAACGTATCTTCATCCAATGGCTCCAACGTAGAGATTACTGGCAGACGGCCTACGAATTCCGGAATCAAACCGAATTTCAGCAAGTCTTCCGGCAATACCATACCAAGGTATTCACCCGGTTTCAGATCTTTTTGCTCCGTAGCGGCGTTAAAGCCAATGACTTTTTTACCGATCCGGCGTTTGATCATTTGCTCCAGACCATCAAAGGCACCACCGCAGATGAACAAAATATTAGTTGTATCAATCTGAATGAACTCTTGATGTGGATGCTTGCGACCACCTTGTGGCGGCACTGAAGCAACTGTACCTTCAAGAATTTTCAGCAAAGCTTGCTGAACACCTTCACCGGATACGTCACGCGTAATGGACGGGTTCTCCGATTTACGTGCTACTTTATCAATCTCATCAATATAGATAATGCCGCGTTCTGCTTTTTCTACATCATAGTCAGCCGCCTGGATCAGCTTAAGCAGAATGTTCTCGACATCCTCACCCACGTATCCCGCTTCTGTCAATGAAGTTGCATCCGCAATAGCAAAAGGAACGTTCAGAATTTTCGCCATCGTTTGTGCAAGCAACGTTTTACCGGAACCCGTAGGTCCTAACAGCAAAATGTTACTCTTCGACAGCTCTACATCTTCAATCTTGCTTTGTGTATTAATCCGTTTGTAGTGGTTGTACACTGCTACAGACAAAGATTTTTTCGCTTGTTCCTGACCAATAACATATTGATCAAGAATATCACGAATTTCTTTTGGTTTCGGAATATCTTTCAGGTCTACTTCTTCATCATGACCGAGTTCTTCCTCTACGATTTCGGTGCAAAGTTCAATACATTCATCACAGATGTATACGCCTGGTCCAGCGACCAGCTTGCGAACCTGCTCCTGAGATTTACCGCAAAAAGAGCATTTCAGCTGCCCTTTCTCATCGTTAAATTTAAACATGAAACCACCCCTTTAGGAATTGATCGGTCTGCTGAGCACCTGGTCAATAATGCCGTACGTTTTTGCTTCTTCCGCACTCATGAAAAAGTCACGGTCTGTGTCCCGCTCAATTTTATCAAGGGGCTGACCTGTACGATCAACATATATTTGATTCAGTTTCTGACGAGTTTTAATGATCCATTCTGCGTGGATTTTGATATCCGCAGCCTGTCCTTGAACGCCGCCAAGCGGCTGATGAATCATCACTTCACTGTTCGTAAGCGCATATCTTTTGCCTGGAGCGCCTGCGGTCAGCAATAGAGAGCCCATGCTTGCTGCCATGCCTACGCAAATGGTAGATACATCCGGCTTGATAAATTGCATCGTATCGTATATACCCATCCCTGCCGTTACAGAACCACCAGGTGAATTAATATACAAGCTGATATCCTTCTCAGGATCGTCGGCTGCCAAAAACAAAAGCTGAGCTATGACAAGATTGGCTACATCGTCATCAATCGCACTGGTCAGAAAAATAATGCGATCCTTCAGCAAACGTGAATATATATCGTAAGAACGCTCGCCTCGATTGGTTTGTTCAACAACCATTGGCACCAGACTCATGAGACCAACCTCTTTTCTACATGTAATTAGACATAGGCTGACTGTAAAGCAAACCCAAAATCATTTTAACATGTTCCTTTGACAATGTCATTTTTCAGAAAACACGTTATTTTAGGGATGTTTACGATGTAGCCTGATCATATTTAACCATGTTTTCTATGTATGTGCAAATTACATCCATCCTATGCCGTCTTGGTATTTTTTTATTTCCGTCCAAGAACAAAGGTTTGAAATCAACGGAAAATGGGCACCTTGCAATAAAATGAATGAGAATCCATATCAACACTCATTTTTCTATAAAATGGATGTCGCAATTTAAAAATAAGGCACGCAATGACTCACGTGCCTTATCGTTTATATAGCTGTCGAAATCACACAGCCTGTCTTATTTTTCGTCAGCTTCTGCAGCAACTTCTTCGGCTGGAGCTTCAACTGGCTCAACAACTTTGCTGTTCTCAACGAGAACATCGATTGTTTTGCGCAATTTAACTTCATCACGAAGGCTTTCCAGGGAACCGTTACCTTCGAGGATGCCACGGATCTCTTCAGCAGGACGCTTGTAAGATTCAGCCATTTTCTCGAGTTCTTGGTTCACTTCTTCATCAGAAACTTCGATGTTTTCCGCTTTACCTACTGCTTCAAGCACCAGGTTGTTGCGAACACGTTTCGAAGCATCGTCTTGCATTTGTGCTCTCAAGTCAGCTTGAGTCTGACCGGAGAAGCTCATGAACATTTCAAGGTTCATGCCTTGGCTGCGAAGACGGTTGTCAAAATCGCGCATCATGTTCTGTACTTCACTGTCAACCATTGCTGCAGGGATGTCCACTTCAGCGTTTTCAGCTACTTTTTCTACAACTGCATTTTCCTGTGCAGCTTTGAACTCATCTGCTTTACGGGATTCCAGTTGTGTTTTGAGGTCAGCTTTGTACTCTTCCAGAGTATCAAATTCGCTAACATCTTTAGCAAACTCGTCATCCAATTCTGGAAGTTGTTTGCGTTTGATTTCATGAACTTTCACTTTGAATACTGCTTGTTTGCCAGCCAGCTCTGTTGCATGGTAGCTCTCTGGGAAAGTCACTTCCACGTCTTTGAAGTCGCCAGTGGACAGACCCACTACTTGCTCTTCAAAACCTGGAATGAATGTGTTGGAACCCAGTTCCAAGGAATAACGCTCAGCTTGTCCACCTTCGAAAGGTACACCATCAACAGAACCGTCGAAGTCGATTACAGCAACATCGCCGTTCGCTGCAGCACCTTCGTCAACTACAACCAGTTCAGCATGACGCTGTTGCAAACGCTCCAGCTCTTCTGCAACTTCTGCATCCGTTACTTCACCTTTAGCTACAGCAACTTCGATTCCTTTATAGTTACCCAGGGTAACTTCTGGTTTCACAGTTACTTTCGCTTTAAATTTGAAGGATTGTCCTTTACCGAATTGCTCGATGTCTACATCAGGACGATCCACTGGGAAGATATCCGTTTGATCAATCGCTTCTGTGTAAGCTTCTGGAAGCAAGATGTCGATTGCTTCTTGATAAAGGCTTTCCACTCCGAAACGAGCTTCGAAGATTGGACGCGGCACTTTACCTTTACGGAATCCAGGCACGTTCGCTTGTTTTACTACTTTATTAAAAGCTTTGTCGAGTGCTTCTGTTACGCGCTCTGCACCGACTTCAACCTCAAGAACCCCAAGGTTCTTCTCTATCTTTTCCCAAGTTGCTTTCATTGTATACTTTCCCCTCCAAAATTCACATGTTCACGTAGGCGATCACGCACAAAATAACCATTTTAGTATAAACAAGTTTACATTCTTTTTCAAGGGGAATCCCTTGATACGGTTTAAGGTAAACGTTTCCGTCTCTTAATGACCGTCCAAACCGGCGGAAACAAACTGTTTCATAGAGCGATACGCCTGCTCCAGTCGAAACCTCATTGCACCTGTCACAGCGTACATCGAGCGCGTGTTTTCCTCATCGTGCGAGCCTCCCAGACTGTCTGCAACCGTCATATGTAGCGCAGCCGCCCAAATGTCCGTCATCGCATCATTTTGCTCAAGCATGGATTGGTAATCCCGTGTTCCATAGACCGCCATAACATATTGTATCCACAGTTCCTGGGCAAAATAAAAGAGCGTAGGTTCATGAACCTCCGTCTGGTCTGCCACCCGTTCCAGAATCTGCACAATCTGAAGTGGGAATTCTTCCGGTTTAAGTGGAACGCTAGCGATATCAACCTCTACTTCTTCGTCACCTCTAGTGAAATGAATGATGTCTTGTACTCCTCGACGACGCAGGGTTTGCATGACTCTGAACTGTAATAGAGGATGAAGCACCTTCGTTTGCAGCCACCCAATCAGTTCTTCATCCACCTTCGGAACGTCCAAAAATGCCAGTTGCTCGAGAGCCAGCATCGTCTGTTCAGATAGCGGGCCTTCCATAACCGTCCGGAGCAGCTTATCTGCGTAACCATCGTCCTGAGCAAGTTTCGATATGGCGTGTTGCCTTGCCATTTCTTCCTCGCTGATGTCTTCTTCCTCTTCTTCTCGAATGGTCTGCATTTCTAATTCTTCATATTGAGGGAAAGCAGCCTGCAGCCACTCCAGCAACGCCCTCCACTCGTCATAGTGGCGTTCTTCCTGCCCTTGGCATTGCAACAAAAAGCGAAGCAAGTCCATTGCTTCACCGTAACGTTCATTTTCAAGCATAACTGTCAGCTGTATTTGGTAATAGTCCAGCGTTTTTGGAAACAGCACAATTTTATTGTTGTGCTCGGTTTCCGGGGTTGTGGATTCCTTGATAGGAGCACCTCCTCTGTTCCTGAATCTCCAGCCCGAATCGGCCGTGAATAGATATATATCAAGGAAATATGGATCTATTTTCTGATTTCTTCTGATATTCTAACATAACCTTAATTAGAAAGAAAAAAACGTTGCGGCCGCCAAATATCATATATGAAAACAAGCCTAAAATAAAACATTTGATATATCTTTTTATTTGTGATAAAATCATTTTTGCTTGAAAAATTTCTATGTCTCAGTAGCTCAGCAGGATAGAGCAACGGCCTTCTAAGCCGTCGGTCGGGGGTTCGAATCCCTCCTGGGACGTCAAAAAAGGAAGCTTCCTTCGGGGAGCTTTTTTGCGTTCTGGGGATGGGAGACCCCATAGGTTCGCCGGAGCATCAGCTTCGCTTGGCCTTGGTTGGTAAGTATTCGCTTCGTCTGCTCTACCCTTAAGGCTTTGACGAAAGGAGCAAGCCGTTTCTGAAAGCTAACAAGCCATTTTGCAGTTAGGTCACCCCACCTCCCCACCATGCCAAAAATTCTAACGATCACCAGGAAGCTTATTTGCCCCATTTTCGCCGTTCTAATTTTCTTACGATCACCAGAGAGCTTATTTCATCGATTTCGTGCTTACTTTGTGCTTTTTCGCGCTAAATTGTCTAAATAGCGTTCCTGAGGATCGTTAGAATTTGAAAAGGTTCTTTTTCCTCCAAATAAGGTTTCTGGTGATCGTTAGAAAACAGTGTCCATATTGAGTCATTTCCAAATTCTCTGTGATCCATGTGAGCACAAGATAAATAACGGTATGACTAAGTTTTATTTTCCCTTCTAAAATTACCTTACACGAGATACCTTTTACACACTCAGTTCCTCTCTCTCCGGTCACAGCATATCATTTCCTACATTTCCCCAGCCTAACTCTCTATTATCCACCTCTCGACGCCTTCGTTAGTATTACATCTCATTTTCTTGCTCAATCCTTACGATTTCACTCCAGCTCCATCACAATTGCCCTAGTTATGACAGGGGGCGGTTCGCGCAAAGTACTTCACATAATCCTAAAAGTCATCTGTCACCACACTTAGTCCAACTAGTAATGTCAATGTAAACTATCAATAAGAGCAAACATTTGTTAAGTTTTGCTTTCCATTGCCCCATATGACACACAATGTTATGCTTGTTTAATGAATATTGTACCAATCCATACATATCAACTTCCTATAGAAGCTGTACTTTGTTTGGTTCAGTAATTCGCTTTACATATTTATTTGGAAACAGGAGATTAATGATGCCCTCACCTACTACACAACTACAGCATTCTGCTCCTTCCGGGGGAGAACAACCGTCTCAACAAACATCTCAAACATTCGGGTTGTTACTCGCCGGAATAATTGTTATCGCTGCTACGATGCGGTCACCCATCACAGCCACCGGTCCCGTCGTGGAATTAATCCGTTCAGACACCGGCATCGGACATACGATGGCTGGATTACTAACGTCGCTGCCTTTGATCGCTTTTGCAGCTGTCTCTCCTTTTGCCCCGCGCCTTGCCAAACGTTTTGGGCTGGAGACCGCCCTCCTGCTTGCTGTCATTATTGTTACCAGCGGAATCACCTTGCGCTTACTCCCTTCCGTGCTTGCTCTTTATGCGGGAACGGCACTTCTTGGATGCGGTATCGCCCTTAGCAATGTACTCCTGCCAAGTCTGATCAAACGTGATTTCCCGTTACGAGTCGGCATCATCACCGGACTGTATTCTGTTTCGATGAATATGTTTGCCTCAATCTCTTCGGGTATTAGTGTACCCGTGGCAGAAGCCTCTTCGCTTGGTTGGCGGGCTTCCTTAGGCGTGTGGGCGTGTCTATCCCTACTGGCTGTCTTTCTATGGCTTCCGCAGGCACGGAGAGGGCGCAAACAGATGCTCTATGTCACTTCCCAGAGCGAGAACGCAACCACACGTTTACGGACTTCTTCTCTCGCCTGGTTCGTGACGTTGTTCATGGGCATTCAGTCGTTAATCTTCTATACAACGATAACTTGGCTTCCCGAGATTCTGGCGGATCAAGGTTTCAGTGCGGCTTCAGCTGGCTGGATGTTGTCTCTGATGCAAATGGTTAGTGTACCTGCTACCTTTATCGTGCCGATTCTGGCTGGAAAAACACGAGATCAACGGTTGCTCACCACCATAACGTGTTTGTGTCTCATCATCGGATATGCGTTACTATTCAGCGATGCGCCTGTTCTCGTCACCATCGGAGTTGCGCTAGCCGGAATTGGTGCCGGGGCCTCCTTTGGTCTGGTCACGATGTTTTTTGTTCTTCGCACAAGTCATGCGCGAGAGGCTGCAAGTCTTTCCGGAATGGCTCAATCCTTTGGGTACATGCTTGCAGCAGGCGGCCCTTTACTGTTCGGTTTAATGCACGACTGGACGAAAGGATGGACACTTTCACTGCTCATTCAGGTACTTCTCGCGATCGGGCTGCTTATGACAGGACTTCAGGCGAGCAAAGATCGAACCGTTTCTTAGTTTTATGAAAAAAGTCCACCAGGATATCGGATATCTATCCTTCCCTGGAAGCAAACAACAAGAAAAGGCCTCCTCCTGTACACTTAACAGGAGGAGGCCTTTTTCATATCTAGATACCGTCTTGGTCACTGGCTAAGCCGGGACTTGCGAGGCAATACTTACTCAAAAAACACGCTCTGATTGAGTTCTTTACAAGAAAACATACCCTGATGTTCTTTTACCATACAAGAGTGTTATACTAATTATAAAATACATAATTTCCATAAAATAGAAGTTAAGGGTCAACATTTATTCACATCATAGCCTATATTTAATTTACATAAGCAACCTTGTAGTGATTAACTTTAAGTTGATTGGAGAAGGAATCATGAAATTAGTAATTGAGAAGTTAAAAGATGCAGACTTTGAAAACCTACATAAGTTTGAAATTGAAAACAGAACTTTTTTTGAGGAAATGATACCATCTCGAGGAGATGATTATTACAGACCTGAGAGTTTTAGAGCAAGAAATGAACTGTTGCTTGATGAACAAGCTGAAGGGCTCTCCTATTTTTATTTAATAAAAGATGAACATCATTCTATTCTTGGAAGAATAAATTTAGTGGATATCAACTTTTCAAATAAAATAGGATTTCTCGGCTATAGAGTAGGAAAAATCCACACCGGGAAAGGCATCGCGAAAAAAGCTTTACAATTATTACTCCATACAGTCATTGATTTAGATATAAAGGAAGTCCATGCCAAAACGACCACCCACAATATAGCATCTCAAAAAGTTTTAATGCAGAATGGGTTCAAGCATACGGTGACTAGTGAAGAAGAATTTGAAATGAATGGACAAATGCTACAATTCACCAATTATATATGGATAAATAAACATTATTCCACTTACCACCCAGACGTATTTCCTGAGATACCTCATACCACCAGGAGAACGGATCTCGATCCCTCCCTGTAAGCAAACAACAAGAAACGGCCTCCACCTGTACGCTTAACAGGGGAAGCCGTTTTTCATATCTAGATGTCGTCTTGGTCACTGGCTATGCCAGGACGGACGAGGGTTTAACTTTTCCAGACAATACGCTCTCACTGCCTTTACTTCACCTTCACCGTAATGGTATTGGTGGTTGTCACCCCCGCAGCGTTAACCAGCTCGGCACGGTACGCATACGTACCAGATGCTTTGCCTTTTACTGCAGTTATAGCAAATTGAGGCAGTGGTGTTGTCGCTTTGAGTGACTGTGTATCAATCAACTCATCATTCTCATAGAGACGGTACGCGGTTGCGTTTGTTCCCCACCACAAGTTCATCATCACTTTGTAGTTGCCGTCCATATCCCAGTTATCATGAGAGAGTACTGCTTTGCCAGGCAAAGCATCGGTTACCCGTACAGTCAGCATCTGACTGCGCGTTACCCCCTTATCATTGGCCAGCTCTGCAACATACGTGTAGGTGCCATTGGTTTTACCTTTAATTTTCGTTTGAGCGAACTGAGCCCAAGGTGCATTGTAGGTCAATTTTTGCGAATCAACCAACACGCCATCCTCATACAACTTGTAACTCGTCGCATTCTCACCCCACCACATGTTCATGGACACCGTGTAGTCGCCCCCTAACAGACCGTTCACAAAGCCGTTATTGTGGGACAACGTAGGTGTTCCAGGTGCTTTCGTAGCCGGTGTTTCAGGTTCAGTCTGTGCAGATTCCACTGTAATGGTAGTGATAGCCGTACCAGCAAGACCTTGCTCGTCTTTTACCGTCGTTTCCACGGTGTACGTGCCGCCTTCAACACCCTCCAACGTATATTGGAAGCTGCCGTCTGCCTGAACATTAAACGTGCCTTCTTTCAACGTTGAGCCATCTTCTTTTTTCACCACGTAGGATGCTTTGAGTGCTGTCGTCGGATCGAGCGTAATGCTCCAGCCTTTAGCCAGTGCAGGCGCAGCACGGAAATACAGGTCATCCACCGTACCGTCAATTACAACAGCATCCTCCGCTTTGAACTCCAATGATTGCGGAGCAGTTACTGCGGGAGCTGTCTTTTTAACCAAAAACGGAGGTGTATCTTCCTTATAGGTCTTGCCATCCGTGCCGATGGTTGTGATATCTACGGTATACACGCCATCTGCAAGTTCGGTGACTGCTTCCGTTGTGTAATCCGAATACTGACCATCCCAAGCCAGCGTGTATCTGGCATTTGCGTTGAAGTTATAGTAATTGCCAAAGATTGAGCCAATGTATCCGTCTTGATAGTAACCACCCTCAGGGTCGAGGCCGTTATAAATTTCAATCAGTGCAAACGTCATTGGATTATGGAATTCCATTGCAACGTTCAACGTATCCAGCGAACCGTCTGCCTTCAACGGATAATAGAACGGATTTTTCGCAGTTCCTTTTACCGTTTCAATATATTTCACACCGCTTGAAGTCACATTAAAGTGAGCCACATACGGTACTGTAAACGTGTTGGTTCCATTCGTAATTTCAATGTAGCCCTGTGCCTCAGTTAATGCAGTAACACCACGAGGAACCGTAACTGTTACGGCGAGTTCTTCTTCTCCATTCAAAGTGAATGAAGTTTTATCCACGGAAACAGATACCCCAGGCACGGTACGAGTCGGATTCACATTCACCGTGTACTCGCCGCCGCTTCCGTTCAAGGCCTGAACCTTGATCGTTTTGCTTACTGTTTTTTCATCCGTACTTAAGAAGTTACCGTAGTTAATGCTTCCTGTGATGTTTTCTTTCTCGACAACCGATCCACTCTCGGTATACTGGGTCACATCCATGACTTTAACAAAAGCGGCAGGATCAATCGATTTTACCGCTTGAATGCGGCCTGCACCTTGATCAAACACGTCATATTTAGCTGTGTCCATGATTTTGGCGTTATTCATCAAAGCAACCTTAACATCAAAAGGCGTCCAGTCCGGGTGCTTTTCAAGCAACAGTGCAGCCAGACCCGCTACATGCGGTGCAGCCATACTTGTTCCACTTTTGCGATCATACGCTTGGGCATAATCGGCTCCTGGCTCATCTTTGCCGTAAGCAGGAATGGTGGACAAAATGTTGGAGCCCGGTGCAACAACATCCGGTTTGATATCCAATGTTACTTTTGCAGGCCCACGGGAACTGGAAGAACTCATCTCATCCCCAGGTGTCTGACTGCGCTCAAAATCACTGAAGCTTACTTCAACAGGTTGCCCCGCGTCTAATTGAGCTTTAACGACTTCACCATCTTCCTTCGACATGCTCAGTGTCGGAATCAGGTCGAAGTTATCACCAAGACTTACGCCAATCGGGCCGGGAATATTGTTATACACAATAACAGCCACGGCTCCTGCCGCTTTGGCATTTGCAATTTTTTCGACAAAAGCAAGTTCCCCGCGTTGAATCAACGCAACTTTGCCTGTGAAATCTTTACCTTCGAAATCAGCAGGTTTACCCAAAGCTGCAAATTCAACGTCATATCGATCTGTCAAAACCGCTTGAGGATCAGCAGCAAGACTCCAGCCCATCACATCCAGACGATATACAGATTCGGTAACAGCTAAAGGGGTCACTTCGTCCGCTGTTTCATTGCCAGCATTTGCTGCCGGGCCCTCAGCTTGATCAGATTCAGGCTGTGCAGATGTTGCATCTCCCACTTCGTCTCCCGGTGTAGTCGCTTCCGCTCCACTTTCTGGTGCGGTCACCGGCGTAACGACTGGTTCCTGCGTTTCAGGTGCATTCCCCAATTCTGGAGTTTGCTCATTTTCTGGAGCTGGCTGTTGCTCAGGCGCCGTTTCCCCACCTTCTTCACCAATCCAGAAATGTGTATTCGCCGTGATGACCTGACTAGGCCCTGTAGAGTTACCTACGGTAATTGCCATAGCGGATGCACCCGGCGAACCCAAAGTATAACGATTAGGGCCACTGTTACCACTGGATACAACCGCAGTTACACCAGACAGCATCGCGTTGTTCAATGCAACCGAAGTGACATAGCTCGGATCATTATTTTCAGCACCAAGTGACAGGTTGATGACATCCATTCCGTCCGCTACTGAGCGGTCAATTCCACCGAGTACCCAAGACGTCTGTCCATTGCCATAAGGCCCTAAAACACGGTAAGCATAAATATCCGCTTCAGGAGCAATCCCGACAACCCCATAGTCTCCCGCTTCACGAGCAGCGACCGTACCCGAAACGTGTGTACCGTGAGAAGTATAATAAGAGCTTCCTCTTTCATTAAGCTCAGGCTGGCCTGATGCTTTCCATTCCTGATAGGTCGCTTCATACGGATCATCATCGTTGTCTACAAAATCCCATCCGCCTTTATAAGCATCGTGCAGATTCGGGTGATTGTAGTCAATCCCGGTATCAATAACGCCAACTTTCACACCTTTTCCTTTATACCCCAAATCCCATACTTCAGGAGCTCCGATAAAAGGGGCTGTATCTTTCATGTGTGGATTCACTTCGCCTGTGTCAGGCGCAAGCGTCACTTCATAGTCAGGATATACACTGACTACACCTGGTATTTGAAGCAATTGTCCCAATTGGTTCCCTTTTATTTCAAGGGCTACACCATTAAGAGCATATGCATAGTTGTCCAGCACTTCGTGTTTGATTTTTTTCTGAGTGAGGCTATGTACAAATGACTGTTGTTGGTCTTCAACTTGAGTCACAGCCTTTGTTTCCATGGAGGAGGTAAATGATCTTCCTGAGAGGGTTGATTCGCCTTGAGCTACAGCAACAGGTTTGTTAGAAAGCTCAACAATGACTCGTGTGTTCTCTCCGCCAAGACCATTCAGGCTTTTATCCAAAACTGGATCGGCAGCGATTCGAGCTTCCCTACTGGCAAGCACTTCTCTCATTTGCTTTGCTTTGGTGCTGTTTAATGTGTTATCCAGTTGAATTGCGGAGTCCGCAGAAGCAGCTCCAGCTGTAGGCAGGATAAGGGAAAAAACCATAAGGACACTCATTAACATAGAAATCAATCGTTTATTCAAGGCTATGCCCTCCTTCTTCGTGTAGATGCCTCACCAATGGGATCTTGCTGCCAGAAGCACTGCAATACTTTCGACCAAGTTCACCGCCAATCTGCAAGATGTTTGACCCCTGGTAAATTATTCTACCAAAATATCACAAATTCCTTCTAAATACTTACATTATGATATAGAAATTACTTATATGGGTCTTTAGTAGGGTGAATATTCGCATTTGTATATTTTTGTCGTTTGGATATTTAAATTTAAAATTCCCAGCATGAAAATAAGAAAGAACCATGCTTTTCTGAACGTAAGAAAGGCATGGTTTTCTATGATTTTTATTGGCGATGTTCAGAATCCATTGGATTGAAACTATTTTAAATGACGTGAACACGGGAGAGAAATGTTGCCCGTTAAGCGATTTGAATTCATATAACATTAACTTTAAGTTATTCAATGTTTAAACTTCGGGTTTGAACGCTTCAATACGAAGACGTTTGTAATCCGCATAGATCGCATCGTTTTTCCACAGCTTAGGAATCACGATCTCGCTAATCTCCTGACACCATTCCTTTACCTGCTCAGAGCTGCATCCCTCGAAATAGTCATCCCCAAAATGGGCCAACCAGCCTATGATTCCCTCCTCTCCATCTGCTAGTTTGGTAGGGCGGTCATAGTGATAGGCCTGTCGAACCACAAAGCCTCTGTCTTCCAAAAGAGTGCTGTATTGTGCAATCGTCGGAAAATACCATGGATTACGTTCGGAAGCCTTGATTCCAGTATGCCGTTCCAGCACTTCCTCCAGTGCGTTAACGATGATCTGCACATTTCCTTTACCGCCAAACTCAGCCACAAATCGCCCTCCAGGCTTCAGGGCATGCCACACACCGTCTACAACATTTCGAGGCTTGCGCATCCAATGCAATGCAGCGTTAGAAAAGACTGCATCATACTGACGCTCTGTCTTGAACTCCTGACCATCCGCTTCCCAAAACTCCAATTCCGGGAACTTTTTCCTTGCTTGAGCAATCATGTCTGAGGAAGCATCTATACCAGTCACCGCTACCCCGTATTGGGAAATCTCATGCGTTAAATCACCGGTTCCACAGCCAAGGTCAAGAATAGATTCTCCTTCTGTCGGACGAAGCCAGGGAATGAGACTTTTTCCATACTCCGATACAAAAGCCAGTTGATTGTCATACGCTTCCGCATGCCACTGATTAATTGATTTCATCCACTTCACCGTCGCTTTCACTGTTAATATCCTCATTGTGGCACAAATACACTTATTGATAAAATATATATAATCTATTTAACTTATAGGAAAAAACAATCAAATAACAGTGATGTCAGCAGAACCAGAACTTCGCTTGATGAGGGAGAAATCTCTACATCTCATGCTTCATACCTTTTAACAAGTAAGAAAAAAAGAGATGATGTTATAAACAAATATATAGAGCTACAGTACAAGAGGAAGAAGTACAAAAGATGCACGCAATCGAGTAAATAAACTCTCTGGTGATCGTTACAATTTCAAAACCCCAAAAATGGGGCAAATAGCGTCTCTCGTGATCGTTAGGATTTTTGGGGAGTCGAGCGAGGGGCTGATTTAATTGTAAAATGGCTTAATACTTCTTAGGAACGGCTTGCTCCCTGTAGCCAAAGTCACGAGGTCATAGCTAATGAATCAAATACCTTGGTGAGCAATGCCTCGGCGAAACTAATGTTTCAACGACGAACCTTTGGGGGTTCTCATCCCTAGAACGCAAAAAAGCTTCCCGAAGGAAGCTTCTTGTTTGACGTCCCAGGAGGGATTCGAACCCCCGACCGACGGCTTAGAAGGCCGTTGCTCTATCCTGCTGAGCTACTGAGACAAATATGTATAATAAAATTCGGCACGATCTCTATTATACTCCGATTTCTATTTTTAGCAATAGTTTTATTAAAAATTAATAATACATCCTAATAACAACCAGCATCGTATGAGTAGGTATACTTAGACAAAAAGCCGAATAAGGTAATCTTTTTGAGGTAATATTGAAGAAATAAAGACTATTATCGATAGCACCTGCTAAATCCGGCTGGAACATCAGCAATATAACACGCAACAAGACGTTGCTAAATCATGTATATATGTATCTGAAACAATGTCTATTTATGTACATTCTCCCGCCACCCATTCTGTATCTGTATCTGTGTTTGTGCCCGCGTCTGTACCGTATCTTTACCTGTACATATATCTGCACGTGTATCGTTACCAGGTGTATACTTATTCAGCCTCCTCCCATCTGGGTAATCTGTTGCATACATACGTTATGAAATTCTATTGAAGGAGAGAATATTAATGAGACAACTTTTATCATCACTATCCTATTTCAGCATTTTCTTTGCCCCGTTTCTGTTTCCCATTATCGTATGGATTGTGGCCAGGGATGAATACATTGCAGGACATGCGAAGCGAGCACTTTTCTCCCATGTCTTTCCTTTCCTTGCGGCGATCCCGTTGCTGTATTTCTTCGTGACAGCCCACAGTTTAGGATCAGCGATCGGGTTTGTCGTTCTGTTCTTTGTCATCTACGGCTTGAGTTTTGTATACAATGTGGTGAAAGGAATTCAGGTTCTGCGTGAATATTACTAAGACTAGCACTTGGATATCAAAATATGTATGGCCTATCACAAACAAACCCGCTGTATTTGTTACAGCGGGTTTGTCCATCATCAATATGCTTTAACTCTACATACGTTTCGCTACTTTATGTTACTTGAGATTTTTGCAGAACCCTAATCACTCGCGCAAGTGTGGTATCTGATTATCCCTGACCAACCAAATACCGCTGCAGCGTGGGGCCAAGCAAGCCAAAAGCAAACAAATCACTTTGAAACTGAGCTTTATCCTCTTCTGCCGTAATTCCCTCGCTATTTTCAAATGCCGTTTCCGTCGCATCTTCAAAAGCGGTATGCATGTTGTTGTTATACCAGTCAATGGCTCTATCCGAGTGGTTGCGCACAATACGTACCACTTGCAGTTCATTACCTGGCTGATTCGAGGCTACATATACAAGTAATGATGGATCTCCCGCGTTGCCGGGTTGTACTTCAACCTCTGCACAAGATAACCCATCCACTTCCGTTAATCTGCGTATTTTGGCATCCTGAATGGCATACATCGTCATCTTCTCCTTTTGTTCTGATCATCTGCAATTGCTTCATTCCAATCATGTTGCTCGCCCTGCTCATGTCGTTTGTTCGATCTGATGTCTGGTCACTGGCGTTCCCAACCGGTAAATTTCCCCGTATACCTGTTGCAAAACAGTTTCATAAGCACGATTCACATCATGTTCCGGCGTGTCCGGCCAAGGAAATACCATTCCTGGAAAAGCTTCTTCTTCCTTTTCCTGCATAAGATAAAGCAATCCCAGCAAATGTTCGGCTTCCTGCGGTGTTGCCTGAATCACCCATTCATACGACGTTACAGCTGGATCTGGTATGACAGAGCGGCCCATGACAGACACATAATAATTGATCCTGTCCATTGCATGTACTCCCCTTCACAGGCAGCTTAAGGCTGTTATCCCTACATGTAGTTTCCGAAGAGGACAGACATTTTATGCCTGCATTCGGCATATATTTGTTACGACCTCTGACGAAAAAGACAACATTTGCTAGCTACTTTCGATTTTTGGCAACATACGGATGAATGACTCGATCAAGAAAGGATGAACAAACCATGTGCGGTATAACCGGCTTCGTACAGTGGAATCGGGATTTGACACAGGAATCGGAGTTGCTCGTGCGGATGACGAATAGCTTATCGAACCGTGGCCCCGACGCTTCGGGTACATGGATTTCCAACCCCTGTGCTTTTGGACATCGCCGCCTCAGCGTAATGGACCCGGAGAACGGGGCACAGCCCATGCATGCGTTACAAGGAGACACCTCCTATACCGTTGTGTATAACGGAGAACTATACAATGCACCCGAATTGAAAAAAGAGCTGCTTCAGCGTGGGCACCATTTCCGTACCCAATGTGACACAGAAGTTCTGCTCGCCTCGTACATTGAATGGGGACCGGTGTGTGTTGAAAAATTTAACGGTATCTTTGCTTTTGCGATATGGGACGGCGGAAGAGAGCAGGTCTTCATGGCTCGTGACCGCCTGGGCGTCAAACCTCTGTTTTACAGTAATGCACAGGATACACTTGTATTTGGTTCGGAACCCAAAGCGTTGCTCCTTCATCCAGATGTGGAAGCCGCAGTAGGCCCCGAAGGACTCGCCGAAGTATTTATTGTCGGACCTGCACGGACACCAGGACATGGTGTGTACTCTTCACTTCATGAACTGAAGCCCGCTCACGCCATGATATACAGCCGTAATGGGATCAAGACCTATGCCTATTGGAAGCTGGAATCCGTCCAACACGAACATAATCTGGAAGAGACCGCAGCTGAAGTACGCCGTCTGTTACAGGATACGCTGGAACGCCAGTTAGCTTCTGATGTTCCTGTATGCTCTCTTTTATCCGGCGGCCTTGACTCCAGTGCCTTATCTGCTCTGGCTGTTGATTATTACAACCGGACAGGGCAAGGTCAAGTGAGTACGTATTCGGTTGATTATGTAGATAATGCAAAACACTTTCAAGCTCATTCGTTTCAGCCCGGGGCAGATGGCCCATGGATTCAGCGGATGGTGGATGAGCTCAAAACCGATCATCGCTGGATCGAAATTGAAAATGGTGAACTCGTTCACGCACTGACTCAAGCCATGCTGGTAAGAGATTTGCCGGGTATGGCAGACGTTGATTCGTCTTTGTATCTGTTCTGTAAAGAGATCAAAAAAGGAGCAACTGTCGCCATCTCCGGCGAAGCTGCTGACGAGGTATTTGGCGGGTACCCATGGTTTCACCGTGATGAAATGCTGAACTCTGGTACATTCCCTTGGTCTGTAGCACCCGACATGCGAGCAGGGCTGTTATCCCCAGACATTCGGGAATGGATCAGACCGCTCGATTACCTTGCAGACCGATATTCGGATGCCGTAGCAGAGGTTCCACTATTAGAAGGGGAAACGGGGAAAACAGCTCAGATGCGCGTGATGTCTTACTTAAATATCACCCGCTTCATGCCTACACTGCTGGATCGCAAAGACCGGATGAGTATGGGTGCTGGTTTGGAAGTACGTGTCCCTTATTGCGATCATCGGCTGATCCAATATGTGTTTAACATTCCCTGGGAAATGAAAATTACAGGGGGAAGAGAGAAAGGTATTTTGCGAAAAGCACTTGAAGGCGTCCTGCCTGACGATGTGCTGTATCGTAAAAAAAGTCCATATCCCAAAACACATAATCCTCAGTATCTTGCGGCAGTGAAGCAGCAAGTGCTTGAAATACTGGATGATCCAACATCGCCGATCCTGCCTCTAATCGACAAAGTACAGATTCGGAATCTCGCCTCTTCACCAGATGCCTCATCCAATCTGCCGTGGTTTGGACAATTAATGTCAGGGCCACAGTTGTTTGCTTATCTGACTCAAATCAATAGCTGGCTGAAGACATATAACGTTGCGATCCGATAAACAAATTCATTCCACCTCTCTTCGCGTACAACTTTAATCACCATACTGCTCTGCAAGCTACCCCATTAATGAGAGTGATCAGCCACAAAAACCTCAAACAAAAATGCCCCGTACCATTAACATGGTGCCGGGGCATTTCACATATTCACCTATTTCTTCATTAAGAAACTTTAAACCGAGCTACAGACTGCTGCAACATCTCCGCCATAGATGAAAGATCATTCGCAGCCGATGCAATCTCTTGCATTGCGGACAATTGCTCTTCGGTTGTTGCACTTACTTCTTCCGTGCCCGCAGCCGCGTTCTCCGTTACGTCCATGATTGATTTCATTGACACATTAATCTGCTCTACACCAGCATTCATCTGTTCAATGGAAGCAGACACCTCCTGCGCTTGTCCCGCAACACCACTTACTGAAGTTCGAATCTCGTCAAAAGTAGATCCTGCCTGGTGCACTAATTGAATCCCTTCTTGCACTTCAGATGATACCACCCTCATCGAATGCGCAGCATTTCTCATGCCTGTCTCAATGGAGGAAACAAGTCCGACGATTTCTCCCGCAGACCGTGCAGATTGCTCTGACAATTTACGAACCTCGGTAGCCACAACCTGAAACCCTCTTCCATGCTCTCCAGCTCTCGCTGCTTCAATGGCTGCATTAAGAGATAACAGATTCGTTTGGGCAGATATTTCCGAGATCGCGTCAACCATTTTCACAATATCTGTCGAGTGCTTACTGAGCTCTCCGATAACTCCCGCAAGGCTCGAAACCGTGTTCTGAATGGAATTCATCTGCCCAACCGCTGAGCGAATGGATTCACTACCTGATATCGCCTGGGCGGAGGCTTCAGCAGCCTGCTCGGAAACAACGGTTGTATTTTCAGCCACTTGCCGGAAACCGGTTGCCAGTTCATTCATCGTCTGGAATCCTTCGCTGACCATGCGAACCTGCGCATCCATTCCTGTTGCGATCTCGCCCATCGTAGTAGCTACTTGTTCATTAGCTATAACCGTCTGTTCAGTACTAGCTGTTAATTCTTCCGACGAAGCTGCTACACGTTCTGCACCATCATTCACCTGATGAATCAGGTTACGCAAATTGAGAGACATCACATTAAATGCTTCAGCCATCTCCCCGATTTCGTCTTTGTTACGAACCTTCATTGGTTCCCCTGTTAAGTCACCTTCCGCAATGCGGCTGGCGGCTTGTGCAACAGCCTGCACCGGTTTTGAGATCATTCGGCCGATGACCATTGCGATTGCTAAGCCAATAAGAATAGAGACGATACCCAGAATGCTGATTAGTCGAAGAACCGTAGCTGTCTGGACATTGGCCGCAGCGATCCCTTCATCCATTGCTTTTTGCTGATGATTTTCCATCGACTCAACAATGTTTTCAAATTCCGTTATAAGCGGCGGAACGGTATTCTCCATTAACCGGGAGATTTCTTCCACCTTCCCTTGCTTGGTCAAAGACATTACGTTTTTTGAGATATCATAATATTGACTCATCAGTTCGCCGGAGTCTACCAGATATTGCTTCATATTGGAACTCGTAACTGTCGCTTTTAAATCTTCGCTCAATTTTATGTAATCTTCATACGATTGCTGAAATGCATCCTCATTCTCCTGTCCAGGTTGCATTATGTAATTCCTCAGAGCCACTTGTTGTGATTTAAGGTCAATCGTCATATTTTTAATTTTAAGCAATTTGCTTGTTCTATCATTGATTAAATTGGTGAACGTTTTCTCTAAACTTACAAATTGAACGTATGAAATAGCTGTAACCGTTATCAACAACACTAAAACGGATGAAAAACCGATAAGTAATTTTTGACTGATGGATATCCTTTTCACGTTGAATTCCTCCCGAATTTCAATACAAGTATGTAAGATAGTTTATATTTTTGCATATCCACCTCCTACAATAAGTCTAAAGACCCACCAATTAAATATATATCAATATAATAATTATATTTATTATTTAATAAACAGGTCTTTATTCCTAATTAATACTAACCCAAAACCACTAAAACTTGAATCAAAAAATATTTTAAATTTACAATAAAAAAAGTCAAGACCCATTTACTAGGATTTACGAATCATTCCTTCATTACAAAAAATAAAAAAACACACCTTCCAGTACACTTGAAACAAACCTTACGGTTTGAAACAAGTACTTACTGAAAGATGAGTTTATTGATGAATGAAGCTGGGATTCCGCTCTAGCAGTCCTGTGCCAAATGTTTCTCTGAACGGGGAATCCTGCATATGAATATACCCGATGTAACAACCGCATTTTTTCATACCACAAGGTCGGTCTTTAGCCAAAGCCTGCAAGCCATCACGATAGAGATGACCAATGATGCGTCGATCCTTATAACATCTTTTTACATGACCCGAGCCTTGAACATAAAACACATCCGTGCCCGCTGCGCAGCGCTTGCCCAAACTGTCGTAGTCCTGCAAATTCCCCTCAAAGAACGGGTCAATGTCCTTGAGAAACTTGATTTCGTCAGGGGTGTAATAGTTCCGCCGATCTTTGAACGCATTGATCCACATATATACATCGTCAGGCAAGGCACTCCTCATGGATACTATGGCCGGAAATGCACTACGTAGTCCAACCGTGCCGACGCTAAAAGACAGCCCCATCTGACGTAATGTCATACATTGGTTCACAAATGAAGCCTCTTTGGTCTCACGAGGGTGATACGTCGCCCAGAAAGCAGCTTTGTCTACATGCAACTCACTTGCCCAATCCAGTTTCACAGAAAGGTTGGTCTGAATCGCCACCTTATCCACGTGAGTCATATGTGACAATTCAATCATCGCTTCCCGATACCAGCGCCTCACCAACGCTTCTCCGTAGGGGTTAAAAAAGATCGAAAAACGATGCCCATGAATCTCCTGTTCTCTCACCCAGCTTACAAACTGGCGTAGTTGCTGTTCATCCACATTTAACGTTTCTTTGGAATCCACTGTTTTGCTAAACGGACAATAAGGGCAGTCATAGTTACAGGATGACAACTTCCCCCGGTAATACAAGGTTGCTCTCATGAGAAAACAAATCCTTCCATCTGCTCCCGAATATCCGCAGAAATAAGCCAGTCTCCAATGGCATCGGAATATCCAAGTCCATTCTCTTTCAAACGCAGTACTTGCTCATTTTCTTCGACATCGAAGCATGCCATCTCTTCTACCAACAATTCGTTCAGCCACGGGTAGTCAGACATCACATGAGTGCCAAACCTCTCTTGGTAAGCAGACAACATAAGTCCCTCCCGATGCAGCAATGCTTTTAGTATAAATCGACGTTTCTGCTCTTCACGGCTTAACACAATGCCATAATCAGCCACATCATAACGCTCGGTGCTCACATAATCAGCAATAATGCTTTGTGTTGCCTTATAGGTCACACCATATTTAGATGCATAATGAACCTCGCTCGTATAGGAGCGGGCACCACATCCCAGACCGACCATGCCTTCTTCCTGACAACTGTATGGTAACAGTGGTTTGGCAGAAGACTGCTCCTTCGCAAATCTTCTCATCGAATATTGCGTGTACCCTTTGCTTTTTAAAAGTTCACGTGCAGCTTTGTACAGTTGCATCCGAATATCGGGTCCTTGACGCTGAATATCCTCTGGCTTTACGATCGTATTTTCCCGTGTATATAAAGGATAAATAAATACTTCCCCCGGATCATAAGCCAGCACACGTTCAAGGGAATAAATCCATGTCTCCTCCGTTTGTCCCGGTAAACCATAGATCAGATCCAGATTCAACAGCGGAAAATCATGACGAACCAACTTCTCCAGAGCACGTTCTACCTCTTGTGGTTTTTGCGGACGATAGATGGCGGATGCCTCTGCTTCAATAAAGCTCTGAATTCCCATACTCACCCGATCCACGCGTCGTTCCTTCAAGATGCTTAATTTTCCATCCGTAACGGTGTCAGGGGATGTCTCCACCGATATAGAAGCTTGCGACGCATCTAGTCTCATCGTATGTTCAGCAATGTCAAACAGACGGCTTAGCTGTGTCTCATTCAACAATGTGGGGGTTCCCCCACCAATTGCAAACCTCGAATACGGTCTACGTGAAGTCACTGGCGCCCACTGCTTCGCTTGACGTTCAAGTGCGTCAACATACTGTTCATGGCTGTCCTGCCGCTTGTCCGGCAGTGTGAACAGATTACAAAACCCGCAACGTGCAGCGCAAAAAGGGATGTGCATGTATAAAAAATAAGTTTCCGTGTCTTCCTTCTCCCACAGAGATTGAAGCGGAATAGGCGGATTCAATTCACGATATGCCGTCTTATGCGGGTAAGAGTACAGATAGGAACGATACGGGAATGTCAGCACATCACGAAGACTTGTTGCTGGATTGGAGCCAGACTGTGTGGCACCTGCTGTAGCTCGCTCTGCATACTCACTCATCGGCTTCCCTCCTTATAAAATAAATTCACGATACGGCACCGTCCAAACAACATCATGCGCCAGTCGGTGTCCGTGATACCCATCCTCACCATAGGCAGTGCCATGGTCAGAAAAAGCAAGACAGAACGTTGGCCGTTCTCGCTTTCTCATCGCTTCAAACAAAGGTCCTAACGCCTTGTCCACATATCGCAATGCAGCTCTTTGCGTCTCTACCGAGTCCTCTCGGACTCCCTCAACGAAGTATCGGTTGGGGCCGTGAATAGCGGAAACGTTCATGAAAAGAAAAAGTTTCTCATCTGGCTCCATCTGATTAAGCAGCTTTAAGGCATGGTTGACTTGATTCTCTGTTGACCTTGGATTGGTAACCCCAAAATTCATGCGCCAATAACTTTGCTGAAAATAACCAGGCAGGACTTTGGCGAGAGGATTTTTTTTCGTAAAAAATATAACGCCACCGATACAGATCGTTCGATACCCCTCAGCGGCAAATCCGGACACGATATCTGGTGTATCAAACAACCAAGTATGAGGATGGGTTTGAAGTCCAGTATTTCGAGAATGGAACAACCGGATATGCGATGCTTTGTCTGTATTTGCAGGTGTAGGCATAAAACCGCCAAAAAAAGCATGGTGAGCAGCATACGTAAAGCTCCCCGGGGTATGCCGTTTCTCCCACGAACCGGAGCCACATAGATTGGGGCAGTGCTGCTCTTCCAGCTTGGCAACATCATATCGCAGCGTATCCAGTGTAATCATCAATATATCATGGGAGCCTACAATGGTGTTCATATCAGGCATGTCTGACAGGCTCCTTTCGCAAAAGCTTCATTTCCCATTCATACGGGGTCAATTCTTGATGTTTGACTCGGTATAACAAGTCTCCGAACGGGTTCACATCCAGCACATATGCTCGTGGTTCCATGCCGCTGGTAAGCATCACATCAATGCCTGCCGACCATGAATTGGGGAAAGTCAGCATCGTATCCTGAGCTGCTCTCTGGATAATCGACATATGTGGCTCGGGCAGACCAGCTTCTGCTGGCAGCATGCGCTCATTCCGCAGATGAAGATTCGTGATTGGGGTATGGCTAAGACGCATCACCGCATGACCAGCCTGCCCCGCCGCTACAAGTTGACGAATATCATAAGCGCGTTGATTCAGCGTTGCTTTGGGCATCCACCGTTCAATTTGAGCCCCTTCAGCACAAAGCCAGTCCAATAGCGTACGAATTTCTTCAAGATGGGTATACCTTTGCAGTTTACCCTCATTGTAAAAGAGCGTTCGCCCCTGGGTCGTCTCCATACCTACGGTTGTCACAGCGATCTCCGCACCTGTTCGCGGATTCACCTGATATGCAACCACACCAGAAGCAGCCGAGCCACAGGCAAGCTTGACAAAAACACGATGCATCCGTGATGCATCCATCGCCGCTCGCAACTGTTCCCAGCACTGAATTGGCTCGGAAGAAGGTAATATCGGTGGCACTGAAATCCCGTGACGCGTGAGGTGAAGCTGGCATTGTCTTTTATCAAACATCATGCCAATCTCATCAGGATCATTCCAGAATTGCACATCAGGCCATACTTCACGCGCTTCTCGGGCAATTCGGTCAAGACAAGCCTTCCAGCCCCTGAACCATTGGGCAGGTGCGTAAATTCTGCCCCATTGTTGCTCTAATGTGAGCGCTGCTTCGGCGGAGAAAGATTCCCGTGTTGCCTGATTCATCGAAGATATCAGGTCATTCGGCACGCTAAGATTCGAGCTCTCAAAGCTCGTCGATGGATTGCTCAATACTATACCGCCAAAGCCTTCGTAGTCGACAGCCCCGAGATGCAACAGGCCCCGCTCTACCTCCCAATGTTCTCCGGGAGCATCCAGTCGGATAAGCAGGCTAGGCGAGATCGATGGAACAAGTTCAGCCAGACTGCCGCCATGTCTCCAGGTTTGGAGCAACTTCTCATAAGCCAACACGGCCGCAGGTTTCATGCCCATTCGTTTCCTGGCTTCTTGTAGACCTGCTGTACGCCGATTATCCGGATTGCCGATTAATAACAAAGGCTTTTCATCCAACTTCAACATCGTTTACTCTGTCACCATCGGGAAACGCCAGTCATCTTCATCACTTTCCTGCTGATCACTAACATCCACGGATATGCCCAATTGATTAAAACGCTCCATGACTTCATCCGTCATGAAGTGATAGCTTAAGTCCAGATATTTCAACTGTTTAATTTTATCGCTGGCAAGCAGCGCTTCTGCACCTTCATCAGATAACGTTCCATCCGAAAGATCAAGCACCTGAATTTGATCCAGAATCGGTGCATCTGCAACAGCCTTTGCGATCTCATCCTGTATTTCGCTGTTCTTCAGGCCAAGGTACTCCAGTTTAGGAAAACGCCCTTTTTCAATCAAAGGCAATACGTCCTCTAATGAACCGTTAAACCCGTAATCTTCCACACCCAGATACAGTTCGAGCTTGCGCAATTCAGGCAATTCAGCGGCAGCAATGGAATGTAACACTTTTTTCGGCAGACCGCCACAGATAATCACTAATTCTTCCAGTTTGTTATGCTTCAGAGGTTCAAGTTCCAGTCCGCTGCTCCCTTGGATTACAAAGGAAGTCAGATTAGGAAAGGCATGCAGGATTGGCGCTATATTCGTCTGAACAATCCATGAAATTTCACATTCTTCGGACTCCATATCTCCGATAAACAATTGTTTTAGAGCCGGAAAACTTGGTGCAAGCTGAATTAACGTATCTTTGAATTCCTGCGGAGAATTTTCATAAGCTTGTCCCCAATCTCCAATGATCAAACTTTCCAGCGTAGCCGCTTCCGGTTTCGCTGCCAAATCTTGAAGAAGTGTCTCCATTCGTATACCTTCTTCATAGTCATCGTAATTTACAACCAGCTTCACTTCTTGCATGCCAAATCCCTCCCGTATAAGGTGTATCATCTTTCACTAATCTGAATGTTAACCCATACCCGGGCTGACTTGCAACTTCTTCCAACCCCAGTCCCAATGCCATTCCCAATCGTGCAAACCACCTCCTGTTCGGTATAGGAAAAAGAACGCATGTTCCCCATATATGAAATTCTTTATCAGTCATGATATCTAGGTACATGGAAGGACCACACTTGATTAGCTCAACAACGCATATGAAAAAGACGTTAACAGAGTGACAACCTTATCCCACAGGAATGAAAGTTGTTTCCATTAACGCCTTGATGAATTCAATGCTTCTCTTGCTTGCTTCATGCAATAAAGAAAGTCAATCGATTCAGCACACTAGCGAAGCATGTAGCCAACCTCGCCTTTTATGCTTTCAAGCGGGAAACGAGTGCTCGCAGTGCATGACCCCGATGACTGATCGCTTGTTTTTGTTCCAACGTAAGTTCTGCCATCGTCTTCTCATATTCCGGCACATAGAAGAGCGGATCATATCCAAAACCGCCTTCGCCTGCAGCATCAGCTGTAATCCAGCCATCAGCCGAACCTTCGGCTTCATACTTGTCTCCGCTTGCTGGATCGTATAACACAAGTGCGCACACAAATTGTGCAGGACTTAACAGCGGTTGCTGGGAATCCTCACCAGACTTTAACGCAGCAAGTGCATCCAATAGCTTGGCATTGTTCTGGGTATCAGTCGCACCTGCACCAGCATATCTTGCGGAATATACACCCGGTTCTCCATTCAGCAAATCTACACAAAGTCCTGAATCGTCTGCCAGAACAGGTAGCCCAAGCGCATCACCGACGGTCTTTGCTTTTTTCCACGCGTTCTCGGCAAAGGTAACACCATCTTCCACAACATCCGGAAGTTCTGGATAATCAAACATGCTTTTGACCTCTTTGCCCAGTGGAGCAAAAGCATGCGCGAATTCACGCACTTTTCCTGCATTGCGGGTGGCAACAATGATAACCGGGCTGTCCAGACTCATCTTAAGCCTCACCCAATCCACGTGAACCAATCTTCAGCGCGATCGGTCCAAGGGCTTCTTTTTGCCGCTCGATCATTTCCAAAATTCCCTGTTCGCCAAGTTCCAGCATCGCATTCAATTCACGACGGTCAAATGGTGCTTCTTCACCTGTTCCCTGAAGTTCCACGTATTTCCCGCTTCCCGTCATCACCAGGTTCATGTCCACTTTGGCTTTGGAGTCCTCATCATAATTCAGATCCAGTACCGGCTGTTCTCCGACAACACCTACGCTCACGGAAGCAAGGAAATCTGTGATCGGGAACACCTGCAGTTTATGTTGCTGCGAAATTTTGTTCACAGCGAGCGCGAGTGCCACAAATGAACCGGTAATGGACGTTGTGCGTGTGCCACCATCTGCCTGAATAACATCACAGTCCAGCGTAATGGTACGCTCCCCAAGTGCCTGCAAATTCACGACCGAACGAAGAGCACGGCCGATCAGACGTTGAATCTCCATTGTGCGTCCTGTCAGTTTGCCGCGATTCGCTTCACGCTGGTTACGAGTGTGCGTGGCACGCGGAAGCATGGAGTATTCCGCTGTAACCCAGCCCTTGCCCTGCCCTTTCATAAAAGGCGGAACACGTTCCTCCACCGTTGCCGTACAGATTACCTTTGTATCACCGACTTCAATCAATACGGAGCCCTCGGCGTATTTATTCGTGTTAATTGTTAAATTCATCGGGCGCAGCTGTTCGCTAGTTCGTCCGTTAGATCTCATATTTTCTGCCTCCTACGACTTAAGCATCCTGTAATGTTGAACTTGTTCTCTTTAACAACAATCCTTTATATTTTACCAAAGAGTTCAGTTAAAAGCACCCTCGGTGCTCTCTTATCTGTTAAATCGGGATTTCGTTAATGTATTCCGGCTTGGACACTGGCGCACTGTAATCCCGGTTATCATCACCTTTGACCGTTTTTTGC
The DNA here is from genome assembly GCF_050435065.1 of Paenibacillus sp. 4624. Classification (NCBI taxonomy): domain Bacteria; kingdom Bacillati; phylum Bacillota; class Bacilli; order Caryophanales; family Paenibacillaceae; genus Paenibacillus; species Paenibacillus sp. 4624. The sequence goes on from NZ_JBNDJR010000016.1 coordinate 73,590, forward strand.
CCGTTCCATTCAATCTGCACTTTGGCATCTTTGCTGACTGTATTCTCTGCGGTTGTCAGGACAACGGACTGCAACAACTCACTAGGTACAATATCCCCTTCCGTGAACATATCATCCTTCAGTGCAACCGTCACCGTTCCATCTTCAGACGTCTTAACGGACTGTAACTCCGTTCCACCTGTCATCACTTCTTCCAGTTCTCCGTCCTTGGCTGGCCCCTTAATCAATTCGTTTAAAGCGGCCTGAACGCGGTCTCCACCTGGAGCCACAAGCCGTGTAACAGGAACATAATACTGCACACCAGCAGGAGAAGCGGCTGAAAAATAAACCGTCACCGGACTGCTGTTCGTTGTGAAGGACTCACCTAAATCCAGATTAATGCCTACTGCACGATTCAGCGGCTCCGGCAAAGGTGTACTGTTGACAGGCATTTGGCTCAGCTTTTTGCCATCCACCCAAATCTGTACATTGTTAATCTCAGGCGTACCTGTCAGCGTCCATGTCACGGCTTCCAGCATTTTACGCTCATCTTTGGCATCGTATTTGGCAAAGTTACCCGAGAACTCGACAACAGCCAGCTTGTCATCGGAGTGAATGGTTACATTCTGCACTACCGTTCCCTGTGGCAATACACCCTTGAATCCTTCAGGTAACATTCCAGCATATGCTCCGCCTGTAACTAATGTATCCAAAGCTGTCTTCGGGCTGCTTACATCGGTTCCGGATGGAAGGGTTAACGAGACTGGAGCAAGCATACCTTGCTGGTCCTGCAAATACACCGTCGTGAGCGGAAGCGTTGCGAGCTTTCCATCACCTTCAGCGGCCTGAATCATAGCGGCTTCCTGAATACGCGGCGGCGGATCAATCGCTTCTGAAGATTGGGCACCGAACATTCCACAACCAGATAATACGACAGGAATGCCAAGCAATGCCGCTGCCGATGCCTTACGTAAAGATGGGATTTTTCTCATGATCACGTTCCCCCTCATCATTTTTACAGTTTGTACTACCATGTATACGAGCCTTCGTTCAAAAAATAACTACTTTTTGCACAAGCTCTTGCCCAATCTGGCAATCTTCTTGTGATACCAACATAAAAGCAACGCAATACGGTTAATAACGTATGTAAGTTAGATGTATACAATCATCGATATATAACTTGAATGAATTTTTACACGTTAACGGAGAGGACAGAAAAAACCTGGAAAAGCGGAGCGGTCGCCTAAAAGCTTTCTGCAAGAAAGCTACTTTTAAAGCATACGCTTATCACCGGATTTCCCCCTTTGAAAATAGGAATCAAAAAAATCCGGGGATAACCGCTACTCTCAAGGTTCTTCTGTCATCGAAGTGTTCCCGTGTAAACCTCTTCGTTCAATTTATATTTACACCAGAGGAGGATTCGCCCATGGAACATCCGGAGCAGGAAAAAATCCCTTACAGTCTGAATAGCCGCAAAGTTGCCGAAGCCACAAGGGAATGGTTGCACAAACGGGGCGTCACGATCCCTGAGATCGCAGAACTGGTCATGTTGCTTCAGAAAAAGTATTATCCTGGACTAACGATGGAAGAATGCATTGAGAACGTGGAGATGGTTTTGAAAAAACGCGAGGTACAAAATGCGGTGTTAACCGGCATTCAGCTTGATCTGCTGGCGGAACAAGGACAACTGATCTCTCCTCTGCAAGAGATGATTGAGAACGATGAAGGACTGTATGGCGTAGATGAAATTCTCGCCTTCTCGATTGTGAATGTATATGGAAGTATCGGATTTACCAATTACGGTTATGTGGACAAGCTGAAACCCGGGGTATTGGAACGTCTCAACGACAAAAGCCTTGGGCCTGTGCATACGTTCTTCGACGATATTGTCGGTGCCATCGCTTCAGCCGCCAGCAGTCGTATTGCTCATCGCAAACAATCCGAGCTTGAAGAAGCATTGGGAGAAAACCCGGTCAGCGACGACAAGATTTAGATTTAGTTTAGATTGGCAGTAACAGCAACCAAAGGCATGAAATTGCTTCATTTTCACATGGGTACATATCTGCCTGAACCACGTTGCAGGAACATTAGTCGAAGGAAAACGAGTCAAAAAAAGCGGCCTGTGCAGGCCGCTTCTCTATTTCATATGGCTAATTTAATGGCTTATTGATTAGTTGTGCACCATGTCAAGAAGCATGCTAGGCAGCTGACCCAGGTTGCAACAGTTATTTGAGCTGCTCTTGCCCCAAAGGCACAGCCAATCCGCAGGTTTCTGCCCATTTTCGATCCTTCATCGATTCTGATTCGGTCCGTTTGGGTCCAATCGTGATCTCAGGTCCTTTTCGCTCTCGCATCAGACCACGCAATACCGTGATACCAATAATGCTGATTCCGGTAAATACATACATCAGGCGCATGAGCACATGACCCGAGTCACTTCCCGTTACCATGCCATGAATCAACAACCCGGCGAATACCGGATAAGACAACATGTGGAACATAAACCACCATTTGCGCCCCAGCTTGTTGCGCAGATCACTGGACAACAACACGATCAGCAGGCCGTAGAAAGCTAACGTTCCCAGTCCAGTGCCAATCGGGTGCACCGACGCTGTAAAAGGAATCAGCAGTTCTCTCCAGGTAAACGGGCTGTAGTGATCAATAACCAGCATAAGTGCATGTGTGATGCCAAGTCCAAAGGCAAGCCAGGTTGTTCGTGTATGCCACTCAAACATGACAGCTTTTGGTTTCCCCTTCGCAATCGGCATCCCTTGAGCAATGCCTAGAAACACACCCGCAAAAAGCAGTACATACGCAGCAATTCCACTGATACGAATGATATTCCACGTTGGCAGGTAATCTACAATCCACTGTGCCATAACCGGTTCCCCCAAATCTATTAGACTTGTCTCGTTCCTATTCGATCAAGCTAAAACGATGATCCGGGTCGAATCCAGGCCAGCGCTCAGCAAGTGTTGATGAATTCCCTCTAAAATAAACGTTTCCCTGCCCGGTAATCCAGAGAACATCATGTCGGTCATAATGACGATTAAGCCAGTTCACTGCTTCTGCGCTCCCCAAGATCGATACAGTCTTGGCTATAATTTCGCACTGTGAAGCATGCTGACCAACGACGGTGCATTGTAAAATATCTGTGTCTGCCGGTTTCATCGTCCGTGGATCAATCAGATGATGTGCTCTATTACCCTTGTTATCTTGCCACTGTCTACGTGTAACCCCTGATGTAGCGACAGCCCCTCGTTGTAACCGTACCGCTCCCAACACATTTTGCGTCTGTGGAGACGGGTTAGTTACGTCCAGTGTCCAATGAGGGTGGTCTGTTGTACCCCATACCTGAATGTCACCGCCTGCATTAATCATTCCCGCAGGAATGTTCATTCTCTTCTGCAGCCAGTCCGCGATACGCTCTACAGCCCAGCCCTTTACAATACCGCCAAGATCGAGCTCCGTTCCCGGGTCGAGATGCACCATCCGGCTCCCTTCCCGCTGTATCCAGCTTGGACGACTGTAGTCAAACGGCTCTTCACTCATGCCAGCCGCTTCCGATTTTATTGTAGATATCAGACGCTCCACCAAAGGTCGCTGGGATGGTCGCTGCTGTATCTTTTCAAAGCTTACATCATATCCCGATGAACGAAGAGCCTTCATGATGCTGGGTTGGAAGATGCCTTCCGTTTGTCCGATATATCCATATGCTAAGCTGAGCACCTCATCCATCGCAGCCGAGACAGAGATCCATCCATGACTCTCATTCAGACGAGTTAATTCACTATCAGCCACAAAACGGCTAAAACGCTGCTCCTGTGTTTCGAACCAGTTTTTGACGAGGGAGGCGGCGTGTTCCGCTTGTTCTCTATCTGCCAACAACTGTACTTCCACCTTCGTGTTCATCGCGTGAAAATAAAATCGGAGGGGACGTACAGCCTGCTCTGTGCGGCTCATGATGCACCTGTGCGTGACTGATAATTGCCATGATTGCTTTCAGAGCCCGAGCGCAGCGAATTGGCCTGATCCTGATTTGACCCAACCGAGTATCCGTCTGTATCCCAATTGTACTGATCCGCACCGTCTGGAGACCATTCATCCATCACATCGTCACGTGAATCCACCCGTGTGGAAGCTGTTATTCCAGTGTCTGTCCCATTCGCCGCCGCATAAGCTGCGTCAAATGCATCCGAGGTTCTTACATATTGAAAGAGTGCAGCCACAGTTAATGTAGCCGCAGCCGAAGCTTGCCATTTCCGCCATTGGTTCCGTTTACGTCTTGTCATCGCTGATCCCTGCTTTCTATAGCGAAGTTCATAGTTGTATGATAGGCTCCCTGGCTTAAAAGAAGCTGAATAAACGGTTAACCGTGCCTAAAGCTTTTCGTTTTTTCTCACAAAAAAAAGCCCCGAACAGGTATATCCTGCTCAGGGATAACGATAAGATCACGATTCGGAAATAGCTATGAACAACTGTGCAAATGTGTCTATAGGCATTCTATGACTACTAGCTACTTAATTGTTGAAAATAAATGATGCCGTCAGCCTGTTGTACCTGTCTCGCCAAGCCACGCCGATCTAATTCCTGCAGATGCGCCAGTGTTTCGCTCATGGCAAAGCGCAATTGATGTGTGCCAAGCCGATCACCAAACAAATGCAAGCAGACATCATATGCGTGAGCAGGGCTTTCCTGCAATCGTTCTGCTAGTTTTGCCAGACGCTCTTCATGGTGAGCAAGCAATTCGATGGTGCGTTCCGTAAAACGAGTAAACGGATTTCGATGCCCCGGATATGCACGTTCCACTGTAAAAGTGCTCAGACGCCGCAAGCCATCCATGTAGGATTGCAGCGGTTCTGCATCACTGCCCGGCTGCAAGCTGATATTGGGCGAAATTTGGGGTAAAACAGCATCTCCGCACAAAATCTCTCTTGATTCAGGAGCATAGAACGATAGATGACCCGGGGCATGTCCGCCCGTTTCCACAGCGATCCATGCTTTTCCACCCATATGGACGGTTTCACCATCTGCAACGATGGTTACCTCCGGGAGCGGTGTAATTTGTGAGATAAATGTTTTCATATGTTCCTTAATTTCAACCGTCTTATGTTGCGGCATGCCATGAAGAAGGTAGTACTCCGGCAGTCTCTCTTCAATACTGGCCCCTGTTCCCCACATAAAATCTGTTTCCTGGCGGGAGCGTGCTGACATTAACACTGGTGCACCCGACATCTGCTGCATCCATCCAGACAATCCCAGATGATCAGGATGATGATGGGTCAGTACAATCTGATGAATATGTTGAAAGGTCAAGCCGAGTCCGGCCAATGCTTCATGCCACTCCTGCTCCGTCTCCGCTGTACGCGGTCCTGGATCAATAATGCTCACCTTGCCATCCGGTTCGGTTAAAATATAACTATTTACCCATCGAAGTGGAAAAGACATCGTGATTTGAATACGGTGCATCCCTTCTGGCATAGATAAAAATTCGGTTCTTGTACGTTTCATGGTCCTTCCCCTCTCTCATTCTTAAGTGAACTAAAGATATTCACACTGAACATACTTTTAGTCGGCAGGACGATGTCCCACAAAGATCATGCGCGGCGAAGTCTGCTCATCATATTTCTCTTCATCGTACCCCCCATGAACCTGATCGACCTGAAGATCTGCATCCTCCAGCATTTCACTCAGTTGCTCACGCGAGTAGAGCTTGACACTTTCCTTATAGATTCGCGGTTCAGTCCCGGCAGAGATGTCCGTGATATGTATTTCCTTTTGCACAAACCCGTCTTGTATCCTGCGAAATTCTTCAATCCGTTGCCCTTCATCTTCACGAGCAGAGTGCTGCACCAGATGTTTTTGCACATAGGCTGCATTGATAAAATCAAGAATGAAACTGCCTCCAGGCTTCAACATTCGATGGATGGCACGCAGAACCTTCAATTGTTCAATATCCTCGGGAAAGTATCCAAAGGAAGTGAACAGGTTAACTACAGCATCGAATCCACCGCCCAAGGGGATTCTGCGCATGTCGGCATGACACCATCTAACCCGATGATCGGTATCCAGTTCTCTGGCTTCACGCAGAAGCACATCGGACAAGTCTACTCCCGTCACCTGAAAGCCAGCGTCCGCAAGTGCAAGAGAGTGCCTGCCCATCCCACAGCAGAGATCAAGCACTTCTGCACGAGGGTGAAGCTTCAGCCAGCTAATCATTTTATGTACTTCCTCATAAGCACCATGCACATCCCGGTGTTTGTATACGAGCAGATAATCTTCGCCAAAACTTTTTTCGTACCATGCCGTCATGTCAATCTTCGCCCTCCATATCATCAGTGACCCTTATCCGCATTGTGCAGATCTTGCTGGCCAGACCACCCCCACGCTAAGCTAAAACTGGTGTCTGTTTAGAATCATTTCAAATTATTGTAACGCTTTAGTACCCAAACTCAAAATGATCGTCTGCCATCCTCATTGAACGCCTTTACAACGCAAGATATAATGTTAGATATATCATGCTCCTGCGAATCGGTTAAATACATACAACAGGAGGTGTTCTTATGATTCGTATCGGACTTACGGGATGGGGCGATCAAGAAGATCTCTATCCAAACCGTACCCAAGCGAAGGACAAGCTTCGTCTGTACGGACAATATTTCTCCACGGTGGAGGTAGACAGTTCCTTCTACGCTGTGCAGCCTCGCGACCGTATGGCCCGCTGGGCTGCGGAAACGCCTGAATCATTTTCATTTATCGTGAAAGCCTATCAGGGAATGACGGGACATCTACGTGGCAAGCCGTATTTTACCAGTACGTCCGAGATGTACAAAGCTTTTCGTGAATCGCTTGAACCTGTGATCGAAGCAGGTAAAATGCAGGCTGCCTTGTTTCAATATCCACCCTGGTTTGAATGCAACCGGGACAATGTCAATGAACTACGGGAAGTGAAGCTCCGTATGGAAGGTATTCCATGCGCAATCGAGTTTCGTCACCAAAGCTGGTATGCAGGCAATATGCGTGAGCGCACGCTTTATTTTCTAAAAGAGCAAGGATGGATTCATAGTGTCTGTGATGAACCCCAGGCAGGGCCAGGCTCTATTCCCATTGTGCCCATCGCAACGGATTCCCGGATGACACTCGTTCGCATGCATGGACGCAACGTATCCGGCTGGCAGCAAAACGGCGCACCCAACTGGCGTGAGACACGTTATCTGTACCGTTACAACGAACAGGAACTGTCGGAATGGAAAGTTTATCTGGAACAGTTGCAGGAGCAGAGCGAGGATGTGTTTGTTATTTTCAACAATAACTCTGCCGGAGATGCTGCAACCAACGCCCAGATGATGATGGAACTGCTAGATCAGCCTATCAAACCATTCCCCGACCGCACCGAGCCAGAGAAGGAAGAAGGCCCCGAGCAGCTGGAGTTATTTTAGACACTGGGATATGTGATGCCTGTTCAGTATCGCCAGGAAGCCCATAAAAAAGTTGTCTGATTTAATGTTGACAATCCAAAGCGAGAAGAGAAAGATAGTAAATTTGGACTCACCTATAGTTAAATCAGTTAGTGTTCATATCAGAACTCAAAATATTTAAAATAAATAACCTAAAAAGGTGCCTCTGTTGAGGCACCTTATCTTGAAAAGAGCTTTCGTCGTTTTCTATAGGAGTAAGAGTATATTCTCGAAATCCCCTCTCCCGATTGGCCACTCTCGGCTACTCCTAAAGCCTATTTTTACTAAACTCAGGGAGTTTTAATGTAAAACCCAAATGTGAATGTTCTACAACTTCATTGTCTGGCTCAGGAAATGCAAAAGTCAATATTCCCTCTTCAAATACACGCTCTGGTAAAGCAGCAGTTGTATACTCCTTTCCTGTAACCTTAACTGGTAGCTCCATAAGAACCTTACTACTGTCTCTACTAGTGATGTATATCTGTAAGTTCTCGCCGTATGAATCAAATGGAGAGAAACTGAAGCTCAAACTACGATTATGGTTTAATACAGCCTTGACACCTCTAAAACTCGCACGATCTGAGTTTTTTTGAGTAAATGATGTCTCTGTTGCAATAAATCCACCAGATCCGTCCTCAGACTTCTTGAGACGTTTTAGAATGGCTTGAAACTCAGGTGTTTCTTCCTTCATAGCTGCTTCAGTTTTTCTTAATTCGTCACTAATTAGAATCTCATAACTCATCGAATGCATACCGACTTGAGCAACTTTTAATCCTAGCTCCTTATTCCATTGTCCTAGTGGAAGGAATACTTTCCCTTTAACAATCAGTCTCTTACTTTGGCTAACGGCTAGCTTACTTGTCCGATCAAGACGCTTAAACAAGTAGGTCTTATCCTTCTCTTCCAACTGGACATGGAATGCATTCATAAACTCCTTCAGCGGAACGTAATAGAGTCCATTCATATAGAACGTGGGCTGTCCTTCATAATGCAGAACCCCTTCACCAGACGTTACCGCAACGGGTAGTGTCAAAAAGAAAAGATCCTCATAGGTGAAGGAATCCAGATAGTTTGCCCAATCTTGATATTGAGAGTACTCAATCTTAAAATGTTTTCCTTCCGGTATGTAATAGAAAGATGGCGGATACGCACCAGGATTAGAAAAATAATATTCCATGATATAGAGATCATCTGAAAGCCATTGAATTCCTGTGACATTCGTATTATACGAAGATTTGTATTTCTGAACTTGTACCATCGTTTTTAAATCATAAACATATATCGTACTTGCTTGTGTCCGTTTGAAATGATACGAGGGATCTACATTTATAACTAAATACTTTCCCCCTGGAGATACAAAGGTATCCAACTCATAAGCCTTTCCATTAAACAAAGATACCGCTTTTCCATTTCGAGTAGCAGTCACATTCCATTGATATGGAGTGTTCATCTGAAAACTACTCTGGTTCCATTTTATTTTCGTACCTCCTGCCATGAAGCTTTTGGAAGAAGCTTGCCTTGCATCTTCGATCACATTATTTTTAGTGACTTTAACGGCTTTACCTTTGACTCCGCCAAATTCGATATTGTAGCAGCTCGTATACTGGTATTTAGGACAGTAGACGCCAAATGTCTGAGAGGCCGGAGCCGGTGAAAGACTATAGTTGGTGTCAGTCACATCCTTGGAAGTGATAAGTTTCCCCCCTGACAACACTTGCTTGTTATTTTCCAAGGAGTAGTATTGAACACCCTCTTTGTCGGACTCTACAGAGTACAATCCGAGCTGAACGGCATCTAGCTGTACGCTTTTCTGAGTCGGGATCTCTTTTATCTTTCTGAGCGTAAGGTTGGAATAGTCAAACTCGTAGATGATGTTTACTCCATTTTTCCCCTTCAGGGTACTTTGTACTGCAACGGTGTAAGCCTTGATTCCTTTAGGTGTATCCACAACTACACCATCTTGATGATTGAAACCGTTTGTGGAATCAAACTCGTAGTACGATGGAAGCAAAGAAGGATCGGTAAAGTTGTATTCGTTGATCTTTTGCATCCCGGTAACGAAACTGATTCGATTGGTTCGGATCGTAACTTGCTTGTTTTTTTGGTCAAACATGTAGGTCGACCTATCTCTAATCTTTTCAGTTCCACTTTTAACAGTGGATGAGCTAGTTATGTCTTCATTCGCACCTAAAGCATACGTATTACCTTCAAAAACGGTGAGTAGAGATATAATTAGCAGTAAGACCGACGGTAAAAATAATCGAGTAATGGATTTCATTATGTAGTTCCCTTTCCAAGTTCATTTTGATGCGTTGTGTGTCTAAACCAATTCAACCGGGTTCTGAGATGGTATCTTGTCTTGGCTCCCATACAACGAATCATATGAAAGCCAATGACATGGTAACTATACTACGGCTCATAATCCCAAAACACTGATGTAACGAAAAGATCTAACCTTCAAAACCTGAGCGGAATACTTCTTTTCCTTTTGCATTGAAAATAACATACTGACTCTTCTTCCCTACCGGAACCCCGCTGTACATTCCGTCACCAAGGTAGTTTACCATGGAATATGCTGGGAATATCCGTTTACCCGTTTTAATATTGATTGATGCCGAGATTGAACCATCTTTAGCTTTTAATGCATATTGGACTGTTGCGATCGGATCAATATCGTGATAATAGTCGGTACGATCAAGATCAATCATTTCGTATTTCACATCCATCACGATGTTCCCTCGACTATCTACAATCCCATAGCTTTTATTTAACTTTACTCGGTATAGTGGATTATTTGTGGTCAATTTCTCAATCTGGTTATTCATGTAATTCGTTCGCTCAATAAGTGGAATCATTTCATCGTACTTCGTAGCTAATATGGACTCACCACGAGTTCCGATCAATCCATACTTACCATTCTTACGAATGACCGCACTTCCCGCTTGAAACAGATTAGCCTCTTCGTACTGAGCGGGTATTTTAATGTCTCCATTCTTCGAAACATATCCCCATTTTTGATTAACTTTCACAGCCGCCAGATCTTCTGAAAAAGCCTGCATATCTGTATAACTGGACTCAAATAGTAGGGTTTGATCCTTTTTATAAAAAGTCCACCCGGAACTTTCATCTTTCATATCTCTTACCGCGTAACTTCCATCTCCTGAAAGGATAACCTTTTGGTCACTTTGAGGTTCTACAACCATACGCCCGGATACATCCACGATGCCTTCGCCATTGTGTTGGATTTTCCAAAGTCCACTCTGTGGCTCGCCTGACTTGGAATAATATTCATTTAACGAAACAATTAATCCATCTTGCCTCACAATAGCGCTATGGTTATCGCGGCGGAGCCCCCAATCTAATGTATTACCTTTAAATTCAATTTTGTTTTGGAACTCTGCAGGTACCACGAGCTGACCCTTATAATTCATACTCCCCCACAGTCCATCGATCTTTACGGGAAATACCCCTGATTTACGATAATCTATTCTATAATCTATTTCTTCGATGTTAAATGTCGTTAGTAATTTCCCTTTGGTATTGATTAATGCCCACTTACCATTCTTTTTTACCATTGCGACTTGATTGTAAAAGCCTGTTCCTTCTTCATATGTAGGAGAAATAACAAATTTGCCTTTAGTATTCAGGTAACCAATCTTCCCATTTTTCTTAGCGATGGCCAGCCCATAATCAAACCAGCTAATATATTCAATGCTTTTGTCCTGAAATATCACTTTACCTTTATTATTTATTAACTGATTTCTATTTACGACTGCTACACCCTGATTGAACGCATCTCTTGCTAATTGAAACTGTGGCTTAATAACAAATTTGCCCTGATAATTGATGAAACCCCACTTCCAGTTTTGACGAACCGGGATGAGTCCATTGGCAGCTCGATCAGTAAACCACAGATGGCTTAATCCCACATGTTCCTGTTGCTTGTCCCACTCATGATAAGCTGGTTCATTTGTTGCTAGCGCAACCCTCGGCAACATAAGTACTGACGCAATAAGTACCAAGAACGAAATGCCAAGAATTGTAGTGAATTTTTGATATGCTGGTCTTTTCTGCAACACCATATTCCTCCATATAAAAGTATTGTTCTTACTCTTTCATTAATACATAAGTAAAAAGAACTATCAATAACTTAATGGATCAAAGGAGTTAATTTTTGCGATGTATATTGAAGCTCCACTAGTATGTATCAAGAGTTGCGTACATAATGACAGTTGAATTCTTCTCCGAATATACCCTACTGACATAATAAAAGCGCTCTAACATAAAAGTTAGAGCACTTTTGTTCACAAAAAGAAAATCAGAACGGGATGTTCTAGTTCAAAAGCTAGAAGCCTCTTTGGTAGTTCCATCCCTGCAATCTTTGCTACTACAAAATTTAGATAACTAATGATGAGATGAAACAAATACATCCATAAAAAGAGTAACCCAAACACAACGAATCCACCCTGATCGCTTATGCTGTCTGAGGTCGAGACTATTGTATTGTTTGTATTGGTAACGAAAAAACCGTACAATGCACTTAAAATGAATGAAGTACGGTTACATTGATTACCAACTCCCTTTTCATTTTCCCCATATCCAATGCTCCCTTATGTACGTCGTTTACCCATAATGTACTCTCAACGCAGTTAAGCCACAAACCCTGATGCAATAAGGTTTTAAAAAGATTAACTATAGGATCGCTATTGTACCCGTTCCCTCTCAAATGTTAGTGAACTCAGCATGCCACTAGGTGTTCATATCGTGTGTAACTTCAAAAACAGGTGCTTTTCCACTGATGGGACTACACGAAATCTGATTTAGAACCAGAACATAAGATCACAGAGCATTGCATTGAAAAATAACAGCAAGATATTTGTAAATAACTCAACGTACTCGTGTAGAGTGGACAGCGAAAAATAACGTTTAAACCGTCTCACAAACGAAAATGTTCCGTAATTCCGCACTGTGAGCTTGGGGTTCGCACCTCAGGATAAACAGTTCTAATTCGATTAAAAGCATCATTTGAATAGCTCTCTTTAAAAGCTTTAGATATCCAAACACTGCGTATTTCCATCAACGGATCAGGTAAAATAAAAAGCTCGGATGTTATTGCAGTGAGCTTACGTTGATCCATCAGGTAAAAAAGCTACTCCTCTGTGGTCGTTATACGTCCAACCATACTTTTCTAATTGATGAAGTATAGTCATAGCTGACATAGACTCGGATAAATTTATCTCAATAGATGCTGAGACAGACACTAACTCATATTTGCCCCTTTATGGGAACCCAGCATTTAGGAAGCATTTTTTAACCAATGTTTTATTAACAGGGCAAAATGGATTACAATAGATTGAAAGCAGATTTGAAGGAGGCCTTTTTCAATGAACGAACAAGCATATTTTGAGCAAAACCGGGATAAACATCTGGCAGAACTGAACGAATGGTTATCCATTCCAAGTATTTCCGCCATTTCTGAGCATAAAGAAGACATTCAACGTGCGGCACAATGGGCAGCGGATGCACTTACACGTGCGGGTATGGAAAATGTCGAGATTATCCAAACGGCTGGCCATCCCATTGTTTATGCAGACCACCTGCACGCACCGGGCAAACCAACAGCCCTGATCTATGGACACTATGATGTACAACCTGTTGATCCGCTTAACCTGTGGGAGACGCCACCTTTCGAACCAACGATTCGTGATGGGAAGCTGTATGCCCGGGGTGCAACGGATGATAAAGGACAAATTTTTATACATATCAAAGCCGTCGAAGCACTGATTGCCGAAAATAAAGAGTTGCCGATTAACGTGAAATTCTGCATCGAAGGCGAAGAGGAAATCTCCAGTCCGAACCTGCCAATCTATCTCAACGATCATACGGACAAACTGAGAGCAGACATGGTGTTAATCTCGGATACATCCCTTTTGGAAAAAGGAAAACCTGCTATCTCCACGGGCCTGCGCGGCCTGTGCTCGATGCATGTGGATCTGTTCACCGCCAATACCGACCTGCACTCCGGTTCCTTTGGCGGCGGTGTCCCGAATGCGCTTCATGCCCTCGTCTCCCTGCTGGCATCTTTGCACGATGAGCAAGGCCGCGTGAGCGTGGATGGATTCTATGATGGCGTTCTGCCGTTGTCTCCAGAGATGAGAGAAGAATTCGTGAAGCAAGGCTTCAATGAAGAACAGCTTCGTCAAGATCTCGGACTGGAGCAATTGTATGGTGAGGAAGGGTATTCCTTTGTAGAACGTGTCGGCGCCCGCCCAACACTCGAATTGAACGGCGTATGGGGCGGTTTCCAGGGCGAGGGCAGTAAAACCGTTATTCCGAAAGAAGCTCACGCTAAAATCACGTGCCGTCTTGTCGCTGACCAAGATCCGCAGCATGTATTAGATAGCATCGAAGCTCACCTGCGTGCACACGTCCAACCAGGAGCGACATTGCAGATCAAACAAATTGAGAAGGCTTTTGCGTTCAATACCGACCCGACTGATCCGATCCTGCAAAAAGCCGCAGACGCTTACGAAAAAGTATATGGCGTGCGTGCCCTATTCACCAAGGACGGCGGCTCCATTCCAATCGTTGAGAAGCTTTCCCGCGTGCTTGGCGTTCCTGCCGTAATGATGGGCTTTGGTCTGCCAGACGAGAATTTGCATGCACCAAACGAACATTTTAACCTGGAGAACTTTGATAAAGGGTTGCTGACGGTCGTGGAATTTATGAAAAGCTTGGCTTAACAATTAAAACGGATGTGGGGCGCGCTTGTGTAGACGTTCCGGTGGCGAATCGTTCTTTCGATCGCTGTTATTCCCAGATTTCTTTGTTTCCCTTTCCGAAGGGAGAAATCCGGGAATAAAGGCGAGCGCTTCGCTTCTTCAGAATCGATTTCGCCCCCTCCACTACGTTATGCGCGTTCCCATAAGTCGTTTTAAAAACGTAATCCAGCTTTTACAGGGATGTGTAGAATAAAACAGGGCACGTGTGAGTGTTCGTTCCGGGGGCGAATCGTTTTCTTTCGATCGCTGTTATTCCCAGATTTCTTTGTTTCCCTTTCCGAAGGGAGAAATCCGGTAATAAAGGCGAGCGCTTCGCTTCTTCAGAATCGATTTCGCCCCCTCCACTACGTCATGCGCGTTCCCATAAATCGTTTTAAAAACGTAATCTAGCTTTTACAGGGATGTGTAGAATAAAACAGGGCACGTGTGAGTGTTCGTTCCGGGGGCGAATCGTTCTTTTGATCGCTGTTATTCTCGCTTTAACAATGCAATAACGTCAAAACGATGGCCTAAACGGTCATCGTTTTTTTATTTTTCTGTGTGTGATCATTCCAATACCATATTTAGGTAAAATGTGTTAGCCTTCTTATGTACATTTGCAGTAGTAAACTAACGTCGTATGATGAGCACAATCTGAATGATGAGGTGAACGGTAATGTCTGCTTCCCATTTGACCAAAACCGCGCTGGCTCATTCACTTAAATGCCTGATGGAACACATGCCTCTCAATAAAATTACAGTGAAACATCTGGTGGATGGCTGCGGTGTAAACCGGCAAACGTTTTATTATCATTTTCAAGATATTTATGCCCTGCTTGGATGGATTTACGAAACGGAAGCGGTGGAAAGTATCCATGAATATCGCAGTTATGATACCTGGACAGAAGGGTTCTACAAAATTTTCTGTTACATCGAAAATAATAAGGCCTTTTGCTGCAATACACTGGAATCCCTTGGACGTTCTCATCTGGATGGTTATCTCTATCAAGTGACACATGATCTGATTATGGGTGTCA
Organism: Paenibacillus sp. 4624; assembly: GCF_050435065.1. Lineage (NCBI taxonomy): Bacteria > Bacillati > Bacillota > Bacilli > Caryophanales > Paenibacillaceae > Paenibacillus > Paenibacillus sp. 4624. The sequence continues at coordinate 88,824 of NZ_JBNDJR010000016.1, forward strand.
TTGATGAGCTGGCTTGCGGAGTCAAGGTTCGCGGAGAGGATAAAGAGTTTATTGCCAATTTCTATACGCTGGCTTTCACGGGCCTCATTATCCAATGGATGCGGAATGACATGAAAGAACCACCCAAACAGATCATCGACAAGTTGAGCGAACTGATTGAAGGAAATGTAGTCAGAGCACTGTATAAGTATGAGCATAAGTATCAGCACTGATTAAAGAATAAAAGAACGAATAAGCGTGCAGATAAGAGAAAAAAGTTAAATTAACAAAAATAGAGGTACGATTAAATTATACCAGCAGAAACGAATAAATTTGAAAAGGCGTAGAAGGCAAATAACAAGCGGCCATCCCGTTAAGGATGTGCAGCTTGTTTTTCTATGATCGCGTCTATCATCGGGCGAATTACCCTATACCAGGAATTCAGAAATTGCCCTATTAATATGGATAAAGTATACACGATTAGCATCAAGCCATCGCTCGATCTCCCGACCTAAAACTAGACATTTTTCCAAAAGTGACTAAAAAACAGACAGCTGTCTTCTTTTGATCATACCTTCTTTCCCGATGCAGGTTTACATTGGAAATGTGAAGAACACACCATCTTTTGGAGGCGATTGATCGTGAAAAAAGAACATGGCTCTAAACAGGTTTATTTTGTAGGCGGCGGTATTGCATCCCTCGCGGGAGCGGCTTATTTGGTCAGAGACTGTGACTTCCCCGGCGAAAATATTCACATCATTGAGGAAATGCCAATTCTCGGGGGCAGTAATGACGGTGCAGGTAATCCGGAACAAGGTTACGTCATTCGCGGTGGACGGATGCTCAATGATGAGGCATATGAAAACCTGTGGGAGCTGCTGGAGACCATTCCTTCTATCGAACATCCGGGTATGTCGGTCAGAGAAGAAATTACGGCCTTTGACAACGCTAACCCCACACATTCCAATGCACGGTTAATTAACCGCGATGGTCAGGTGGAAGACGTATTGTCCATGGGTTTTGATATGGCTGACCGACTGGCGATGGGCAAACTCATCATTACGCCTGAAGAGACGCTGGGCAAATTGCGGATCAACGACTGGTTTGCACCCCACTTTTTCCAAACGAACTTCTGGTACATGTGGGCGACGACGTTTGCCTTTCAGCCTTGGCACAGTGCGGTGGAGTTCAAACGATATATGCTTCGCTTTTTTCACGAGTTTCCACGAATTCAAACGCTCGAAGGGGTTACACGCACGCCCTACAACCAATATGACTCCATCATTCTGCCGCTGCACCGATATTTGGAGCCGTACGGCGTAGATTTCACGCTGAAATGCACTGTTACGGATTTGGACTTCAAAGAGGGCGACGGAATTACGGTTACAAGTATGCATGTGCGGCGGAACGGTGTCGAGAAAATGATCGACATTCATGAGGGTGATCTGGTCATTGTTACGAATGGATCGATGACCGAAGGTGCTGACCTGGGTTCGATGACTTCCGCTCCCAAACTGAACGGCAAGGGCAGCTCTTGGAAGCTGTGGGAGAACATTGCGGCGAAAAAACCGATGCTGGGCAACCCTTCTTCGTTTAATGATCATGTCGACGAGTCCAAATGGGAATCATTCACCGTCACTTTTCAGGATTCCGTTTTCTTTGCTCTGATGGAAAAATTCACACGCAACCGTGCAGGCACTGGAGCCCTTGTTACATTCAAAGATTCGAGCTGGTTCATGTCTGTAGTGTTGGCCTTCCAGCCGCATTTCCGGAATCAGCCTGACCACGTCAAAGTATTCTGGGGCTATGGTTTATATCCTGACAACGTAGGGGACTATGTGAAAAAAAGAATGTGTGATTGCACGGGTGAAGAAATTATGCAGGAACTGATAGGCCATCTTCATTTCCAGGAGCATCAAGAGCAGATCATGGCTACAGCCAATTGTATCCCTTGTATGATGCCTTACATCACCGCACAATTCATGCCAAGGCTGAACAGTGACCGCCCTCAAGTCGTGCCGGAAGGTTCAACAAATCTGGCATTTATCAGTCAATTTTGCGAGATTCCAGATGATGTGGTGTTCACGGAGGAATATTCGGTACGCGCCGCACGCATCGCCGTCTATACCTTACTTGGTATCAACCGTCCGGTTGAGCCGATCCATCAATATCAATACGACGTTCGCACGCTGTTCAGCAGTTTCGTGACTTCGTTCAGATAAGAACAATAAAATACGTTAAGTTAAATGAAGTTCAACTCCTATAAAATAATTATACACAACAAAGCAGTCGGTCCAGATTGGATCGACTGCTTAAGATTAATACTACATTTTACTTATCTGATATGCTTGGTGTGTTTAGGTTCGAAATGTCGCGAACTGTAGTAAATGTACAAGCCGCGTCAGTTGTGTGATTTCTTGCTGTGTCTCCGTCTTATTAATTCCATTCATCGCTTGATTAGCCTTAAGCGTTCGTCGAGTATTCAGCATCCCATTAATGAGCTTAATCACTGTGTTTCGCCCACGATAATCTACAATTAAATACTTTTTGCTCGAATCCACCTCAACCCACATGACATTTTGGAAAATCGGAAACAATTGTTTGCGATACCGCTCCATATCATTCTCACTATAATGCTCGCCATAGAAAGCCTTATATCCATGCACATGTAGCTTCTCTGCCAGTTCGGCAATAAATGGATCATCTCCGAACCTAGCGTTCCATTCCATACTCCCACACCCTTCAATGCATATACTAGTTCCATAAATCATCCAGTTCTTCTGTTGAAATTGCATTCACAGTGCTACTGTACTGTTTTAACCTTTGATTCGGATTCGCCATAATTGATTCCATAATCCGAATATATTTATCTGAGAACAGACAGATCGTTTCATTATCGTACAAATCAGTATTATACTCCAGTGCTATAAGCATGCTGTTAGATTGTTCAATTATATTGATACTCAGATCAAATTTGGACGTACCAGCATCTAGATGCTGAGATGTGCATTCCACGTGAGGGAGATTTAACATTAATTCTTTACTTGTTTCAAACATCATCTGAAAGAAAGGAGAGTAGGCTGTATCTCTTTCTTCTAACAACATTTCGGTTAATTGTTCAAAAGAAACATCAGCATAATCATACGCTTCTAATGTTCTTCCTTGAATACGTCTAAGGAGTTGCATAAAAGATGGATTCGAAGAAAGCTCCATTTTAATGACAATTGTATTGACGAAAAATCCCACAATCCCCTCAACTTCTTTATCCGTCCGGTTAGCTATAGGAGTACCTATACAAATCTCTTCTTGCTCTGTAATTGTATACATCAACACACCAAAGGCAGATAAAGTCGTTGTAAATAAACTGACACCTTGGGATCGGCTGAAATGAATTAGTTCATTGTACAATTGGTTCGAAACTGAAATATAATACGTAGCTCCTTGGGTGGATAACTTATCCGGTCTCGCATGATCTGTAGGTAATGTCACATTAGCGTTACTGCCCTCTAATGTATCTTTCCAATACCTCAGTTGTTCTTTGACATATTGGTTATTTAACTTATACTGCTCTAACTTTACAAATTCCTCGTATTGAAGAGGTTCCAGGAGACGCTCCCGTTGTCCACCATTAAACTGCTCGCCATAATAATACTCAATTTCTTTAAAAATGATACTGAGTGACCAGGCATCCACAGCAATATGATGAAAGTTTAACATAAACAGAAATTCGGAATCTTGGGTCTGAATCATGTAGGCACGAACTAAAGAATCCTCTTTCAAATGAAATGGAACTTTGGCTTCATTTTTCAAATAATCTAAACCACACTGTATACTATTTGTTCTGTTGCGCATATCCAATACAACGATCGGTAAATCGTTGTCTTCTTGCACCGTTTGCACAGGTTCTCCATACACCTCTTCATAGCTTGTACGTAAAATTTCATGACGTTTCACAATTTTCTTTAGACTTCTCGCCATAATATCCATCTGAAAATTGCCTTCGATCCGAATTACCTTAGGGACATTGTACAATGCAGTGTTGCCTTCCAATTGATCCAGAAACCATAGTCTTTGTTGAGCAGAGGATAGTTTTCCATTCGTCTGAACTTTCTCAAGTTGCTCTAGAGATGTAGCAATGGTAGGTGCCTCCGTACTCACAACCTTCTTCGTCAAATCAAATATAGTAGCATATTCAAAAATAAAAGACAGTGGAATATTCTTTCTCCACTCCTTCCTAATGCTTGCTATGACTTGTGTAGCTAACAGAGAATGTCCACCCAACACAAAAAAATTGTCATAGAGTCCGATTTCAGCAGGCTGTAATTGAAGGATTTCAGCCCATATTTTTCTGATTGTTTGTTCATCTTCTGTGAATTTATCATTCTGTCTCTGTGGCTTAAGCTCTTTGATACCTGGAGCCTTAGCTAGAGCAAATGTATCTATCTTGCCATTCATGTTGAGAGGAATAGCATCCAATACATAAAATTTAGCAGGCACCATGTAATTAGGCAGATGAAGCAATCCATAATCCCTTAATTCAACTAATTGCAATAATTCAGGATGGTCAGAGACAATATAAGCAACTAATTCATGGGTTTGATGGTTCTCGATCTGTACAACAATTGAACGGACAAGTTGATGTTTTTTATATGCCGATACAATTTCAGGTATTTCAATGCGATAACCTCTAATTTTCACCTGATCGTCCTGCCGCCCTAAATACTCCACCGAAGAATCTGGGAGCTGCCTGATCCAATCTCCTGTACGGTATAACCGCTTACTATTATGAAGATGATGCTGGAATGAAACATAGTTCTTAGCTGTCATTTCATCTTGATTTCTATATCCGCGAGATAGTGAAGGACCTCCTACATATAGTTCGCCCCTAACGCCTCTCGGTACAGGTTGGAACGCTTCGTCTAATATATAGAATTCAGTGTTAGCTATGGGATAACCTAAAGGAACGGCAGAAGAGTATCTAGGCATATTTTTCTTCAGTGTATGCGTAGCCACCCCAATTGTCGTTTCCGTTGGACCATAGTGGTTAATGACCTCACATTCCGGTTGTAAGCTCCATATGATGTCCACTTGCTCCCATAATAATGCTTCTCCCCCTAAGACGATGCGCCGCTTAGGCAGAATATCTTTGGGTTCAGTAGCGGACAATAGAAAATTCAAATGTGAAGGGACGATTTTCAAACAATCTACTGGATTATTACGAAAATAGGTTGCGAATTGTTCAGGGTCTGACACTCTTTCTTTGCTTATGACATGTAACACACCCCCACTAATTAAAGAATGAAATATCATCGTATTCCCTAAATCAGCAGCAAGAGTAGATACTGTCGCATAACTAGAACCCACCTCTAAACGAATGGATTTTTGCGTACCGGATAAGTAATTCATAAGATTTCGATGTTCCACCATAACTCCCTTAGGGTACCCTGTGGAGCCTGAAGTATATATCAAATAAACTAGATCGGTCCCCTCAACAGGACACGCTGGATTCGTTGTAGGCTGACGACCCAATTGAGATTGAGTCCACTCGCTATCCAAATCTATTGTTCGTATAGCGTCTTTTATCGAGAGAAATGCATCTGAGAATCCACTAGTGAACACAGACTCGACACCCGAATCTTGAAGTTGATATTGCAATCTTTGCTTAGGAATCGCCGGATCGAGGGGCAAATAAGCTATCCCTGCCTTTAAAACTCCTAGTAATACAGTAATCATATCGATCGATCTTTCTATACAAATACCTACAATGTCTATCTTTTTGCTTGCCTGTTCCTCTATTAAAAAGTGTGCGATTTGATTTGCGCGTTGGTTTAATTGTTCATACGTTATCTTTTCCAATTCATAAGTTACTGCGATATGTTGAGGGGTTTCACGAACCTGTTTTTCAAATAAATCTATAACATGCGCTCCTGCCAAGTGTGCTCCTTCAACATCAGCTTGAATGGCGATTGTTTTTAACTCATCAGGACCAAGAAGTTGTAACTGACTAATCTGAATCTCAGGGTTTTCAACGGCATTTATGATTAATTTCTGAAAATGTTTGCTGAATTGGCCTATCCACTCTTCGCTAAATAAGTCTGTTCGATAATTGATTTGTCCATATAAACTTTCATGACTGATCTTCATATTTAAACTAATATCAAACTTGGATGTATTTATCCCGACTGATTTTTCTTGCATATCTATCCCTTCGATGGATAGTCTGATTTCTGGGGCAACTTGAAACATTGCTTGGATTAAAGAATGATCCCCTCTGGAATGATCTTGTTTCAGGACTTCCACTAACTTATCCAATGGAACTTGATGTTCAAAAGCTTCCAATACCGTTTGACGTACATCCTGTAGAAGCCGCTTGAATGTCGGATCTCCCCCTACATCAGCAGAAATAATAACCGTATTCACAAAAAAACCTATAACATGTTCAGTTTCAATTCGATTTCGGTTACTAACAGGTGATCCAATTAGAAACTTAGATTGACCAGAATATTTATAGCACAAAATTTGAAACAACGTGAGTAAAACCATGTACATTGTGCTGTTATTTTCCTCGCCAAGGCTCAGGAGTCTTGCGGTTATATTTTTAGGTATAACAAAGTTAAATACATTTCCCTTATGTGATGCTTTCTTCACAAGCTTACGATCGGAAGGTAAAGCGAGAGCAGACCAATCCTGATTCAGCTTTTTCTTCCAATACTCCAAATGCTCATTCATTTGTTTAGATTGCACCGGCAATTGTTCCCAGAGTGCATAATCTCCGTATTGAATAGTAAGTGGAGTCATTTCATTCTTTCTATTTAACACTTTATTTTCATAAAACATGGAGAATTCTTTCATAAACAACTCAATGGACCAATCATCACTAATGATATGATGGAACACAAGACCCATTATATATTTCTTTCTCTCTAGACGAATTAATGAAACATGAAACAAAGGCGGATGATTCAATATAAACTCCATACAAATCAGCTCTTGAAGAAGTGTATCGGTCTGAGTAACCTTTTGCTGCTCTGAAAACCTTGTAAAATCATGGTACTTATACGAAATTTCAGCTTCAAGAACTTGAACCTCTGAGAATCCTGCATTATAACTAAAAGCGGAACGGAGAACTTCATGCCTTTTCACAATTTCAAGTATGCTTTCTTCAAAAATAAGCGGATTCAGTTCACCCTCCAGCTCCATAAAAAAAGGCACGTTATACACGTATCTCTCTTCAAGTAGTTGATCCAAAAAGAGCACCCTATCTTGTGCAAATGACGGCTTTATTCTTTCTCGCTTTGAAGTTGTCTCAATTGCAGGTTCGGCCAATGGTTTAATACCTAAAGTATGAATAAAATGAGCCATTTCATCAATGGTTGGCCCATTGAAGATTACACTCAAGGACAAATCACCTTGAATGATTCTATTGATACGCACCATCATTTTAGTTGCCGCTAAAGAGTGACCCCCTAGTTCAAAAAAATTATCATACACTCCGACGGATTGAAGATTAAGAGTTTCTTTCCAGATATCTGCGAGCATTTGTTCAACTGTATTTCTAGGCATTACTTTACTATCTGAATCTTCTATCTGAACTTCTTGTAACATTAGCAATTTGCGATCTATTTTCCCGTTAGGTGTTAACGGTAATTTCTCGATTTCCCTATACAATACAGGCACCATGTATTCAGGTAGGGTTTGTTGCAAATGTTGCCGTATTGCCTGATGCCCAGGCCAAGACATGCCCGGCTGGAGTACAAGGTACGCGGCTAGCTGCGCTTCTTCACCTACTTGCACCGAGACTACAACCGTATTTTCAATGGCTTCATGTTGCAGCAGCTGGTGTTCAATTTCAGATAATTCAATCCGGTAACCTCTAATTTTCACTTGCTGATCTATCCGCCCCAAACATTCCAAAATACCTTCCGCATTGTACCTGGCCAAATCGCCCGTTCCATACATCTTGCCCTTTCCCGTAAACACATTGTCTACAAATTTCTCTTCCGTTAGTTCTCCCCGGTTCCAGTATCCATTCGCTACACCTTCTCCGCCGATATAGAGCTCACCAGCTACACCAATGGGCACCGGTTCCTTACCGCGATCCAGCACATACATCTGGGTATTGGCAATCGGGCGCCCAATAGGAATCCTTCCTTCCTGTTCTCGGACATGGTGAATTGCCGACCAAATGGTTGTCTCGGTAGGCCCGTACATATTCCAAAGCTCCTTGCTTCGGGCCTGTAATTGACCAGCCAACTCTCTCGACCAGCTCTCCCCGCCGCACAGAATCTTTAATTCCGGGCTTCCTTCCCATCCAGATGCGAGTAACAACTGCCATGTTGACGGGGTAGCCTGCATCATGGTG
>NZ_JBNDJR010000017.1:0-93327 GCF_050435065.1 Paenibacillus sp. 4624
CGTTCGTCCTGAGCCAGGATCAAACTCTCCAATAAAGTTATTGAAAAGAGCGATAAGCTCATTTTGAATCTGACGAGATTAAAAATCTCATTTGTGTTCCAGTTCTCATACGGCCAGATGGCATGTACCAAAAACCTTCACGTCATTCTGCAAGCAGAATGTTTACTCACTCGTTGTTCAGTTTTCAAAGATCAAACACAATTATTTCACTCATTCTCGTCTTCGCCAAGTTTCGGCGGCGACTTGAATAATGTAACACATTTCGTTCATTTTCGTCAAGAACTTTTTTCGAGATTCTTTTTTAACACTTCATGTTCTTCACTTTTCCTCAACTGAATTCGTCATTTTCTCACGATTCACTCATTTGGGGAACGAAATATAATGTACCATAATCTCCAGCTTAGAGTCAACACCTAAATATATAAATTATTAACAAACAAAAAAGGAAGGTTTCCCCTCCTTTATACATCCCTTCTCAACAGCAGATTATTCAAACAGATCAGGTCTCGATCCAATAGCGAATTTCCCGGCCTTCCCCTTCCAGAGAGGGCCATCCAGCTGATTCTTTTACTATAGAACGAAACACAAGTTTACGAAGTACCAATGGCAGGTCCTTGCGAACAAATCTTAATTGAGGATGATGAACAAGTTCATTAATACTCCATGGCTCTTTCCGGCTTCTAATCACACGGAGCAGAAGTTCAGAGCATTCTCCCATTTTCGACATGACAGAAAATTCGCAAGCAAGCAATACAAGCTCCACACGCTGTTCCAAAGTCTCAGAACTTACCGTTAGCTCCTGATATAGCTTCCATAATGCACGATCTAATTGCTGTACATGAGTCCAGACGGCATGATCAGGGTAGATGCCCTGTTCAATCAGCACGATCCTTGCCCAACTTCCCAGTGCTTCCAATGCATTATAATAGGCATCCACAACATGCCCCTGCTGGATATGACGCTTCGCCTCAACATACATCCTTAGAAAACTGGTGAACTCGTGAAACAGTTTTTGCTCACGCAACTCATTCCCAAACGAAGATAACTCTTCTCGCAAGTTGCTAATCTGATTGCCCGTTTCCCAGATAATCTCCCCTTCAATCAGGCATTGCATGAGATTATCATGTTCCCCCGTAACCGCAGTAATCTGTAAATCAGACTGGCCGACATAGATCAACTGATAACGAAGATCTCCATATCTGTAATGTTCGACCGTAGACATCGATTGATCTGTGTTATGCACGATCAGTACCATCAAGTCAAAATCCTGGATCAGGGAGCCGTGGAATCGCTCTCCCGGGTGGGAATAAGCGATAGCCCCAACTGCCCCTGTCTCTTCCGACTGCTCGGACAAAAAAGCAAGGTTCTTTAATTCCACGATTCCCTCCATACAATTTATACAATTCATGGCAGTTTAGCGCCAAGTCAGTTATAATGTAATTCGACATGATATACAATGTTTCCTTCTTTTTCAGGTCCGATACTACTCATACGATAGGAGCATTTTTTATGATTTTTAAATCAGCAAAAATTAATGCTTTTCGCACTTGGGGATTGCTGTTAACCATGCTAGGAATGGGCCTAATGATACTTGGCACAGCCGGAATTGTGTTCTGGGGACATGCCGGAAAGGTCATCGCAGCGGTCGGGCTTGTAATTGGCCTCGTTGCCATGCTGGGCAGTTTGATCATTTATTTCTGGGCAGGCATGCTCTCAACCAGTGCTGTGCAGGTCGATTGTCCAGAATGCGGCAAATTAACGAAGATGCTGGGTAAAACAGATCGTTGTATGTTCTGCCATACGATTCTGACGATGGACCCAAACAAAGCCAATACGATGAGTCCGCCTGTTGAACCATCTACTCCACCCGCCGCGCCTTCCAAGTAACTCACAAAGCGGCCCGAAATCCATTAATGCACTTTGTCTATAAACATTCACCGTGCACACTTGAATTCTGTACTTTACCGACAAGGTGGGTACACGCTATCCAGGGGTTTACACCGCATAGTTGAAGGTGTACTTGTTGTTAACAAGTTCTGAAACGGTATTCGTCCCAACAAAAAGACCCGGTATCTTTACCGGGTCTTTTTTGATATGGCACATGAAAATGATGAGTTCGATTTATTATAATTCATTTGGAATAACCAGCCTCTTTAAGTGTTTCCCAGGCTGATGAATTAGCAAAGCTTCTATTCCATGCAGCCACTCCGCCCAGTTTCAACGAAGAAATCAGATCTACCCGTGCTTGCAGGGATACCGCATCTTCGATCCAGATTTTTTTGACAGCGCCGTCTTCCTTATACTCTACATAGTTTTGTCCACTTGCTTGATCCAGAACAGGCTTGAGCTTCTTCTCTTTAATTAACTCCTGCACGGCGTTCATACCTACGGCTTTGGAAGAAACTTTAATTTCCCCCTGCTCATTCGCTTTTTCAGTCCAAATCCGTGTATATAAAGGAACGGCCATAATAAGCTTGTCCGCAGGGACTTCATCTTCTTCCAGTATGCGACGCATGGAGGATTCGGTCCATGGCAGTGAGGCAACAGAACCTGCTTTCGGACTGGCTGCCCAGTGCTCGTCATACGCCATCACGACAATATAATCGGCAAAAGTTCCTAATCCACGACGATCCAAAAACGCAGACCACATTTCACTGTTTGATTTTGGCGTAACATCCACCGATAACATCAGTCCGTGAATACGAGCCATTGCCTTCATTTCACGTACAAACTGGGTAACATTCGCTCCATCCTTGGTATGCACATTTTCAAAGTCGATATTAATACCATCCAGCCGGAACGTTTTAGCATAGTCCAGCATTTGTTCAATGATGTGTGTACGCTTGGCGTAGGTAGACAGTGCCTCCTTCGTGATGTCCGGATCAAAACTGTTATCCATCAATCCCCAAACTTCCATCCCTGAACGCTTCGCCCAGTTCACATAGGCTTGATCTGCTTTGCTTTTCACTGAGCCATTGCCATCGGTAATATGGAACCATGTCGGGCTCACTACGTTTACCCCAGGCATCTTGCCAATGGAGCCCACGTCAGGCTGACGATTGTAGACAGCCTCCCATACGAGATTCACCGGTTTGTTTTTCCACTTTTTCTCCGCCGCAGTGGGTGTAAACTTCGGCGTGTCCAGCGTCTTTTTCTCACCTAGAACAAGATGATCGTTATCTACATAACCGGCATAACCGTTATCCATCTGCACAAAGCTCTGATCTTTTCCCGTCTGCCACACACGCACTCTTGTATTCTGCTTCATATCCGTGAGAATGGGGGAAGACTCTTCTCCGCTTTTATACAGAGGAACGGTCTCATCTTCTTTGGATGACAACGTATCAATCGCAGCATATTGGATCGTGTCTCCGCCGCGCATCAAAATAATGGCTCCTGTTGTCGGATCTTCCTGAACGGCCAGCCCGTATACCTCCTTCAACGGTTGAAGAGGAATGTACGCCTCATTAGACTTTACCTCCGGCTTTACTTTGAGCGGATAATCTTGATGATTCAGTTCAGCCTGGGTACTGCCCTCTTTCATATGAAGCACTCTCTGCGGAGAAGCGATAATGATATCCCCCGAATCAGGTTCGTATCGTATTCCCGGATCTACCGTTTCTTGCAACACCTTCACGGGCAGTTTAAGCTGACCACCTGTGCCAGAAGCTTCCTCATCCATAAGCTGTCCATCTACAAAAATAGGCTGATTTCTCCCGAGCCACTCCGGGTCCTCATAGACCTTATTCAACCATACGCTAGTAATAAGCCAATAGGCACCACCTGCCACCAGACAAGCACCAAGTAACCCTGGCCAAAATGAACGTCGTTTACGACGTGTATATTTGCTATTTCTACCCAAACGACTACCTCCGTTAATTCCTTAGATGCTGGTAAACATCCAAAAATAATAGATATATCACACGCATGATTTTCTCAAAAACCTGTATAAATAAAAAACGTGAAGAATCCATACTGAATTCCACACGTTAATATTGTAATTCATCTCTATTGATGCCTGCAACTTTTGCACACACCATATACTTCCAATCGGTGACCATGTACTTCAAATCCCGTGCTTGACTCAGCTTGAAGCTCCACACTCTTTAACGATGGATAGCTGAAGTCTTCAATCTTGCCACACTGGTCACATATCACATGATAATGATCCGTCACATTGGCATCAAAACGGCTTGAATTATCTCCGTAAGTCAGTTCCCGAACCATACCGGCTTCCAGAAACATTTTCAAATTGTTATATACGGTCGCCACGCTCATACTAGGAAATTGGGGTTCAAGTGCCTTGTAAATCTCATCGGCTGTCGGATGCCCCATCGATTCCATCAAATAGTTTAATATGGCATGACGCTGGGGTGTAATACGGACACCGGTCGTTTTGAGCTGCTCCAACGCATGTTGGACACGTGTTGCCATAAAGCCCACCGCCTTACCTTTCATTCTCTGTTTGAAGAAAAATAAACCTTCGCCCTCATACAAAGTATAATTTACCGGCTATACACAACGAAAAACGCTCTTTCACGTCATGTAACCTTGCCAGTGTACATTTATTGTACGGCGATTGCAAGTTTATTGTCAACGCGACGATGCAGGAACTTCGGTTGTATCCTCTTGGGAATTTGGACCTTCATCTGTCGTCTGCTGTCCATCCACATTCGTTTCCACTGACTCTTGCAATATCGATTCTGGTGTAGGAACTTCCGGATTACGCTCTACCGTAAGATCACTGTTCCCTTCGATTTTGATCCTGTATTCTCCCTCACCCAGCTGCCCTTCAATCGTTTTGTTTTTGACGTTGAATGGCATATCCGTCTTCAAATCACCGTAACTGCTGGAACCTGTGAGACTGTAGTCACCGCGTTCAGGGATCATAACGTTAATGGCTCCCACTGCGCTATATACATCCCAATCTCCACCAACTTTGGTCGAAACGATGTTAATACTGCCATTGAGAGACTGAGCTTTCACACTCAAATTAGCGCCATCCAGTGTAATATTGCCATTCCGGGTTTCAGCTGTAAATACACCAACAGAGTCTGTGATACTGACATTCCCCATTTGCGTGGTCAAGTCCACATCCCCCGAAACACCGCGTGCTTTCATATCGCCACGGTTGCTGTCCATATCCACGTTACCTATTGCATTCGCTACGATTACGTCCCCGTTTAGCGTTTTCCCCGAGATATCGCCAACCGCATTCGTAATCCGAATCCGCCCATTGCCTGTCTCGGCAAAAATGGTCTTGATTGCTTCAGGGCGGTTCAACAAAATGGCACCATTCGAGGTGCGGATATCCAGATTGAAACGGCGGTCGTCTGGAATGATGATCGTCATATTCATGCGTGGTTGCGTTTTTTCATTTTCACCATACGCTTTACCTGTTGCTTTAATATGAATGACCTTATCTCCTTCCGCTTCCACAAAAGAAGCCGCCGCTACTGCCTTGGCCTGGACTTCAGATGCTTGATCGACCCAGACAACGGTATTCACTTGAACCTCATCCGTATCTCCCCGCTGGAGCGTTATATCTCCGTTCACACCTTCGACCACAATATCCGAAGTATCCATACGGACAGGAACTGCGATCATGCCCTTATCTTCCTTGTATCCGGCAGCCTGACTGTAGTCCATTGAGGCAGCTCCGAGATTAAGACTGACGCGGTTCCACAGATGCATGTAGTGATCCTGTTCTGTCACAATAAACACAGACGCGGTTAAAATCAAAGAGGCCAGAATGCCTTTGGCATCCGGTCTAAAACGTGCTTTTTGGCGCTCATCGGGCGAGGACAAACAATCTAACTCTCGTTTACTTCTGATGCGTGTCCACAGGAACAATACAACCCATTCCACACCTAGAGCCACAAGCAAAAACGGCCACCAATCCACGAATTCGTAGAGGTAGTCTGTCCCCCACTGTTTATCCATAATGAGCAGTACACCGACAGCAACGATTAGAGCAGCAGCCGTATAACGCCCAACCCGGACTTTACGGTTCATTCTTTTTCCCTCCTTCCGTCCATATTCGTTCTCTATATTTTTTTCTTACGCAGCATAACCCAAAATTCCCGGCCGAATAGCAACAAGCCGCCTGCGATCATCAGAATAGCAAACGAATATCCACCGTACATGGCAATCAACTCTTGAAACCAGCGTGGTTTGCGGAAGAACAGCACCATCAGTGACCCCCCCACAATTAACAGGAGTCCAAACGAAATGCCACGTTCCCATACCATCATTCGCTCCCGTTCAGAGCGTTCGCCAGCTTGCGGCTTGTCCAAATTGCCTTGCGTTACAGCCCGGCGTCTGCGCAGCATGACCCAATCAGCCGATTGCAATACATCATATACGTTGTAGAAATAAATTACCGGAATACAAAGAGCCAGCAAGATCAGTAAAGGCACATTGATCTGTATGCCGATGGACGAGAAGTATAATAAAGCGGACAAATCAAGCAAAACAAGCAAAATAAAAGTCAATCCACGCATGTACAGACGCAAATAAATATGTCCCAAGCCCGGAATAATAGCACTTAACAGCCCCGCAATAAACTTATGTGTTTTATTCCGTACCTTCTTGGGTTTTCGAGTCTTTCCCGTTCTTACGCGATCTATACGCCCTTTCCCCTTCTTCATAACATGCTCCTTTCTTCGAAAATAACCGTTACCTCTCATCATGCATTTGGTTAGATAGTACCCTAAAGCGCCCGAAGAGTAACTGGAAGAAAAATGGATATCAAGAAAAACCCTCCGCCGTACCTGTGCTCAGAGGGTTGGAATTTCCTTTATTCAATCGACACTTTGGTCATGTGTTCCCACTGTCTTAACTTGGAGACAATTTGTATCGTTTTAAAGTCATGCGGCACTTGCACATGCAGTACAATTTCTATTTTCCGCTCAACGGATACGACTTCTGCAAAAGCCAAATCTGGTTCATTCACGGTAATTTTACGAACTCTGATCTTTTCCTGTTCCATAAAAGACGAGACCTTCTCTAATGTCCCTGGTTCGGACAAGGTATGGAGGGTAATGACATGGAGCTTATTGCCGCGCAAATACCTCAGCTCTAATTTGTTGAATACCCAAAGATTTAAGAGTACCAGCACGGTGGAAACGATGGAGGCAAAAAAGAACCCGGCCCCTGAGGCAAGACCTATCGCGGCAACCACCCAGATCGACGCTGCGGTTGTGAGTCCCGTTATGGACTTACCTGTGAAAAGAATCGTACCTGCGCCTAAAAAACCGACACCGGTAATTACCGCTGTAGCCAGACGCGCAGGATCAATCCGCACGTTTAATTCATGTGCAAAATCTTTAAAACCATAAATAGACAGCATCATAATCAGCGCCGATCCAAGACAAACCAAAATATGAGTTCGTAGTCCAGCAGCATGATTGGAACGCTCACGTTCCAGACCGACAAGTCCACCAAGCAGCATTGCCAGCAATAAACGAAGCAAAATATGCCATTCATCAATAAACCAAGGATTGCTCAACGTTCTAGTTCCTCCTCTAAGTTGTTCACATGCTTAAAGCTTATTCTTATGAAATGTCGTTAATTCCACTCCAGGTGCGATCTCTGCAGCATCGACAGGCTTAAATCCAAACTTCATATATAGATTCACCGCGGCTGTATTCAGCGTTCCTGTGCATACGATGTAGCGAGGCAGATCGGGATGTAGTTCGAAGACATGCTTCATTAAAGAAGCGGCAATTCCTTTTCGAAAGTGGCTCGGATGTACCATCATACGTGTAATGGTTAGTGTGTCCCGTTCTTCCTCCATCACAGCCACTGCGCCAAGCAACTCTCCATCCTGCTCATCAACACATCCGTAAAATGTTTCCCCGCAGTTCTGTAATGTTTCCATCGTATCCAGCAAAGGTGGGATGTCTTGAAATCCGATAATCTTTGCTTCCAATCGGTAAGCCATATGCTGCAGCCTCCACAATTGAGCCAACATTTCCTCATCACGCAGTGACAATGTTTGAATTCTCATGGTCAAGCAACTCCTCCATATCAGACTTCATAAACCGTTAAAGCAAAATAAGGCAGTGCGTCAGAATTCTTTATACCAAAAAAAGAGGCTGTCACAGGGACGAGCCTCTTTCTGTCCGACCTCACTGGAAGGATTAGCGGTTCAATACATCTGCGAGCAGTTGGTTGGCAAGGGCTGGATTCGCCTTGCCTTTACTTTCTTTCATAACCTGACCTACGAGGAAACCGATGGCCTTTTGTTTGCCAGCCTTGTAATCTTCGACAGATTGCGGATTGTTCGCAACGACCTGCTCTACAATGGCGAGGATCGCTCCTTCGTCACTGATTTGCACAAGTCCTTTTTCTTCGACGATCTGCTGTGGAAGCTTGCCGCTCTCCAGCATTTCCTTGAATACAGTCTTAGCGATTTTGCTGTTGATGGTGCCTTTCTCCAGCAATCCGATCATCTCACCGAGTCCTTGCCCCGTCAGCGGAACTTGCGTTACCTCAAGGTTATTGGTGTTGAGGTAACCGAGCAGATCACCCATAATCCAGTTGGAAACGGATTTGGCATCCTGGGTATATTTCAGGCTGTCTTCAAACAGATCTGCAATTGCCTTGGAGGAGGTGATAACCTCGGCATCATAACTTGGCAGACTGTAATCCGCAGTGTACCGGGCTTTACGCTGATCCGGCAGTTCAGGAATGGACGCTCTGATGCGTTCCTTCCATTCGACATCAATATGCAGTTTTACCAGATCCGGGTCTGGGAAATAACGATAGTCATGCGCCTGCTCTTTGCCACGCATTGACAAGGTTTTGCCCTGAGCCTCATCCCAGCGGCGTGTCTCTTGAACAACTTCTCCGCCGTCATCGAGAATTTCGGCCAGACGATATTGTTCATATTCCAGACCACGCTGTACACCACGGAAGGAGTTCATGTTTTTGAGCTCCGCCCGAGTGCCCAACTTCTCCTGACCATGTGGACGCAAGCTGATGTTGGCATCACAACGAAGTGACCCCTCTTCCATCTTCACATCAGAAACATCACAGTACTGCATGATCGCACGAAGTTTTTCCAAATACGCACGCGCTTCTTCGGGAGAAGAAATCTCAGGTTCGGATACAATCTCTACCAGCGGAGTTCCGACACGGTTAAAGTCCACGAGAGAGGCATAACCACCATCTACGTGTGTGAGCTTTCCTGCATCCTCTTCCAGATGCAGACGTGTGATACCGATTCGTTTTGTTTCGCCGTTGACTTCGATATCAATCCAGCCATTCTCACCAATCGGCTGATCAAATTGTGAAATCTGATACGCTTTAGGTGAATCCGGGTAGAAGTAGTTTTTACGGTCAAACTTGCTGACATCGGCGATTGTACAATTGAGAGCCATTGCGGCTTTCATCGCATAGTCAACGGCCTGACGGTTCAGCACAGGCAATACGCCCGGGTGTCCGAGACAGACCGGACAGGTGTGTGTATTAGGCGGAGCTCCAAAAGCAGTGGAGCAGCCACAGAAAATTTTGGAGTTGGTATGCAACTCCACGTGGACTTCAAGTCCAACGACCGTTTCGTATTTAGATGCGGACATTTCTTATTACCTCCGTTCCGGGCAGTCTACAGCTGCGGACGCTGCTTGTGGAATGCTGTATTTTGTTCATACGCATGCGCTACGCGCAGTACGGTTGTTTCATCGAAAGCTTTACCGATAATCTGCAATCCAACAGGTAAACCATCTGCGAATCCGCAAGGAATGCTGACTGCTGGAACACCCGCCAAACTGACTGGGATCGTCAGAATGTCATTCAGATACATCGTAAGTGGATTGTCTACCTGAGAACCCAATTTAAATGCCGTTGTAGGCGCAGTAGGCCCAATAATTACGTCATATTTGGCAAAAACATCATCGAAGTCCTGTTTGATCAGCGTGCGCACTTTTTGAGCTTTCAAATAATACGCATCATAATAACCGGAGCTGAGTGCGTAGGTTCCAAGCATAATACGACGTTTCACTTCCGGACCAAAGCCCTGACTTCTGGACTGATGATACAGATCCAGCAGATTCTCCGGATTGTCCGCACGTACACCGTAACGTACACCGTCAAAACGAGCCAAGTTGGAAGACGCCTCAGAAGAAGCGAGCAGATAATAGGTAGCTACTGCATATTCGGTATGCGGCAAGGATACCTCTTCCCATGTCGCTCCAAGTCCCTCCAGCACGTTCAGTGCGGCAAGAACTTTCTCTTTTACTTGCGGGTCTACACCTTCACCGATGTATTCCTTCGGTACGGCAATACGCAATCCTTTGACATCCCCTGTCAGTCCGCTCAAGTAATCCGGAATATCTACCTTGGCAGATGTCGAATCTTTAGCATCATAACCGGCAATGGCTTGCAACACATAAGCAGAATCTTCTACATTTTTGGTCAGTGGTCCGATTTGGTCGAGGGATGATGCAAAGGCCACCAAGCCAAAACGGGAAACCAGTCCATAAGTAGGCTTTAAACCGACGATTCCGCAATAGGAAGCAGGCTGACGAATAGAACCGCCCGTGTCTGATCCAAGTGTGAAGTACGCTTCTCCCGCAGCAACCGCTGCAGCAGATCCACCTGAGGAACCACCTGGGACACGATCAAGTGCCCAAGGATTATGCACAGGGGAGAAGCTGGAATTCTCGTTGGAACCGCCCATGGCAAATTCGTCCATATTAAGTTTACCCAGGGTTACTGTATCCGCTGCCTTAAGCTTCTCGACAACCGTTGCATCATACACCGGGTCGAAATTGCGAAGGAACTGACTTCCGCAAGTCGTACGCAGTCCGTTCGTCACGATGTTATCTTTGATACCAACCGGTAAGCCAAACAGCAAACCTTTCTCTTCACCACTGACAAGTCGGTCATCCAGCTGACGAGCGCGTGCGCGTGCGTTCTCCTCGTCCAGTGTCAAATAAGCCTTCACTTTGTCATCATGCGCGCCGATATTCTGATACGCCTGATCGACCAGATCACTGACCGATAGTTCTTTGGCGTGCAGCTTGTTATGTAACTCAGGCAACGATTGTTCAAATAAACTCACAGTGCTTGTCCTCCTTCCAATTATCCGTTATTCCATCACAGCAGGCACTTTAAACTGCCCGTCTTCTTCATCTGGTGCGTTGTGCATCACCTGTTCTATGGACAGGCTTTCCTTGGTTTCATCCTCACGCATCACGTTGCTGACATGCAAAACGTGAGTTGTTGGCTCAATATTTTCCGTGTCCAGCTCGTTCAGCTTCTCTGCATATTTTAAGATCGCGTTCAGTTGACCTGTCAGCGTCTGTTCTTCTTCAGCAGTTAGATTAAGCCGAGCCAGCTTGGCCACATGCTGAACGTCATTGTTCGAAATACTCATTACCGGATGCCTCCTTCAATCGTTCTGTGCCTAAGACAAACCTGCAAACGAAGCGTTCGTTTAACGGGCTAAAGTCCCAAGATAACTTTTCTAATTATAGGTGAGATAGGTCGACAATTCAATGCAAAAGCAAAAAAGGAGCCGGCATCAGCCGACTCCTGAAATACTAGTCCTTAAATCCACGCACGCAGATTAACCTGCTTTATAAAATCCGCCTGAGACATTACATCAATCGCGGTTTCTTCTTCCTCTTCCACAGCTTGAGGCTCCCCGTTCATCAGTTGATGAAACAGCTTCTCATTATGTGTCGCAAGGGCGTAATCTATCAACGCTTCTCGCTCGACCCGCTCAGCTTCCTGCTTCAGCAGAACCTCTTCCAGATCGATGTCGCCGGATGGAACAAAAAAGTTCCGATTAACCAGCGGCACTCGAAGCACGTAATCGAACGCATTGTCCGGATTCCGGTCATAAGCGATGATGTATCCATATTCCCCCACAGGAAGATTCTGCTCAAACGCATCCGCGACGATGACAACCTTCTCTCCTAATCGTAGCATCGTCTAACCTCCTGGTAGTCTATCATTCATATTTATTTGTATAGTCTACTAGAAAAGAATAACGATGTCTAGGAATACTAGATTTAAACAACATATTTGTGCAAAATCTTTTTCGAGTTTTTCTCAAGATAACCCCGATCGTTCCCATATCATCTGTTATGTTTACTTCTTGCTGCGTCGTTTCATGTCTGTACGAATCACAACTAACCAGTATATTAGCAGTGGACCTGGAACGCTAGTTATCCCCCACAATCCCCATAACCAAGGAAAACGGCCTCGTTTACGTGCATCCAGAAAGATCCATGTTCCTTGAAACAACAGCAGAAGCGCAAGGAATACAAGCAGAACCGGAGGAATCTCTTCTAATGAATAATGCAATCTATTCATGATGCATCGTCTCCTTCCTGTGCCGGACCAACCATAATGCAGCTACAATAACAGCAATGACTGTACCCAGAACTTGTATACCCAAGTACACGGCAGGAGAAGAAACAAACAATAACGTTGCCAGTGTAATTACCATCAGAGCGACGAGCCAGAAGCAGATGATTTCAACCAGATTGGCTCTGCGCTTAATACGTCTTTGTTCCCTTACACGGGATTCAAGTGTTGCCAAGGATGGAATATCAGCAGGTTCACAGACATCATCCAGCGCTCTCATAGATTGCTGTAATCGCCGTACGATTTCCTGATCCTGTGACTCATTCGATCTGCTCATTTTATTCCAGCTCCTTTCTTAATTGACGGAGACCATATGCTGTCCGAGACTTTGCTGTTCCAGCAGGTATGCCCAACATATCGCCGATCTCATCGTAACTATAACCATAATAATGTTTCAGAAGCACAGTAATGCGATGCTCAGGGGTTAGCCTCGTCATCGCGTCCATGACGTCTGTCCATTCCTCGTTTCGACTTTCGAGTTGCCAGCGAAAACGACGGATGCCCTGATGGCGAATCAAGTCAATCCAGCTCTGCTCCCGCTTCTTTCGTCTGGTTCTGTCAATGTAGATACGGGTTCCGATAGTGATCATCCATGATGAAAATGCTGATGTGCCATCATAACGCCGAATATTTTCCATACAGCGTACCATCGTGTCCTGCACAATCTCTTCAGCGAGATTAGGATCCATCGTAACTTTCACAAGATATTTATAAACAAACGAGTAATGTCGCTGTAGTAGTGATGCAAGTGCACTGTCATCGCCCTCCGCCGCTCTACGCACTTCCTCCAATTCAGCTGTTCTCATCATGATAATCACCCGCTTCCTGTTCAATCTAAAGGTAATACGATAGACTACGCTCAAACGTTCAACGCAAAATGAGATGTTTTTTAAGGAACTTTATTTTCGAAAATTTCCGGGTAATATGAATACGACAATTTCCCGGGCAATCAGACTCCATTTCGGTAATCTTGCAGTTTGTCGAACCACCGCTGATCACGGGCTCCTTTCTGCAACACACGACTGGTCCATATATTTTGCTGAAATATGAGGTCTGGTTTAGTACGATCTAACTTAGAATGCCTCTGATCAGAGCGCGATTGCTTTGCTTTTTTTAAAATGGAATGATCTGAGTCAGTATAAGGATGACCTACACTCCAATGGGGATGTTTATTTCTATAAATTGGATTCAAACTGCTATTAGGTATGTATGCTTTCTGATGAACTGCTTCCTTAATAACCGAATTCATGACGGAATGTAACTCACGTCGTCGATCATCAAGACATGTGTATTCTGGTTGCTGCGGCTGAAACATGTTTATTTTCTCCACATCATTCTCCCTCACTCTCTCTTCTGAATACATATTTCTTATATTCTTCTAAATCCAGCTAAAAAAGGCTGAAAACAAAAAAAAGAACGCAAACCGGGTATAGACCACAGTCTGCGTGCTTCGCAAGTTAGGGTATTTCTATTCAACGCTTTAGTTAAGTGATGCCTTAACGCTTGTAACAACTAATTGCTATTCTAATGAAAAAGCTGACACTTGTCCAGACTTAATTCATATATTCTGTCGAATTATCTTGCAGGAACGTAAGGATTATTCTGTTTCTCATATCCTATCGTTGTTTTGGGACCGTGTCCCGGATATACCTTAACCTCATCGGGGAAACGATACAACTTATTCTGAATAGAGTCCACCAGATCACGTTCACGTCCACCTGTGAGGTCCGTTCTGCCTACGCCCATTCGGAACAACACATCCCCGGCAAACAGATCATTTTCGCATAGGAGACTGACACTGCCTGGAGAATGGCCTGGCGTATGGTATACCTGAAACGTGTGGCCAATCAATTGCAGCTTCTGACCTTCATCCAAGGCAAACTCTGCCGGTTTCGCTGTAATCGGTGGTGTTACTTGCGGCCAGTTCAGCGACCCGTTCAGCTTGGCCGTAGTCAGCCAGTCACTTTCCAGATCATGCAAGTAGACGGGACAGCCCTTCAGCTTACGAATCTCCTCCAGACCGCCGATGTGATCGAAATGAGCATGGGTCAGAAGAATCGCTTCAATCTCCAGATCCTGAATAGCCTTGAGCAACGGGCCAGGATTCATGCCTGGGTCAACTACAACAGCTTTACCCGGGTCCTCACCCTGTAACAGGTAGGCATTGGTTTGCATCGGCCCGAGCGTAAATGTACGAATGTTAAGCATATGAATTAAAAACCCGAAATCAGTTCACGCAACTCACGAATGATCACTGCATGGGACTCCGTTCCTTCCCCATAACGTTTCATAATCTCTTTGCGCGCTTCGGCCATGTTATCCTGGTAGTCTGCAGCTTCACGGTCAGGATTCAGTCGTTTGAACTCGACCATGACCTCTTGTACGTGTTGCGGACGCGGCCCCCATTGACCAAGCACATGTCCGCCTGTATCTGCTACGATCACAATCGGCACAGAACGGCCGCCCATCGTCAGGAATTCATCCATCACATCCGGATGATTTTCCATAATCAGAACCTCAGTCGGGATGCCTGAAATCTCCAGCGCCTGAAACACAACCGGAATATTACGTACTACGTCACCACACCAATCTGCTGCCAGAATGAGCACACGAAGGTCGTCACGATAGTTCAAACTTTCGAAAAACTCACGATCCTCTTCGCTTGCCCAGACAAAGCTGTCATAGTTCGCCTGAAATTCACTTTGATTTTTGGTCATACTTGCGATAAATTCCTTCGGAGGCAAGCCTTTACCGAATTTGTGAGACAAGTTAGGTTTGGACATTACTTCACACTTCCTCTCTTTTTACGTACATTCATCCATTTGATAACAACATAAATAATCATAAGAGCGAGCGCGACAAGCAAGATCGGCGTAATAAACGGTGCCGCTTTCTCATCTACATGCTTCCACTGGTCTCCGAGAATCATCCCTAAATATATAAACAATGCAGTCCAAGGTATAACAGCGAGTGTGGTCAGCAGAATGAATTTGCCTGTGTGCATTTTCGTGATGCCAGCCGGAATGGAAATCGCATGCCTTACGACCGGAACAAATCGCGCAGTGAAAATAACACCTGTCCCATACTTGCGGAACCATTCTTCGGAATGATCGATGTGTTTTTTCTGGATCAATATGTATTTACCGTAGCGCTCAAGTACAGGTCTGCCACCATAACGGCCAATCCAGTAAATAAACAGCTGAGCCAGCACTCCGCCCACTGTACCAAAAATCATCGCACCGAAGAAGTTAATGTTATGCTGAGAAACGAGAAAACCACCATATGCCAGCACAATTTCACTTGGGATAACTTCCAGCATTAACCCGAGCATGATGCCAAAGTATCCGAGACTTTGAATCCAGTCGAATAATTGGCTGACAATGTTATGAATAACGTCCATCTCAACCCTCTTTCTTTTTCCTGAATGGCGGTGCCTTGCTGCACCTTGGATGTTCGTCCTTATTTTATCACACCCCCCTGAACGTGGCTACTTGCGAGAACGGGACAGTATCCCGCAGGCACTGCTCCGCATATGGTATGGAGAGAGGAGTGTGGGAACGTGTCATTTAAATCCACGCCCGGGTCTCCCCCGGTCAAGCATAAGCAATCCGGACAACAGCTGCCCTCTGCCCGCGGTATTCGCCGTGCCTGCAGCAAGGAATTATATCGGACAGCCAAGAGGCTGAAACTGTACATCTCTCCAGAACGCATGGAGCAGGCCGAGGAAAAATACTACGCCAAAGTTATTGCGAATCTGCTCTGGATTGGAGAAAACCGCAATGACCGCAAAAAACTGTGCGAATGGTGGAATACCGAAGTCAGCGCAGATATTGCTGCGCTCTGGGACGTTGAGGTTGAACCGTTGAAAGAAGCATTCAAACATGCTTTTGGTGGTTACCGTCTGTAGAAAAGTTTGAACAGGCAGGCGAAAGCATTCTCGTCCGCCTGTTCAGGACCTGTGGAGAAAAGCAACCCGCAGCAATTCTGTGCAAATTCTCTGCAGTCAACGAAGATGAAGGATGCAATTGAAAACGACGATCGTTACGCATCCGTTCTATATTTACCTGCGATGCTAATTCTTTGTAACGTTCATATATTTCTATCCCGATCGCCGCAGTCTTTTGGGCTTGTCGGACTTTTACTTCTGAAATCTCACGCATCGTCGCCTGTTCCATCCAGTAGAGCGCCGTCCTCTGGGGTATAACATCATAACGATTCCGGGCGATGGCTGAAATGAAATATACCCCCGCTTGCTTCCCCTCTCCAGATTTGGCTTCCAATCGGCCAAGCTCTACATAGAGGTCAGGATTACTGGGCGAATGGGACAAGCTGTTCAATAAGATGAGTTTGGCTTCCGCTTGAGGCAGCGTACGCGCAAGAGAAATCGCCAAATCAGGCCGATATGGATTCAAACGATATGCCGATCGAAGATACTGGACACTCGCTGTTGTCCCCATTGGCTCAGTCAGTGCGTGACGATATTGCATGTCCGCCCCGGAGTACCGTGCTGTGATCCAGCCGGTGCCCCCGAGCCAGCATGTAAGCATGAGTACGACTGCATATCGTTTGATGTGGCCTGGCCGGTGATGATGCGATGAGACTGGCTCCGCTTCTTTTCTCAGCGCGACCGCCCATGCCGCAAGCCAGATGAAGAGCATCCAGCTGAGCGCATAGCTCCAGTCGAAGTCCACGATTCCATGCAGGACGAAGACAAGCAATGGCGGCAGCAGCCGCGGTGCGAAGCGGCGGATGCTGCGCAGGGTGAAGAGCATCCACCCTGCAATCAGCGCGCTGCCGAGCAGGCCCGTATCCAGGGCCAGGTCCAGCAGCCCGCTGTGAACCTCGCCGCCAACATACGGCGAGGACTGGATGGCGCGGAACATGTTGCGCCATGTATCCCCCCCGTGGCCGAGCCATGCGGCCTCGGTCCATAACCGCAGGGCATCCCGCCACAGCTGCAGGCGGGATGCCCCTGTGCCGACACCTGCCGCGAAGCGTTCGGCGGTGGAGGCTGCGGCCATAAGTGCGGCGGCGATGCACGCCAGCACGGTGGCCGCCAAAGCAGAGGCGCGCCCGGCTGGGCCGCCGCTGTGCCAGAGACGGCACAGCAGCAGCGTGCCGAGCAGCGCAGCTGCCCACGCCCCGGCCAGTGCGAGCAGGCCGGGCACGGGTGCAGGCGCCAGCTGGGCATCAGCCAGCTGGCGGTACAGCCAGGCCGCGCACGCCAGAGGCGCGGCCAAGGCCAGCAGCAGCGGCAGGCGGGCACCGCGCCGCTGCAAGAAGGCGGCGGCCGCGGCACAGCCGGCCGCTAGCCAGGCGCCGCGCGACTCGCTCAGCAGGAGCGCGGCTTGCGCGGGCATGAGCGGCAGCACCGCCGCGAAGAGACGGCGCGCCGGGACGGCTCGCCCGGCCAGCACGCCCGCAGCGGCCGTAAGCCGCTCCAATGCGTACATGCCAACAACGGCACCGTACGCATTGGGGTACTGCAGCAATCCGCCGAGCCGGGCACCGGCGGAGCTGATCTCGGGATCGGCTGTCCGCATGACCCCGTAGGGCAGCGGCAGCACACCGCACACGGCTAAAATGCCGCTTAGCACAAGCACACCGCCTGCCAGCTGCCAGCCAAAGGCAAGCCAGCGCATACCATCCTTGCTCGCTGCCAGCAACACAGCGAGCAGGGCAAACATCGCGAGCAAGCTCCAGCGCAGCATCTCAAGGATACTGCCTTGCGTACTCACCGAGCCTGCCCAAGCATGCACGGCATAACACACCATGATTGCCAAAGGGAACCCAACATGCACTAAATCCCCGACGCGCAGCCGAATGGTTTCTGCCCGAACGGAGGCCAAGCCATCATTTTCCCTTTTCAGGACGCCACGGACATACATCACAAGCGAGAACAGCACGACAACACCGGTCATCAGAATAACGGGGTACAGGTCAGTTGAATGAAACAATCCTCTTCGCAAGCACCCTGTCAGCAATATAGCTACCATGCTTAAACCTAAGACTACAATCCACCAGCTGAATTCACTATTACGCTTCTCACAACCCTTATTCCCCATTTCAATCTCACAACTAGGCGCTGATGCCCCCCAATGCCCGGAGATCAAGAAACGGCGTGGACTGGCTATATCGTTATATGTATTGTGATGAACTCTGAAATAGCACCCATTTTTGAGAAGGTTACTTGTGCTCACATTCATACTCACACCCATAAATTCGGATCGGTCAGAAGCTCGCTCTCTGATCTCATTCCTCTCATTCTGAAAGTTCTGATCTGGATCGGTATTTCCTACTTCCCCATTCTGTTTTACCTCCCTTGCATCCTGATCTGTATGTAGCTCTCTGTCCTTCACCCATGTCTCCTCCTTCCTTCACGATTTAAAAATACAAAAAAGGCAGAAGAGCCCCTCTTCGGGTCCTTCTGCCTTGGTTTACGTCCTCGCCGTCAGATCGGTATAATCTAGATCGGCAACCGTAACTTAACGGGATTCGGATGCATACGCACAGACTTATTGGAATCATTCATTCCCTTAACCATTATGAACTTGTTCACGCATATGCGGACATCATTGGCATTCTATATCTTGCACATCAAGTGAAGCGACCCTGGTACCAGTATGTCCTCTTCTTCACGTATGCAGACCAGCCGTGCACGAAACATCCCTGCTTTGGTTCTTCTTATAATATCAATTGAATTTTTCTCATCCATTACCTTCATGCAAAAATTAGTGAAGATTACACTTCGCAGTCCGCTCTAAGTTTTCCCTGTCCACTTTTCCACCAGTTATGCTTCCTTCAACCGGTAGCAGATCCGCACAAGCACGCTCCAGATATGGATCCGCATGAATGAAATCACGGAATGCGGTGTATTCAGCCCACATGTCCTTCACTTGACCCGCCTGTCCACGAACGGCGCGAATCAGTATATTTTTTGGTGTATTCTCCAGATCAATGAATTCAAGCAACTGTGTTTTATATCCCATAATGTCCAGCAGTTTAGCGCGAATCGCATCTGTTGCCAGTGCCGAGAAACGCTCCTTCAGAATGCCATGGGACAGAAGCGGATTCATCACCGAAGATTCGACCTGATCATACAGCTCATGCTGACAGCAAGGAACCGACAAAATGACAGAAGCTCCCCAGCGCACTGCTTTCTCCAGTGCCGCATCCGTAGCCGTATCACAAGCATGGAGAGTAACGACCATATCCACTTCGTTCAGTTCATCATAATCCGCAATGTCACCTACAAGGAATTTCAGATCACCGTAATGCAAACGTCTGGCCAGATCATTACAGTGTGCGATAACATCCGCCTTTAAATCCAGACCGATGATGTTAATCGAACGGCGCTGTTGTACGGATAAATAATGATACAGGGCAAAAGTCAGATACGACTTGCCGCAGCCAAAATCCACAATAGTCAGCGGACGTCCTTCTGGCAAATGGGCAATAACATCCTGCACCATCTCCAAAAAACGATTGATCTGTCTGAACTTGTCATACTTGCGTGCAAGCACACGTCCTTCGTCATTCATAATTCCAAGTTCAACGAGGAAAGAAACCGGAACGCCCTCTTCAAGTACATATTGCTTTTTGCGATTATGGGACAGATCGACCGCTGTTTTGGAGGGGGATTTGGTCAGAATCGATACTTTATATTTTTTGCTGATCAAAATTTGATAATCTGCATCTGCCGTACAGAGCATTCCCTGACGGAACGTCTCTTCACACAACAAAGTCATACGTTCCAGCGCTTCAGCCGGGGTCAAATTCTCATGCAACACTTTATTCGCATAATGAAAAGCAAACTGATAATGAAGCTGATTCTTCAACGTAACCGGCTTCACCTGCACTTTGGTAAACGAGACATTGTCCCGTCTGCGCAGCTGACTCCAGGTCGCCGTAATCAGCGAGTTCTGTTCAAAAACATCTTGTATAAGCTTTCGCAACGAATCCACGGGGTACATCTCACTTTCGGTTTGGTTTGGTCAACCGTTACCATACCATAATTCTGTTCCCTCTCCAAGTGAAGAGCTACTCTCCATTGGTTCAGTCATCAGATATTTTATAAGTTCAGCGATCCGTTCGGTTATTCTTCTGTTACAGATAAGCAGTAAGTTGAATTATATATTTTTACGTTCTTCATCGTTCACTTGCTGACGTTTGGTTTCCAGCGCTGTAATCTGTGCCAGCCCCTCTTCGACCTCATCCCGCGGCAAACCGCCCTGTTCAAGTTGCTCATCTGTAAGTTCCGTCAACCTCTGATAAAAAGCTCTCGCGTCTTCTTCATACTGTACCGGATAATCCGTATCAAGATGCATCAATCTGTACCAGCCATTCTCGGCCGCATCATATCTGCCCTGTTGCTCCCGGTATAACGCAAGTTGCTTCTCCGTTCGCGCAGGAAGCTCATATCCCTTAATTTGCTCTATGATTCCTTCTATACGGTCAGGTACCTGTAACAACTCGCGATTAGCACCATGATTCTGGGCATACAGGTAAAAATGTAACGCTCGCATTAAACGAACAAGCGCCGCATCCTCTGCATCCAGTTTTTCCTCATCATCTATGCCTTCGACTCTGGCTTTCTCGTGATAGATATATGCTTCTTCCTCAATCAGTCTCGCCGCTTGCTGCAGATTGTCTACCTCAATGACGCCGCGAAAACGGAACATCTCGATCACATCCTCTGCTGGGAGAGAGTTAAGCAAATTGAGATTCATGCCAAATTGCCTGCGCATCAACTCATCCAGTTCAGACAAAGCCTCCGTATGTTTACGTTGCTGTCTAAGCGTAAAAGCCTTGCCAATTGCCTCTGTCATTTCCTCCATCATGCGGAGCAGATAATCCTTCCTGAACATCGGTGCGCCCCCTTATATCTTCACTCATTTATCGCATACTTTATATCGCGTATTCATATGATTTATTTTAATTCATGCCGTAAAAAAAAGCGAAAATCCGGCTTCCCCATACTCCCGAAGCCGTTCAGCAAACACCTCAAAGCCCCTGCCTGTCCACATGGACACACAGGGGCTTCATATACAAACTCGATTGAGTGATCTTATGGTTAGTCGGACAATCCCGTCATAAACTGTTGAATCACCTGAATCAATTGTTCCGGCGCTTCATACATACTCATATGTCCTGCGCCCGCAATGGTGGCCTGCACAATATGAGGCTTGTCACTTGTGAAGGTTCGCTCCGGTGGAATCAGCCCATCCTTCTCTCCAGCCACAAGTAATACTGGAAGCGGTGTGGCAGACAACACATCACGGCGATCTGGACGTTCACGCATAGCCAGTGCCGCACCAACCGCACCTTGAGGAGCAGTTTGATAACCAATTTCCTTCACACGATTCACATGTGTCGACATTGATTCAATATGCTCTGGAGCGAACAGACCCGGTACCAGCCCGTCCACAAAATTCACAATGCCTTCAGTCTGAATCGTAGATACTGCACGTAAACGTTTCTCCTTCGCTTCCTCACCGTCCGGATACGCTGTTGAATGGATCAAACCGAACGCGTTAAGTCGCTCCGGATGGTGCTGCGCAATGGAAAGTGCAATATATCCGCCCATGGAATGTCCCAGAATTACTGCTTTTTCCACGTCTAACTCATCCAGCAATTGCAGCACATCATTGCCCATCTGTTCAATCGTGTAACTGCCTACAGGTGCATCCGTTTTGCCGTGCCCACGCAGATCAGGTACGATACAACGATAGCTACGGGCCAGCTCCGGCACTACTTCATCCCAATAGGATGAACTACCGCAGTAACCGTGAAGCAGTACAAGCGTTTCTCCCTTACCCTGCTCAGCATAACAAATCGTTGTTCCATCACACATCACTTTTTCCATATTAATCCCTCTCTCTGCGCGAATGTAATATTTCAGGTTGTATATTATTAAGCATTCATCTCATGAATGAAACGTTTCTTTTGTTTTCCATGCCTCCGTTACCGCATCGGCAATGGTTTGAGACATGCCCATGACCAAGTACAGCGAAGTCATCTGCAAAATCGAATAGGGTCTTGGGCCGTTGACATTCACTACCGCTGCTACACTGTATTCTCCAACAGGCGGCAAATTACCACCAACGGATTGGGCAGGGCGCAAAGATGTTCCCGATACATAGTATGTCCCGGCAGCATCTTTTGGGCCCAAACATGCATCTATTGCTATAACCGTATGGTGTGCCGGAATCTGGGCCACTCTCTTTTCGAGAGTGTCTGCATCACAAGGAGCTGCCAGTGTACCGATGACATGAGGTATGCCGCACTCCTCCAGCAAAGTCCCCGTCATCGGTCCAAGTGCATCCCCGGTCGAGCGATCTGTACCGATACATAGGAACGTAAGCTCGTCCAGCTTATGAAGCTTGGAGATCTCCTTGAAAAAAAGGGCCATCTTGTCTCCAGGCACGCCTTTGCGTATACCTCGACTCTGTTGCCGGACAAGTTCCCGTTTGTATAAGGTCAAACTGAATTCCCTCCTTGTTACACACGAATATATTGGACAATCCTAGTGTTATCTTTATTTCCAGTCGTTGTGATCTATTCTCATATTGTAACCGATGCTCCATTCTCCCGCAAAATCATTGGCTTGTCCCCTTCCACTCATGCTACAATAACAGAAGTTCCGTGTGGACAAGCGAGTAACCCATCTCCGGAGATGGAAAGGATGAAGTTAACGATGGATTTAACACAAGCAACAGCAGAAAATATGGAATATATGATTGAAGCAATCAAAACCAAGCTGCGGATGGCCAGTGGTGCCGCGATGCAGGCTTCAGCGTTCCCACTTGAGAAATATGAAGATTTGCAGGATTTGTACGAAATGGTGATGAGCAAAGAACATTTGAGCATCTCCGAAGTAGAAGCGGTCGCTTCTGAACTCGGCAAACTCCGCAAATAAACTTCTCTCTAAGTTTTATCTTCACACCTGACACAAAATGAGCAAAAAAAAGGACCTGTCTTACATCAGAACACTGATGCAGGACAAGTCCTTTTGTATTGTTAGTCTACTTTTTAAGTTTACACATTGGCTTGTTCAGACCTTGTTCATGTCATCTCCGTCAAGGAAGATCCACAAGTACAAACTCGGCAGGCTCGCTGCCTGTACTGGTCATTTGTAAATCACAGCTTTTACGGATGCGAGCCGCGTCTCCGGGCTTGAGATTAAAGTTTCCATCGGAACACTGAATTTCCAGATGTCCGTTGATCAGGAACAAATGCGTACGACGCTCCTCATGTTGCGGAAACATTAGCTTCTTTCCCGACTCCAGCTTGGACAGATAACAGGTTACATCCTGAGCGATGCGGAGTGGGTCTTCGTCTATGGATTCATCCGATGGACCAGAGGCAGCTGACACAACTGGACAAAGTCGGTTGAGATGGGCAGACTCTTCTATTTTTCGATAAGCATAAGATGGTTTCAGCATTCGCTGAGAGGGCAAAAACCACATTTGCAGGAAACGTACCGGTTCATCCGTGGCTGGATTGGTTTCAGAGTGCTCTACGCCTGTACCTGCACTCATCACCTGAACTGTCCCGGCTTCCAGCAACTGTTCTGTGCCCATACTGTCTGTATGTTTAAGCGTACCTGATATCACATAACTGACAATTTCAAGGTCGTGATGTGGATGTTTCTTAAAGCCTTCTTGCGGCATCAGTATGTTGTCGTTGTGGGCTAACAGACAGCCAAAGTGAGCATTGCTTGGGTCCTCATAATCCGCAAAGGAAAAGCTGAATTCGCTGTGTATCCAACCGCGATCCGACGTGTGTCTTTCTTCCGATGTCACTACTTTAATCATATTCATCCACCTCCAGAGGATTGGAACTGCCTTATGGCAATAATCCATGCGTGTTCAAAATGATATAGGTCAATACCAGTTGGTATGTGATCTTTACCCGGGGTCCGGCCATTTTAATCACGTTCCTTCTAAAGGTTATACACTATATTTTCATGAGTGGAGCACGAATTCACTATCCATCCGTCCGACAAGAGTCCCTGCATCATTACGTATGTCTGAAGGAAATACTTCTGCCAGGCGGGCAATCGTTTTCGGGTTGGAATAGTTCAGTTGCTTCAATATCGATTGTGCAATGGAAGCCCATTCTTCCTCAGAGCCATCCAGCACTTTAAAGGTGATGCCCAGTCTTTCTTTCTTCAGCGCAAAACCAAATACACCCTTAAATCCGCCCTTAGCGACAATATTGTCGTCCTCCAGCAACACCGAATCCACGCGATTCGTGCCACCGACCATAAGAGGGTACTGATTCATCGCAGCAGTAATGGTCTCCACAGCGATGCGTGTGGATTCATCCTCAATGAGGTCAGGACATGCAAGTTTGAGATATGCATTGGCCAGTGCAGACAGAGGCAGCGAAAATACTGGGAAACCACAGCCATCCGTTCCTAATTGAATCTCTTTTTCTTCAATGCCTGCGAGACCTGCCAGTGTTTCAAGGATTTCCCGTTGCACTGGATGATCTGGCTCGGCATAGCTTCCCAAATCCAGTTTTCTCATCTGACTATAGCCCAGAATGCCCAGATGTTTACCCGAACAGTTATGCAGTATTCTGCGTTTCTCTCCTTGCGCCCGCAACCAGTTATTGCGGCTTTCTTCATTAAGCGGATAGCTTGGCGCACAGATCAGACATTCCTCACCAACTCCGATTTTATGAGCCAAATGCTCCAACACTTGAATATGCTCCGGCTCAGAGCGATGTGATGAAGCCATGATCGCAATCTCTTGTGGTTTAAGACTATAATGTTCGCCTATTCCAGCCCGAATCCCTGGAATCGCTTGAAACGGTTTGGCCGATGAACGTGTAAACGCTCTGAAATGAGGATCACCAGCCGAATATACAACCCGGCCATGCTCATCCGTAATACATATGTGTCCGTAGTGAGCGCATTCCATCACGCCTGCACGGTATTCTTTAACTAACAGGGCACTCTCCATGCGTGTTTCTCTCCTTCATACTCCCAAATTCATCTCTGCTTTGCTTCACGGCGCCGCATGGGATATCCTCATTAGTATAGTACAAAAACGACGTTTTTACAGTTTTTTCGACAGTTGTTTCGGGTAAAGATTTATCAGCCTCACTGAAACAATACAATTTCTTGAAGGAGATACCGCTTATGTTGCGCAATTCTCAACATCTCTCATCTGGACCATCTCATGTGATGTCTTTGCAATCTCTGCTGAAATACATCCTGATTGGTTCACTGCTAAGTTCGGCTACTGTATTATTATTAGCTGGTATCGGAGCCTGGCTGGGTCTGGAACGTTTAATTCGACTGGACACTCAAGTTCAGCAAATATTTTATCTCCATTCGCAATCCCGTCTGTCTTTGCTGCCATATACCTCCTTCATTACGGCACTGGGTTCATTTAAAATATCAGCACTCGCCGCAGCAGGTTTCGCACTGTTATGTTTCCTGCAGCGTCATTCCAGAACGACGATGTATGGTTATGTCATCTGCGCAAGTTTTGGAATGATGTGGATTTTGAATACGCTATTGAAGGAGATCTTCAGACGTAGCAGACCTGAGCTGGATCATCTTCTCGTTGTGCACGGATATAGTTATCCCAGTGGTCATGCCATGATTTCGATGGGTTTTTACGGTATGCTTTTTGTCATCTGGGCCATCGAATGGAAGGAACGGGATGTACTTAGAAGATGGCTTCCTGTCATTTGCGGTATTCTGTTTATTCTGTTGATCGGCGTAAGTCGGGTTATGCTCGGGGTTCATTATCCTACCGATGTCTTTGCCGGATTTGCCGCCGGATTTGTCTGGATCTTATGCATGGTTCCGGGAATAAAACGATTCGCTCCGTGATTCATTTCCTTCAATTTCCATTTTATTCAAAGGGCAGTTAGTTGTTTCACCATGTTGCACGGCGTTTATATACGAAGTAAGCAAACGCGAACAGACAACATCCTGCATCAAGTTGAAAGGAGGCGGTTGTTATGTGGGGCATTATTATCAGCATTGTCATGGCGATCATTATCGGTTTGATTGGAGATGCACTTGCCGGTCATAACATGCCGGGAGGCGTGATTGGTGCGATGATTGCCGGATTCGCCGGAGCCTGGCTGGGAGCACTTTTGCTTGGTAACTGGGGACCGGTTATCGGTAACTTTGCCGTCATTCCCGCCATCATTGGTACAGCGCTCTTTGTATTCTTGCTGGGGCTTGTGTCCAGACTGCTAAGACAGGCTGCCTGATTCGGGTTAGATGGTGTTCGTTGTTTCGTATCTGTTTCTTAAATTAACGAAGGAGTGATTAGACATGAATAAAGCAGAAGAGCAATATCCTGTACAAAGTGGTTCAACTTTCGCCAAAGGCATTTTCATCGGAGGTTTGCTGGGTGCGGCAGCTGCCCTGTTATTCGCCCCTAAACCAGGACGCGAATTGCGTGGTGATCTTTCCGAAAAGGTAGGCATGGTGACTGACCGTACAAAGGAAGTGGCCACTGTTGTTGGTGACAAAGCTTCTGAAATTGCCAAAACGGTATCATCCAAAACGTCTGATCTGGCAAGAACAGTAAACCAAGGTCGCAATGACGTTATGGATTCCGTGAAAAAAGCATCAGCAGATATTGCTGAGGAAGCAACACGTGCATCTGAAGAAGTGGCTGCCGCTTCCGCAGAAGCCAAGGAAGACGCACGCAAAGAATTGAACTCGACCAGCCTGTAAAAGCTGACGAGTTCGAGCGATGAATAGCCAGCTGCATATACAGCTGGCTATTTTTTATCCAAGTGAATGGAGGAATCACCAATATGAGTAAGGTTACGATCAATGGGAATACGCCAGTGACTGGAGGAACGCCTGCACAGCAGTATGACACCAGTGAACATCCTTTTGAATTGCGTCACGAGGTCAAACGGCTGAACACACGGCTCGACCAGATTGCTGACAGTCTGGAGAGGGCTCAGATCAAAGACATCATTGAAAATTATAGCAGTCCCAAGAAACGAATCATTACCAACTTTACAGCAGGTATGGCTCGTGGACTTGGATTGACCGTTGGTACGTTTGTTGTGCTCGGTTTGCTTGCCTTCATCCTTAGCCAATTCGTCAATATGCCTATCGTGGGCCAGTATATCGCCGACTTGCTCGGTTACATTGAGGATTACAAAAAATAAAAGAGGAACCGCCCAGTCTGTGACTATCGCGGTTCCTCTTTTCCTCTGTCCCGTTTTTCCCGAGCGGAGGACTGTGCAGATTTCACTTTTAACAAATCCCCTGTCCATCCTTTCATCATCATCCATATATACATGCTGATCATGCTGCAGATGATCAGTGTAATAACAAGCACGACTCCCCATGTCTTGTCGATCAGAGGCAAATTCTCGAAGTTCATCCCCCATATAGCACCGGCGGCTGTTGCTGGTGTAAACACGGATGTCACAATCGTCAGCGTCTTCATAATTTCGTTGCCGCGAACGCCTGAAATCGCGTTGTCTATCGAGATTAAGGTATCAATCTCCTTTTCATAATGCTGGAACAGGCACTCCATTCGTTCAACACGGTACTGAAGTTGCTGATAGAAGCGATTCTCTGTAATCTCTTGGAGATAAGCTTCCCGGGAAGCGGCCATTAATTCGGTGTAAGGAATAAACAGATTACTCCAGTACAGCAATTCGAAGCGCGCTGCCAGAATCTGATCCATTAATGTCCGCGCATTCCGTGATTCCATTCTCCGTTCCAGATCACGCAAATTCATCTCAAAATGATCCATTCCCACATGATAATAATGCAATATGGCCCGAAAAAGCACAAACATGCCTTCTCTGGCCTGTGTACATTGTTGCAGCATTTGCATTCGTTCACCCGATTTCATAATGCCCCTTGTATTGTCGTCCAAATTGAGCGTGACCAAATTGAACTTATCAACATAAAAAAACATCTGATTATCTCTTCGTTGATCTTCTCTCTCATTTTTGACAGCATATAAGAAGGAGCCAAAAATAACCGCATCTGTGCCATTAAAATAACGAACGGACAAGTAGTTCGATTCAGCTTCCGGTATTTTGCTTAGCCAGTATTGCATCTCTGGAAATGCCTGTTCCAGATCACGCAGTGCACTGTTCATACTACTAGAATCCGGAGCTACCCAATCCCACCATTGCCAATCTTCGGAGCAGGATAACTGATCACGCCGAGCTTCCAGTTTGATTTGATCCACCTGACATTCCTCCTGACATATTTGTTCCATTCCGCCAAGTCTACCCCTCAATGAATTCAAAAAGGACACGTATGCAATCCAGTGCAATACCGTGTCCTCGTCAATCCGTATTGGGGCAACAATTGGAATAATGGTTCATAGCAAAGAAGCGTTAGACATAATCTGCTTCAGTTTCTCCGTAGCCCTTTTCTGAATCCGGGAGACACTCATCTGCGAAACACCCAGTTTCTGGGCTATAGCCCGCTGTGACTGTCCATCCTGAAAGGCTAAAATAAGTACTTTTTGTTCTTGCTCCTTAAGCTGACCTAATGCCTGCTGTAAATCCATTCGTTTTTCCACCGAATCAAAGTCATTCACGTCCGCGCTGATTAGTTCACCAAGTGTCGCAGCACTGTCATCCTGAGATAATGGAGAATCCAGTGAAACATAGTGGTAGCACTCCCGGCCAGCCAGAACTTCAATCGTTTCCTCCGGTGTAAGATCCAGGTACTCAGCAATCTCATTAACCCCGGGTGAACGTTCCAGCTTTACCGTCAGCTCATCAATGGCATGTTGCACCAATGCCCCTTTTTCTTTGATTCTTCTCGGTACTTGAATGTACCATGACTTATCCCGTAGATAATTTTTCATATGACCGATCATACTTTTCATCGCATACGGTTCAAATGGAATCCCCAGATTGATATCGTATTGCTTCAACAATCGGATCAAAGCCATTTGCCCCGTCTGGTACAGATCCTCATATAGATCCGGTCGATTTCGGGCAATTTTACCCGCAGCCATTTTGACCATCGGTTCGTACTTGCGGATAAGAACCGTAGCGATTTCATTGTCCTGTGTTTGTTGGTATTCCCAGATCAAACCAATCGCTTCAGACATGGACTCTGGGGGAGTCACTTTCTCATTCATACTTTCTCCTCACTTTTTGCAAGACGTTTTACGAGTACTACTTTCGTACCTTTGCCCGTCTCACTTTCAACACTGACATCATCCATCAAGGCTTGCATCAGGTAGAACCCAAGTCCGCCAATCTGAGCGTCTGTCAGTTCTTTGTCATGAAGTCCGGAACGTAATGCGGCTGGGTTCACATTCTCGAAGCTGGAACCCTCGTCTTTGACAGTGATCGCGAGCATCTCACCATCTACTTCAAAAACGACTTCCACCATGCCGCCTTCATGAGAGTAGGCATACAATACGGAATTGTTGCAGGCTTCGGACACAGCAACCTTCATATCCTCAATGTCTTCATAAGAGAATCCCATTTTGGACGCAACACCATATAGATTAAGTCTTACAATATCCACATATTCAGCTGTCGCCGGTAAATTCAGCGTAATTCTTTGGACTTCTGCATTCATTCCTTTTTCGATCCTTTCCTATTGGGAATTCTTCTGTGTAACAAAGAATTTGGCTATACCCGTCATATCAAAAAGTTTCTGAATTTGCGCAGGAACTTCCTGTACTTCAAAGCGAGCTTCCATTCCATGTCTAGCCTTGAGAACAGATAACAGGATACCAATCCCTGTGCTATCAATGTACTTTAGATCTTTCATGTTAATAATCAGATCCTGCTCCTTGTTGTCCACGAGCGGTTCCATTACCAAACGGAAGTCAGGAGCAACCGACAAATCGAGTTCGCCAGTCAGATACACTGTGCATACACCGTCATGTGTCTCGGTTCTTGCGTTGAATTTTTCATTTTTATTTGTATTCATTAGACATCTCTCTCCTGATCAATGGTTTCCTTACCTTATAACCCAACTTACGCACGAGTGAAACAGGAAACATAACTAGTAAAAATTTCAATTCGCCTGATTCATCGCTGAACTACCCGGATGGATAACCTGGCGTTTCTTCTGGAAATGGGAAAGTTTCTGTTTGACACTACCCATTTTTACCGGCTTGCTGATATAATCATCCATTCCCGCCTCAGTGCAGCGTTGCTGTATGCCTTCCATTACGTTAGCTGTCATGGCTATAATGACAGGTTGTTGCTTCTGAGGCACGCTTGCTCGTATTCTTCTCGTGCATTCCAGACCGTCCATCACTGGCATCTGTAGATCCATAAAAATAAAGTCATATGGCGACGGATTTTCCATCACCATGTTCAGTGCTTTCTGCCCATCTTCCGCTATATCTGAAAGAAGTCCAAGTTTGTGCAACATGATGGCCATCAACTTCTGATTGATCGGATGGTCATCCACGATTAATACAGTTGCATGTTTGTCTTCATGATTAACGTCTGTCAGCTTCTCTTCGCCGCTGCCCTGAACCAGTTCCGTTTCAATGTAACGCTTGGCCTGAATGGTAAACACGAAGGTAGCCCCCCGCTTTTCAGAGGTATCCAGATAAATCTGCCCACCCATCATTTCGACCAGTGTTTTACAGATCGCAAGACCAAGGCCAGTTCCACCATACTTTCGAGTCATGGACGTATCGAGCTGAGAGAAAGGCTGGAACAAGCGATCCACTTTCTCAGGTGCGATGCCTATACCTGTATCCTTGACAGCAAACTCCAAAGACATGTTTCCGTCCTTCTCTTCGTTGACGGAGACAATGAGATACACACCGCCCTGATCCGTAAACTTCACTGCGTTGGCGATCAAGTTCAGTAACACCTGACGGAGGCGTGCCATATCTCCATAGATTAACTCCGGCACAGCATCTTCAAGGAAAAAATCCAGTTCCAGACTTTTCTTACCTGCTTCTGCAGCGAACAAACCAAGCACTTCACGTATACAGGAAACCAATTCAAATGGATGCTCCTCAAGCTCCATTTTGCCAGACTCCATCTTGGTAAAATCAAGAATGTCATTAATTACCGTGACGAGTGCATCGGCACTGCGGCGAACGATATCCACATATTCCTTCTGATCTTCCTTCAACTCGGTTTCCATCAACAGGTCGACCATACCAATGACTCCGTTCATCGGCGTACGGATCTCGTGGCTCATCATTGCCAAAAACTCCGTTTTGGCATTAGCCGCAATCTCGGCTTCTTCTTTGGCCTGCACGAGCTGCTGATTCATCTTCTCCAGTTCCTGCGTCTTCTGATGAAGCAACATGGTCTGTGTTTTTAGTCTTTTGTTTGAGATAAACATCTCCACAAAGCCCTCGATTTTGGACTTCAAAATCTGGGGAATAAACGGTTTGACCATATAATCAATGGCTCCGGCTGAGTATCCGGCAAATAAATGCTCAGCCTCTCTGCTATTCGCAGAAATAAAGATGATGGGTACATCCTTGGATTTGTCTCGCGCCTTGATTAATTTTGCCGTTTCAATTCCGTCCATCCCAGGCATCTGTACATCAAGTACAATGACCGCAAATTCGTCTTTGAGCAGACAACGGAGTGCCTCCTCTCCGGAATTTGCCTTGACGAGTTTATATTGCTCTGATTCCAGAACCGCTTCGAGCGCAAGCAGGTTCTCAGGGCGGTCATCTACCAACAATATGTGGATTGGTTCATTGAGCCCCATAGCTAAGCCTAACCCCCTATTTGATCTTCCGGTATATTTTTTCGGTCCGGTCTAACGGCTCATAGGCATCACTATATTCTGTAAAATGAATGGATTCTTTCGATCCTAGAACTAGTATGCCGAAGTGGCTCAAGCTCTCATGAAACAGCCCGTGCACATGATTCCGCAGCTCATCGTTGAAATAGATCATGACATTGCGGCAAAAAATAACGTTAAACTCATTAAATGATCGGTCCGTTGCCAGATTATGCTCGGCAAAGATAATATTTTTCTGAAGAAACGGGTGAAATATAACAGAATTATATTTCGCTGTATAGTATTCGGAGAAGGCTTTTGTGCCCCCTGCCTCCAGATAATTTGTTGTAAACAACTTCATTTTCTCGATTCCGTATACGCCTTCCTTGGCCTGTTGCAGCGAGCGGTCATTCATATCTGTTGCATAGATTCGTGCCTTGTCATACAGACCTTCCTCATGCAGCATAATCGCCATGGAATACACTTCTTCACCCGTAGAGCAGCCTGCATGCCATATCCGAATATAAGGATAGGTTCTCAGAATAGGAATGATCTTTTCCCGAAACATACGAAAAAGCGATGGGTCGCGGAACATTTCCGTTACCGGAATGGATAAATTCTGTACGAACCGTTCAAACGATGAACGGTTGTGCAGTACCTTTTCCTGCAGCCCGGATATGCTTTTCACTCCTTCCGCATGCGCATAATGCCATATTCTTCGTCTTAGGGATGGCAACGCATAATTTCTGAAGTCATACCCATACAAACGATGCATTCCTTCCAGCAGCAATTCAATCTCGATCAATTCCCGTTCTTCATCTTGCGGTATACGGATCGTATCTGCTCCCGTCTCGTTAGGTTCCCACGGTGTCATAACTTCTCTCCACTTCATCTTTGGTTACTTGCGTATGCGTTATTGTCCTTCATTACCCAAACCATACGCTTACGAATACAGCCATACCCGCATTAATGATAACAATTGATCGGTTTGAATCGGTTTTTTCACATAATCGGATGCTCCAGCTTCGATACATTTCCCACGATCCTCCTTCATCGCCTTGGCTGTGAGCGCAATAATCGGCAATTTATCAAATTTCGGGTTCTGTCTGATCCGTGTCATCGCTTCGTATCCGTCCATCTCTGGCATCATCATATCCATCAGCACCAGATCAAACTCCGGATTTTTCTCGAGTGCCTCCAGCGCCTCACGACCGTTCTCAGCAAATGTAACATCCATGCGGTACCCTTCAAGCACACTGGATAATGCAAACACATTCCGGATATCATCATCGACAAGCAATATTTTTTTACCTTCGAACAAGGTCTCTTTATTATGAAGCTTCTGCAAAATACGGCGTTTGTCCTCTGGCAGATTGGCTTCTACCCGATGCAGGAACAAAGTCGTTTCGTCCAATAATCGCTCCGGTGACTTCACGTCTTTGATAATGATCGATTCCGCATATTTACGAAGTTTCAGCTCTTCCTTGGAATCCAGCTCTTTTCCGGTATAAATGATGATTGGCAGATCATTCAGATATTCATCATCCCGAATCTGATCAAGCAGTTCGAAACCTGTCATATCCGTCAGCATCAGATCCAGTACCATACAATCGTAACGCTGGCTGTGCAATTCATTCAGAGCCTCTTGCCCTGTAGAAACAGCGGTGATAGCAACATCATCATGACCGATCAATTCAATGATTGCTTTGCGCTGAGTCTCATCATCTTCAACGATGAG
This sequence comes from Paenibacillus sp. 4624, assembly GCF_050435065.1. Lineage (NCBI taxonomy): Bacteria > Bacillati > Bacillota > Bacilli > Caryophanales > Paenibacillaceae > Paenibacillus > Paenibacillus sp. 4624. The sequence continues at coordinate 33,819 of NZ_JBNDJR010000017.1, forward strand.
CAATCGTTTTAATTGATTTTCCATATAGGATTCGATATGGGAGAATGCTTTATCCAGCGAATCTTTGCTGGATGGTTTTTTAAGATACGCAATGGCCCCCATCATCAACCCTTGTTTCATATCATCGACAACCGTAATAACATGCACCGGGATGTGACGTGTTACGGAGCTGCTCTTCAGCTCACCCAAGATCGTCCAACCATCCATTACAGGCAGCTGAATATCCAGGATGATCGCATCAGGCAAGTATTCACGAGCCATCTCCAGTCCAGTATCTCCCTGAAGGGCAACCAATGCCTTGAAGCCCCGGCCTCTCGCCATATCCATCAGAATATGGGCAAACTTCACATCATCTTCGATGATCAACAACGTTTTGTCACCTTCTGTGATGGTGTTAACATCGTCTTCTATACGTGTCAGCTCTGCACTGCGGGCAGGCGATAATTCAGCCACACGACTTCCTTCCGGGTCAGACGCAAGAATGGATTGTTGCGGAGTACGGACAGGTTTAATGTCGTGCACCAGCGCTTGCTGTTGTTCTGAAGATACCGCTGCTTCTTGTGTTGCTTTTTCCTCTGCCAATTCGGCCTCTTCATGATTATCCGGCAGGAACAGGGTAAAGGTGCTTCCCACTCCTTCTGAGGATTTCACCTGTATTGCGCCACCAAGCAGACGTGCCAATTCTCGGCTAATCGATAAACCAAGACCCGTACCGCCATATTTACGACTTGTCGTACCGTCTACCTGTTGGAACGCTTCGAAGATCAGATCCGTCTTGTCAGGTGGAATGCCAATGCCGGTATCTTTGATGCTGAATCCAAGGTATTCCTGGTTCGTATTCAGATATCCCGGCAATTCCTCTGGCTTCATACGCTTGGCAATCAGACTCACCGAGCCACGGTTTGTAAACTTGAATGCGTTGGACAACAGGTTTCTTAAAATTTGTTTCACCCGATGACTGTCTGTATAAATCCATTCCGGAAGTGAGCGATCAAAATCAATATTCAGATCCAGTTCCTTCTTGTTGGCCATCGGGCCAAAGTTCTGGGTGACAAAGCTGGTTAACTCATCCAATCGGACGGTTTCGTAGTTGATATCCATCTTGCCTGCATCTACTTTCGACAGATCAAGAATCTCATCAATCATCTTCAGCAAATCTGCACCTGACATATAAATGGTTTGTGCATATTCCTGCTGTTTGCTGCTGAGATTGCCATCCTTGTTCTCCGACAATAACTGAGACAATATGAGCAGACTGTTCAATGGAGTACGAAGTTCATGCGACATATTCGCCAAAAATTCTGACTTGTACTTACTGGTCATCGACAATTGCATCGCCTGTTGTTCCAATTGTGTCTTCGTTTTCTCAATTTCATCATTTTTCTCTTCCACTTCACGTACCTGCTCTTCAAGCGCACGCGTTTTCGCAATCAGTTCGGTATTGAAATGTTCCAATTCCTCCTGCTGACGTTGCAACAGTTCCTCCGAACGTTTAAGCGCATCCGTCTGTTCTTCCAAATTTTCATTGGAACGGCGCAATTCCTCCTGTTGTGTCTGCAGTTCCTCGGATTGCACCTGTAACTCTTCCGTAAGCGCCTGGGACTCCCGCAGCAATTCTTCCACACGAAGACGTCGCCGAACATTATTGAGAATGACGCCCAAATTCATAATCAACTGACCAAACAACTGCTTGTGCATCTCATTAAAACCTTCGAAGGAAGCCAGCTCCACCACACCGATCAATTCGTCTTCGAACACAACCGGATAGATCATAATTCCTGCAGCCCGTGCCGATCCAGAAGCAGAACCGATGCTCACATATTGGTCAGGTGTATGATCCAGCACAATTGGGCTCATATCCAGTGCAGCTTGACCAATCATGCCTTCCCCGATCCGATACATTTCTTTACCAAGCTCTCCATTCTCTTCAAAAGCATATGAACCATAACGTCTCAGTTCATCCGGATGCTTCTCTTCGTCAATCAAATACACCACACCCAGCTGTGCACCAAGCACAGGTGTAAATTCACTGATAAACATCTGGGAAATTTGACGAATGGAGCCGATGCCCCGCAGAAGTTCAGGCACTCTCGCAATGTTGGAACTCATCCAGTTTTGATCCTGCTGAGCCTGCACATAGGCTTTCTCGATCTCCAGCTTCTCTTCCAGGTCGTTAGAGACTTCTTTGAACACATTGGCAATTTGACCGATCTCATCGGTGGACTTGATTTGAATCCGGCGGATGGTTTTATATCGACCTTTGCCAAAACTCGTAATCATCATCGACACTGTATTCAGCCCACGCGTAATACTAGGAAGCACCCACAGGATGACTCCCAAGGCAAGCAGTAATCCCGCGACCATAATGCTAATCGTTATCTGAACCGCTCTGGTATATGCAGCGTTGGCATCTTTGATCTCGGCGTCAATCTCCTGATCCTGATAACGAGACAGGGCATTCAGACTATCCACCGCCTCCTTCTGAACGGCAAGTCCAGTAGAGTTGCGATAGTTGTTAGCATCCTCCACCCGGCTCTGGGACATCAGATTGATGACTCTTGTCGCATAATTCGTATAAGCATCCCAAGCATTATTCACACGATCCACAAGTTGATGCTCCGTGGCTGTATCTGCGCGATCCCTTACCTGCTCCAGATAACGGACACCTTTTTCCTTCATTTCCTTCAGATTTGCTTCTGTCGCGCTGACCGAATTGCTCGGGTTTAACAACAAGTTAGCTACCACTTTAGCAATATCATTGACTTCTCCACGCGCCGCGGAAGTAAATCGCACCTTAAGATAACGTTCCTGATACATCTGATCGATCTGTTTATTACTGCTGTTAAGCCGCTCATAGCTTACAAAAGTAAGGGCAATCATAATGGCCATCAAGGCGGTAAAACCAATCAGCAGTTTATTTCTGATTTTCATTCCGTTACCGCCCCTTTATCTAGCGTAATCCACACGAGACACTTGTCATCGTCCCGTTCCGGATTCAATTCATCATTGAAGAATAACGCCTGCATTGCCTCTTCATTCCATGCATGGGAGCCTTTTAATTGCTCTTTCAGGAATTCCAACTGTTGCTCCTGATCCCCCTGAACGGCTTCAAGCAAGCCATCCGTATACATCGCAATATGTCCATCGCCTTCGTAATGAATGGTCTGCGGTTCAATATCCATTTTGTCGAATAATCCGACTGGGCAGCATACGCTGTCAAACGAAGTTACACTGCCGTCATTACGGAAAAATAGAGCTGGAGGATGCCCGGCATTTACATAATCAATCCGTTTCATACGCGTGTCTACAACTAAATAGATTGCTGTAAAGTAGTACTGCACCAGTTGTTTTCCCAGATTCAACTGGTTAAAGCGTCGATTTAACTCCTGGATAACCTTCTCTGGGTCTACATATGTCGTCACCGTATCCTTAAGCACAGACGCGATAAACATTGTAAACAGCGATGAAGATATGCCATGCCCCATCATATCCAGAAGCAGAACCCCGTAACGTCCCTCTCCAAGCGGGAACCAGGAGTAAAGATCACCTGCGAGCTCGAAAGATGGTTTATAGATAGCGTGCACCTGGAACAACGGATCTTCGATGGCATGACTCAGCACAGCACTTTGCACCATCGCTGCCAGTTTAAGCTCATCCTGAATTCGCTGGTCACGCTCCTTGTGCCAGTCTTTCTCCTGTTTCAGACGTAGCGCCAGCCGAATTCGGGCCATCAATTCCACTTTATTGATCGGCTTCGTTACATAGTCCGATGCACCTGCATCGAGTGCCTCTGCCAGCTTCTTGGAATCACCAATCGCAGTTACCATAATAATCGGGATATCTTTCAGATTTTCATATTTCTGTACAATACTGCAAGCTTCGATGCCATCCATTTCAGGCATCATCATATCTAGCAAGATCAGGTCAATATCCGACGGCTTGGGACGCAGTTCGCTGTTATCTTCACCAATTCCCAATACTTCGAACATCTCCATAGCTGAGCTTGCTGTCACAATATCGCGGTAATTTTCTTTTTTCAAAATTTCTCGAATGATAATGACATTCGTCGGATTGTCGTCAACAATAAGTATTCTCATTTCTATCTCCTTATCTTTGGCGTCCGGGTTTGTCGATAGTTATCTATTCAACGAACAACCTTATTTATACAAAATTTGCATCCAGAGCGGGCAGTAGACATAACAATTCCTAGTCTAACTATAATGATAAATCCAGAAAATGACTATCAGCAAATCAAACCATTAGAGGTAGCTTTCCCTTGATTTTATGGTTTTTGCAACGGTTTATACCGGGGGCTTTTGCCCATGACGGGGGCAGAACTTGCAAAAACATAGATAAGGAATGGGGTTAACCCCATTCCTTATCTATGTTTTTGATTAAGCCTGTCCCGGTTCATCGCAGGGCCTTATCTCGATATAACACTCCTGCGTTCAGGATGTACATATTAGTCTTTCTTTTTGGCAATGATCAGTACCTTGCCTTTATCCAATTCACTTTCATAGAAATCAGCCTCGGCTTCGGTAAAGCCCATCGATACGATTTTGGCCCGAAGTTCGTCACCGCGTGAACGGAACAGATTCGCCATGGAATCAAATAAACCTTCCTCCTTGATGCCAATCTCGTTAGCATCTGCGGTATCAGCAATACGATCTGTACGATCCTTCTCATGGGCAAGAACGAAGATATGATCAGCTAAGTATCCAGTAGTCTGCAACTCTTTCACCGCTTCTACTGCTTGAACTCCGTTTTCTACCACTTTGGCATACGCCTGTGCATTGGTTGAATTCATCGTTTCCACTCTCCTCTGATTAATCTTCTTTATCGAGCTCTTATAGTATATAACCATACTATTTTACGTTGAAACGTAGGTTGGATTAGAATCTCAGAAAACCGTATCGTCGAAAAAGTCAACACCTTCAATCTGGTCAGAACCCGGTTTCATATACACTTTGATTGCGTAATGGCCCCGAAGAAACACCTCGCCATCCTCAGCAACAGTATAAGGCTCGCCCAAGACTTGATGAATTGCATCAATCTGCATTGGGATAGAATTTCCATTCAAGTTCAAGTCATCATGCGAACCATCGACATGGATGAACTGAATCATGTCTGTATCTTCACAAATCCCCACATTCACATGACGAAAATGATATTCCGGGCATCCCATATAAGGATCTTCTTCGATGGCAACTGGCTGACCTAACTCGGTAAATAATTCATGCTTTCCATCCTCTAGTGAAACGCCATTCAGAGTCCGAAACTGCTCGAACGTCTCGGAACGATCCGCAGCCAGAGTCATCTGTGGCTGCTGCTCCTCCATTACCGTCCACTGCATGTCGTGAGCAGCTGGTGTTGCTGCCGGTTGAACGGAAAAGGGAGAAATTACGCTAAACATGGTTACTAGCAGTAGTTTCATCATGATTCTCACCCTTTCATCAAGTTCATCACCGCCCTGAAGGCTTCACCCATTTTCAGAAAGCAGTCATGTTATTTACGCATCCGTTGCCACACATTAGCGGCAAGATCAATATAATTCATCCAGTTCTTCCCGCCCTTTGTTTTATCCTGATATGTAGCTTCATAGGATTGCACGGTGCGCTCCGCAGGCGTCGCAGGCGGAGCAGTTACCTGATTGGATTCAGACGGTTTGCCTGCTTTTGCTTTGGTTGGTCTCGTCTGAAATCGGGTCATCAGTGTGGTTGACACCTGCTTGGCTGCTGCCGTTACTTCACTCAGAACTTCTCCCAGATTCTCAACGGATTCCATTACCGGGTCAATCTTCTTCATTTTGTGCTGTACATCAGCCGTAATGTCATTGGCATGTCGTACCGTCTGTTTTACTTCATAACTGAGTTCATCAATCGTTTTTTGCACTTCCTGCAGTGTCTGAGAAACATTGTCCAGTGAGCTCTGGGCAGATTTTAATGTGCGAATCAAAAAGAAAACCAGTACAGCAAATGCCACTGCAATTAGGGCCACGCTCAGTTGATAGATCATAAAAGAACCTCTCTTTCCATGGTTGCGTTCGGTTTTGTTATTGCTATAGTTACCCGTCGCTTTCCCGGGCGAAACAAAATAAAAATGGTCCTCCAGCGACGTATAGAAGAAGAAAAAAACACCATGTTTCAAGTCATTTGACCTCGGTTAAGGTTAGACTACACAGGGCAGTGAGACACATCGTTCACGCCGTATCCCTAAATACGAAAGGATGAATTCTCATGTTAAAATGGTCAGTCATTTTTCTGATTATCGCGCTTGTCGCCGGAATCTTTGGATTCTTCGGAATTGTTGAAGCAGCTGCTTCAATTGCAAAAGTATTGTTCTTCATCTTTGTTGTACTCTTTGTCATTTCCCTTATTACGGGACGAAGCCGAATGCGATGAATGCGGATGTCTGAATCTGATGATTGCACTACATACGAAAGCCGATGATGCCTCTAGGCATGTCGGCTTTTGTTGCGTTCCAATACAGGTACACCTACCTATTTTTCTATATTTATGTATTACACTCCCTCCTGCTTTATTCCAAGATAAACCGCCGAAGAGTTCTTAAAAAACAGGACTTTAATGATATAGTCAGCCCGATTTTATGCCTCGTAAGTCTGATTTTTACAGGCTTTCTATATACCCACATATGCGCCAGTTGACTCTGGAGGAACCAAGAAAAAATTGTTATAATTTGTGATTCATAGGTGAGCTTGCTTGGTTACTTTTAACACAGGACACCAAAACTACATATTTAACCGAGGAGGAAAAACAAATGAAAAAAATCGTAAGTTTTGCCGCTGCTTTAACATTGATGGGTTCCATGGCTGCCGCTGCAGGTGCGGAGGAAGCGGTTACCGGCACGGTAACACCAACAACTTCCGGTACTGAAGCGACTACGACTACACCGGCAACAACAAAACCGGCTGTAGAAGTAAACAAACCTGCTGTTCAGACTGTTGAAGGCAAGGTAGAAACCGTAACAGGTAGTACTTACAGTGTAAATGGTAATAATCCTGTTCCTGGGTCTGACTTAATGTTCGAAGAGCCGCTTGTAAAACCGGGTGACGAAGTTGTAATGCCAACCATGCTGCTCAACTTGCTGGAACGCACATGGTTCTATGATGCGCCAAACGGTAAACCGATCGGTGCTCTGAGTGCGCAAGTCGTTGATACAACAGGTGAAATTGTTGACGGATTCGACGGCGGCGAATGGGTTCAAGTTTACACTTGGAAAGGTAAAGCCTGGATTCACGTTGCAATTCAATAACATCGTATAATCGTTTCTAACATAAGTAAAGAGGACAGTACGCGACATCGCGTCTGTCCTCTTTTTGATGTATCTATTTTGTGAAAACGCCCGCTTCAATTGAATTATGACCGGTGAGCTTCTCCAGATCGTGGCTCGACATGTACATGAACATGCATAATATTATGCGAACGTTTCAGTCGTTCCTCTACCTGATTACAGATTTCATGTCCTTCCACCAGCGTTAATCCCCCGTCCACTTCGATGACCACATCCACCAGAACATGGCTGCCATGTACTCGTGCCTTCACATCTTTTATCGTTTCTACACCAGGAACCCGGGCAACGGCTGATCTCAGATCCGTTAATTGCTTTTGATCAAAGCCATCGGTAAGCAGATGCGTCGAATCACGGAAAATTTCCCAGGCTGTCTTACAAATCAGCAGACCTACAAGGATGGCAGCTACTTTATCCAGCCAAGGGAGTCCGAATTGTGAACCAACGATGCCAATGGCAGCACCGATACTCACCCAAGCATCAGAACGGTTATCTTTAGCCGCCGCGAGCAATGCCTGGCTATTGATTTTTTGGGCTAGACGCGAGTTGTAGCGGTACACCCCCAGCATAACCACAGCACAGATCAAAGCTACGCCGGCCGCCCAGAGGTTCGGAGCAGTGTAATCACCTGCATACCAGGATCGGACTGCCTCAACCAATACCTGAAGTCCTACAACCGCCATAATAAATGAGGCAAGTAATGCCGCGATCGTTTCGGCCCGAAAATGACCATAGGCGTGATCCGAATCCGGCGGTTTTTGCGAGATGCGCAGGCCGACTAATACTGCGACAGACGCCACAATGTCCGTAGCATTATTGATACCATCCGCAACCAGAGCGCTGGAAGCAAACAAATATCCACAGATCAGCTTAAATGCAGACAAAACGAGGTACGCCGCGATGCTGATCCAGGCTCCCCGCTCTCCTTTACGTATTTCTTCATAAGCGTTCAAGGGGACGACACTCCTTTTCACGATTCCAATAACTAGTTTTTCCATAGTACCAAATGCAAGCCGTGTGGGTCTATAGAAACAGTGTTGCCGGGTGGCAGGGCTGTAGGCAAGCCGAAACAAAGTTTCCAAGAGGCATGGCTTTAGTGATGAAGAAACAATGTTGGTTCAGGTAAAACTGGTGGAAAGCGGCATTTTATCAGGTTGCCCTTGTGACGCCTTTATAAAACGTATAAAATGAGTACATCCCGTCCAAATTGGACGGCTTACTGTAAGACCGGGAGGGATATATTATGAGCGAAAATAATGAACCGAAAAAGGTTAGCTTGCAAGACGCGATCCGTCAAAAGCTGGCACAAAAGAAAGAGCAACAAAACTCCGGCAACCAATCCGGTGCTTACTTTGAGGGCGGCCCTAAAGCCATGAAGAGCCAGAACAACAAAAAGCCGAACAACCAGCGTCGTCGTACAGGCGGATCTTAGGTTTAAGGTTTACTGGAGCCATTCAGCCGCAGTATAACAACACACAAAAAACCGCAGGCCCTCATGGAGGACCTAGCGGTTTTTTTGTGTGTTCTTATTCGAAAACGAGATTAAGCTTCAACAGGATACATCTTGTTCCGCAGCTCTTTCACTTCTTCGCTTTCCAGATATTCATCATAGCTCATCTGACGATCGATGAGACCCGTAGGCGTAATTTCGATGATACGGTTTGCAATCGTCTGGATGAACTGATGGTCATGGGAAGTGAACAGCATCGTGCCATCAAAATCGATCAAGCCGTTATTCAGCGCCGTAATGGATTCGAGATCCAAGTGGTTCGTTGGCTCATCCAGAATGAGAACGTTCGCGCCAGTCTGCATCATTTTCGCGAGCATACAGCGTACTTTCTCTCCTCCGGACAATACACTCGCTTTTTTCAAAGCTTCTTCCCCGGAGAACAACATACGGCCCAGGAAGCCACGCAGATACGTTTCATCCTGATCTTTGGAGTACTGACGAAGCCAATCCACAAGGCTCATCTCTACACCGTCAAAGTATTTCGAGTTATCCTTCGGGAAATACGCTTGAGTTGTGGTTACACCCCAAGTGTACTCACCACTGTCTGCTTCCGTTTCACCCATCACGACATCAAACAGTAACGATTTAGCATTACCGTTCGGGCCAACAAAAGCAATTTTGTCTCCCTTGTTCACCACGAAGCTGATATCGTTTAGCATATTTTCGCCTTCAACAGCTTTACTTACACGGTCAACCGTAAGCAGCTGTTTACCCGCTTCACGTTCAGGCTTGAAGTTAATGAACGGATATTTACGGTTGGATGGACGAAGATCATCCAGCGTAATTTTGTCGAGTTGTTTCTTCCGGGAAGTCGCCTGTTTGGATTTCGAAGCGTTCGCGGAGAAACGTTGAATAAAGGCTTGCAGCTCTTTAATCTTCTCTTCTTTTTTCTTGTTGGCATCCCGCTGCAACGCAAGCGCCAATTGGCTGGACTCGTACCAGAAGTCGTAGTTACCTACGTACAGCTGGATTTTACCAAAGTCGATGTCTGCAATATGCGTACATACTTTGTTCAGGAAGTGACGGTCATGGGATACTACGATGACAGTACCTTCATAATCCATCAGGAAGTTCTCGAGCCATTGAATGGATTCGAGGTCCAAGTGGTTGGTAGGCTCATCGAGCAATAAGTTGTTTGGACGGCCAAACAACGCTTGCGCAAGCAATACGCGGACTTTTTCGTTACCGCTAAGCTCTACCATTTTTTTGTCGTGCATATCGCGATCAATTCCGAGACCGATCAGGAGTGCTGCTGCATCCGGCTCAGCGTCCCAGCCGTTCAGTTCAGCAAACTCACCTTCAAGCTCACCTGCACGTAATCCATCTTCTTCCGTGAAATCTGCCTTCGCATACAAAGCATCCTTCTCTTTCATGATGGAATACAAACGGGAGTGACCCATAATGACGGTTTCGAGAACCGGGTACTCATCATATTCGAAGTGGTTTTGCTTCAATACGGCCATACGTTCGCCCGGGGTGATGTGCACCTCTCCCGAGTTGGCTTCAATCTCGCCGGACAAAATTTTCAAAAATGTTGATTTGCCGGCTCCGTTCGCACCGATCAGGCCGTAACAGTTACCTGGCGTGAATTTGATATTCACATCTTCAAAAAGTGCACGTTTTCCGTAGCGGAGCGTGATGCCGCTTGTACTGATCATTAAGCATACCATCCTTTATTGGTTAATCTGCATACTGCATGAATAGCAACCTGCGTAAATCATGGATTCAATATCCGATGCCTATTCTGGCACCATATTATAACACAAAAAAGCGGCAAATTCGAAAATCAGCCGCTTTTTACGGATTAAAGTTTTGGTAAATATGCTGTTCATGCACGTATGTTTATAGATTACCATATCTGGCTGGCTTTTGTTAGCCCACTTAACGTACTTTTCATGGACTTTTTTAATTACTACTCACTGGGTCTCATCAGCTTCATGCCGGATGCGAAGAGTCTCACCATGCCCCAGCACCCGAATGCGTTCCTTGGCGATACCGAGCCGTTCTCGCTCCGCCTCAAGCCGATCCAGTGCTTCCTTGGGTGTGTCGTCAGCCAGCTTGAAGGTTCCATAATGCATAGGCACCATAAGCTGTGAGCCTGTTTCTACGAACCCCTGTAAAGCCTCCTCTGGGGTAACATGCTGCGAGGTCATGAACCATTCGGGGTCATACGCGCCAATCGGCATCAGCGTTACATCTATATCGAAGCGTTCACCAATCGTTTTGAACTCCTTGAAATACCCGGTATCTCCCACAAAATATAGAACAGGTGGATAACCTGCTACTTGTTTGTCATCGTGAGCTTGCTGCGATTCAGAATTCACTGAAGCAGACTGGTCTGGCACTTCTTTTGTTGCTGCGCTCTCTTCTGTGGTATGCAAAACATGGTTTGGCTCCAATACATAACCGCCCCAATGAGACGTATTGGTATCAAATAACGTTCGACGTGTCCAATGCTGAGCAGGCACAAACGTAATCTTCACTCCACCAAGCACCGTATGTTCCCACCATTTCATCTCCTGACAGCGATGGAATCCCTTACGGATCATCTTGCGTTTCAGGCCATCCGGCACAATAAGCAATGTCTTCGATGTAATCAGCTTACGCAGGGAAGCCAAGTGCAAGTGATCATAGTGTGAGTGAGAGATAAGGATGACGTCAAGCGGCGGAATATCCTGAATCGGAATGCCGGGGGCACCAAGTCTGCGTTGAAACCCCATTTTTTCCGCCCACACCGGGTCGGTTACGATGTTCAGTCCATAATATTGGATGAAAAAGGTGGAGTGTCCGATCCACGTGATCGTGGTTTCTTCCCGGTTAGCATGCAAGTAATCGAGCTCTGGCTCATGCTTCGGAACTTTGTAGGAATAGTCCTTTACTTTGCGGCGGCGCTGTTCTCTCCACTGCTTGAACTCCTTCAGCGTTTTGTCTGTACTGACATTGTCAATATTGTTGTAACGAATTTTGGGCATGAAGGGGCCTCCTCCCTTCCTCAGTTCTTAACATCAGATTACCCGTATCGGGAGTGGACGTACCACCTGACATAAGTACAACGGCAATCCAATCAATCTTTTGGATTTTTACACACCGCCATATATACAAAGAGAAAAACGATCGCAACCACCATAATCAGAGGCGGAGCATACATGATCGTAAACGTCTCAAAAAAGCTAAGCCCCGTGATTCCCGGTATGCCTTTCACCCCTTCTTCCAAAAGCGGATGCAAGTGCAATCCCGGATAAATGCCCGTGGGCCATGCAGATCTCAACACTGAAAGATGCCGGGGCAGCAGAGCAGACAGCGTATAGAGAATATTCGAAATCGTCGTTGCAAACATGGCGAAGTCATCCTTTCTTTTTCCCGGCGTTACCGCGTACATAATTGGCATCAAACAGGAACAGCTTCATAATTAGCACCAGCGATGGAATGAGCACCAGCAACCCAAGACTGAATGCGGTAATCAGCGCAATCCCCATCGTTCGGTTTGTAAAGTTATCGTAAATATTGATGTACGGGTACAGAATATAGGGCAGATGTGAGCGACCGTAACCGTACCATGCAAAGGCAAATTGGAGCATAACCGCGATAAAACACCAGCCCAGGTATTTCTCCTTCCACACAAGTGACACTGCGATAACAAAACAGATAAAGGATGCGATAAACATCCATGACATGTCCACCATACGTTCAAAGTGAGCCGGATTTTGTTTGTTAATTTGCAGAAAAGCCAGAAAACTCGCAAAAATCGTGGGCAAGCTCCACAGCAGCGCATACTCCCGAAGTACGCCAAAGGCCGGCTCATCCCCGGCCCGCTTCGCGTAATAGGACAGGAACATCGCGGAGATGTACAGCACACTCACCAAAGCCAGCAAAACAACGGACCACGTATAGGGATTTGTCAAAAATTCACGCCAGCGAAAAAACACCTTTTCGCCTACCTGTTCGATAATTCCGCCTTCGGATATCGCTAAAATGGTGGAGAACACTGCCGGGATAAGCAATCCCGTTGCCCCGTAAAGTGCCAGATAGATTCTGCTATTTTCCCCGTGGTTGCCATAAGTATTGTAGGCATAATACACCCCCCGAATCGCTAGTAGCACAATCGCCAGCGAACCCGGAACAAGCAGAGCCGTACCGTAAAAGAACGCACTATCCGGGTAGAAGCCGACCAGCCCCACCACAAAGAAAATAAGAAACACATTGGTCACTTCCCACACCGGTGACAGGTAACGTTGGATAATGTTATGAATTTTGTTTTCATGTCCGGTCAATATGCTGTAAAAGCTGAAAAAACCCGCGCCGAAGTCAATCGACGCTACGATCAGATAACCGAACAGAAACGTCCACAAAATCGCTATGCCCGCAATTTCAAAGCTCAATGCACGATGCCTCCTTCCAGACCAAGCGAATCCAGTTCCTTCTCCGCTTCCTTGTTACGGAACAACTTGCTGATCACGCGAATACACGAGAAACACAGCACCAGATACAGCAGGATGAACAGCACAAGCATCCAGCCAACCGAAGTCGAGGTCGTCGCCGCCTCAGACACCTTCATATATCCGCGCAAAATCCAGGGCTGTCTGCCCACCTCGGCAAACATCCAGCCAAGTTCAATCGCAATCATCGCCAGTGGGCCCAGGAGCACGATGCCAAGCAGCAGCCATTTGGGATAAGGTTTGCGTCCTGGCAACCAGCGGCGTAACACGTAAAGCACAGGTATCAGCAGAATAATGACTCCTGTTGTCACTTTCAGGTCGAACATGTAATGGATGGACAACGGGGGCCTGAGATCGGCTGGATATTCTTCCAGCCCCTTCACTTCTGTATCTGGTCGATTGCCAGCCAAAATGCTTAGCGCATAAGGAATTTCAATGGCATATTTGACCTCGTTGTTTTCATCCAGAATACCGCCATAGACGAGCGGTGCTTCCTTCATCGTTTTGAAATGCCACTCGGCAGCGGCCAGCTTCTCCGGCTGATATTTCGCCAGAAATTTACCTGAAGAATCACCGATCATGACGGTGCTGATCGCAAACACAAGCGCAGATACGGTTGTGAGCTTAAGCGCTTTTTTGTAGTACACATGATCACGTCCACGCAACAGACTGAACGCCGCAATACCTGCCAGCACGCCTGCGCTCAACGTGTAGGACGAAGCGAGCACGTGGGACACTTTCGTTGGTGTTGCCGGGTTCAGCATCGCGGCAATCGGATCAATGTCTTTCATGATGCCGTTAATCAAGGTGAATCCTTGCGGCTGGTTCATGAACGAGTTCACAGTTGTGATGAAGATGGCAGAAGCGGATGAGCCAAGAGCCACCGGAATGAGCAGCAGCATATGCGTATATTTCTTTTTGAAACGGTCCCAGGTGTAGAGGTAAATCCCGAGGAAGATGGCTTCCACAAAAAAGGCAAATGTCTCCATAAAAAGAGGTAACGCAATCGCCTGACCAGCCACACGCATGAACATGGGCCACAGCAAGCTGAGCTGTAAACCGATCGATGTGCCTGTGACTACACCCACAGCCACCGTAATCACAAAACCTCTCGCCCACCGACGAGCTAGCAAGGTGTAATGTATGTCATTGGTACGCAGCCCCCGCCATTCAGCCAAAGCAATCATGAGCGGAACACCGACACCAATGGAAGCAAAGATAATATGCACAAACAGGGTCAGACCGGTTAGAATCCGGCTGAGCAGTACAGGGTCCAGAGATGACATGGGTACACTCCTCTTTCAGCGTAATCGTTATCGTTGTTTGGTTGTTTCGTTATGGGTTATGTACATGCCTGAACGGATTTTTAATAACTCATAATACGGATGATGCTTTTGACCACGGCGTAGAGTACAACTACAGCCGCCACCAGACAAACGATGATAAGCGTTTTCTCTTGTTTGCGAAACATATACGTGGTGCCCTCCTTTTGCACAGAATGCAAATTATGGCTCTATATACAGTGTGCAAAAGTTCCCGTTTTTTTATCCCAGATGACGAAAAAACAAAGTTAGAACGATAAAAAAAAGCCTTTACCTTTCCGCACGGTTACGTGCCAAAAGATAAAAGCTCTCCATTCCATATCAACTTTCGGTAAACACACTAGAGGACAACGTCCTGTTTGGGCAACCTGACTTTGAACGTACTGCCTTTCCCTGGAGCCGACATGAAGGTCAGACTTCCTTGATGATCCTCCACAATTTTGCGGGAGATATACAAACCGAGGCCCGTGCCACCAATCTGACGATGATCCGAATTATCTACACGATAGAATTTGTTAAACAGCAGATCCTTCTCACTCTCGGCAATCCCTATGCCATAATCCCGTACATCGATGCATAGGGCTCCCTCTTCTTCCCATAGTGTTACATCGATTCGTTCTGCTCCTGGAGAGTACTTTACCGCGTTGCCTATAAGATTATGCAATACTTGAACCATCCGGTTCTGATCCGCATAAGCAAAGAGATCACCATTAAAGACATGCACATAGATTCGCTGAGAAGACTTCATGTTCCACTGCTCTGCTACACCTTCAACAAGGTCCACGAGAGGAACGTAGGTCATATGATACGTCATGCCCTCATTATCGAGACGTTGGATATCAAGCACATCATCCAGCAAGCTGCTCAGACGTTTGCCTTCAGACGCAATAGTCTCCATGAACTCTTTACGTTGGGATGCCGGAAGGTCATACATTAACATCAGTTCAACATATCCCATGATGGTAGCCACAGGTGTCCGAAGTTCATGAGAAACAACGCTGATCAACTCGTTTTTCATCCGGTTGAGCCGCTCTTCACCCGTTAAGTCACGAAATACGAGCAGGAATCCATGATTTTTCCCCGGCACGTCCATCTGTTTCATATACAATGAAAATACGCTTTGTTCCACATTGTCAAAATAGAAATTGGTCTCGATAAATGCTTGTTCTCCATCCAGGAATGCTCTTGTCTGTTCTGTCAGATTGAAGTTTTCAGTCTGCACCATTGAATCGATGGCTTGAGCCAAGTCAGTTATCGATTCTCCTAGGAAATTACCCAGTCCAAACATCTCTTCTATTCGGCGATTCACAATCGTAATCGTCCCCGAACGGTCAGACATGACAAGTCCTTCACGAACCGATTCAATAAATTGTTCACTGATATCGCGCTGTTCCTGAATCGCTGCCTTCTCTTGGAACAGTTCCAGGTTAAGGTGCTCCAACACAAGGGCATGACGCACCCGATCTTCTTCAGCACGAGTACGTTCTGTAATATCTTTAATGAACAGATTGTACAGCGTCTCGTTTTTCCCCAATTGAATCTCTACAATTTTATACTCAATCGGAAATACGGAGCCGTCATTACGAACACCTAATATTTCATCAACCGTTATATACCTTTTGCCTTCGACATACTCATATTGTTCTAACATCAACTTAATTTCCTGAAAACCAATCCCCTGAAAAAGAGAAGGTGCCTCCTTCTGCAACACGACCTCTTCCCGACCCAATCCAAACATCCTTTCGGCCTCAGGGTTAAACTCAATGATCACCCCTTGGGAATCAACCGAGATAATCGCATCAATGGAGGACTCGATGATCGCACGTTTAATTCCTTCACTATTTTTAAGTTCCTTCGTGCGGGCAACGACCCTGTCCTCCAGTGTTAACTTATCGAGTCGAATCTGTTCGAATTGTTCGAGTAACACATCCGCCATCTTGCGTAAGTTTCCAATGAGGATCTGGACTTCGGTCACATGACTGCTAGGCCAATCCATACCTCCGTTTCGAAACAGTAGACGTGGAAGAGAACCTGTTAGCCGGGTCAAGCGAAGTAAAGGACTAACCACTTTGCTGCTCAATGGAGCTGCTGCAATCATTGATGTAACGATAATAACGAATAAAGATTGTAACGTCGTCAAATAGATCTTTTCAATCTGCGTGTAATACTGGGACGAATTGGTTTCAACCAAAACCTCGTAAGGCGTTTCTGCCGTTTCCTCAGCCTCATAAATGAAAGAAGCCTGCCTCCAATGATCCAGGATATCACTGTAATGAGCTTTCTCCGAATTTAATAAAATTGGACCGCTCGCCGATGTAATCACCTGATACTGATCCATATTTATGAACTCCCCCGGCTGATATTCTGGCAGTCCAGAAACAACGACCGCTTTGCGCTGATCTAGCAAAACCACATTCATCCCCAGCAAATGATGATAACGCTCTACATTTTCTGCAAGGTTACTCGGTGTTACATAATGCTGATCCAAATCCTGAACAACAGCATTCGCCGCATGTCTCATATCCCATAAGATGGATTCGTTCATCTGGCTCAATTGTCTGCGGCTATCCACGGACAACAGAACAAGAGATACAAACACAACAAAAGCAACCACATATTTAAATGCAATTCTGGATAAGGGAATCGTGCCTGCTCGTTTCGCCTGATGTTCCCCGAGCGTGATCCAAAAATCAACCACAATGCCTGCAATCAGGGCGTTTACCATGCTCACGACAGCCATGTACATATATTCATATTTGGTCACTTCAACACTCAGACCTAATACGTAATATCCGTAACCAATTACAGGAAGCAACATCGCAACCCAGAACACCCCGTTAGCTTTGATCAGACTGCCTTTTTTATAGTATCTCTGCCACCCCAGCATCCAGATCAGTTCTATAAAATGTCCTGCCATGACATAAAGGTTATGGGAATCCAGCCCAACGATCAGGCTTTTCAATAGATAGATTAACGTAAGTGATACAAAACCGTATATCCCCCCATACAAGCGAAGGGCAACCAATGCCGCGGCACTAATGACTACAAATTGCACACCATAGAACAATGTAAACGGAAAAATGGCACTTAATGAACCAAAGATCACTAGGAGACCTGTTCCAATCCAGGGTCTTCTCAAGTGCAATTGAATCCGTTCCAACAGGTTCCTTACTTCCGTTATCCCATACATATATATCTATCCTCACCATGGATTCGTTGTATGCCTGCTCTCTTTGGTCTCTCTAACAACATCTGTTCCCCCTAATAGCTGGCGATAACTTTGAACATTTCCCCCCTCAAACCACTCTGATCCATTATACTTTAATTAACATTCAATGTACGTATGGCAAAATTTATGATTCAGCAAAAAAAGTAAACTCATGATAAACTACATTATTAAGGTAAAGTCATTTTGCAAGTTGGTGCTACTTTCTATATTCTGGAATAGAACCATTAAATTTTTTGCGTTATTTTTAATCATTTTATTGTATTTTCTTAACAAATCCTTGTTCACCAGGAGTGTGAAGCTATGTCAATCAAAGTACTTCTTATAGAAGATGAAAAGAATTTAGCGGACATGATCGCTTTTTTTCTTGAGGAGGAAGGATACATAACCGAGCGGGTTCATCACCCCCGTGAAGCACTTCATTTATTTCCCCAGTTTCAACCTGATATTGTGGTGACGGACTTGATGTTGCCCGAGATTGACGGTAACGAACTTGTTGATGCTTTTCGTCAAAATTCCACCGTTCCTGTACTGATGATATCTGCAAGTACCATGTTAAATGATCGACTTCGTGCCTTACATAATGGTGCTGACGATTTCCTCTGTAAGCCGTTTAGTCTGAAGGAGTTGGACGCCAGAATTAAAGCATTGCTACGCAGGTCGATTATCACCTATCAGGATAAACCTGTTAAGGAGAATCAGCCAGCTGAAGTGACAGGTCACATTCATGTCAATGAATACAGGAGAACGTTATTTGTAGATGGTGTTGAAATCGATGTAACCCATATTGAATTTGAGATTATGAAGGAATTGTATCGCAATCCGGGCAAAGTGTTTACCCGTAATGAACTGATGGACCGCATCAAAGGCTCTGAACGCGCCTATCTGGATCGAACCATCGACGTACATATCTCTAGTCTTCGCAAAAAAATAGAGCCCGACCCCAAAAATCCCCGTTATATTAAAACGGTATGGGGTACAGGCTATAAATATATGGTCTAGTTAGTCTTCGATAAAGACGTCACCAAACATAAACATGACAAAGCTGTATAAAAACGGTTTCACGCACCATGCTTCTTTCGTTTTACCTGATGTGTAGAGCGGAAGGCATGGTTATTGGTGCTTCATACCCGAAAGTTTGCAGCCACTTCTTAATGCCGCTAACCAATTGATCGGGGTCTTGTTCATTCCAGAGCATCAACTTCATAACACCATTACCTGTTATCTGTTGCAGATGACGCTTACGAACCAAGGATGTAAAATCGGTAATGACCAGTAGCGGCACATCCGGTACAAAAGCACGAATGGCTTTCGCTGCGGATACTGCCTGTTCAGCGTTCCTGTAATCTACAATGCAAAAACGGGAATTTTCCCAATCCCCTCTTCCTGTTTCCTTTACTGAATCTGATGGCGCAGAAGCAATCCAATCCTCAAACAAAGGTTTGATCTCCTCAAAGTTAATACAACGCTCTCCATCCGTTAGCACAGTAACAGGCTCCATAGATATGACCTCCAATAGCTTCTTACCTATATTGTGTCAGGATTCATTTAAAAATGTTTGTGCACGAACATGAAAGAAGTGTTAACAATCTTCGTACTTCTTCACATCCCTACGCAGATACCTCTTCTCGGCATGTAATTTCGCAGTTTTCCTGATTTCATGTAGAATAGAGATATCCGTTAAAATAAAGGTACCCGTGTGATTTATTTTGCGGAAGGTTATGTATCAATCTGGTATTATAGGAGGTTTCACCCATGAATATCGTTTCCATTGAACCAACACCAAGTCCAAATACGATGATGTTACATCTCGACGAACGTCTGGAAGACGGGATTCGCAGAACCTATACACTCGACAACGAACGTTCAGCCCCGGCGTTTATTCGCCAGATGCTCCACATTCCAGGCGTGAAAAGTGTATTCCACACCACCGACTTCGTCGCACTGGATCGTAAAGGCAATGCAGACTGGTCTGTTATTCTTGGTGAAGTACAGAGCCGTCTGGGTCAGGAAAGTATGAATCTGGACTGGATCGAGTCGGAAGATGCCACAGGTGAACACTTTGGGGAGGCACAAGTTTTTGTTCAATTTTTCCGCGGAGTGCCGATGCAGATTCGAGTCAAAGCCGGAACGAAAGAAGAGCGAATTTCACTATCAGACCGTTTTGTTAAAGCCGTTACAGAAGTAGCCAGCGCTACGTTGATTAAAGAACGTAAACTGAGTGATTACGGCGTACGGTATGGTGAGCTTCCGGATATTGCACGTGAAGTTGAACAGGAACTGGAAGCGGCCTACCCGCCGGAACGATTGGAGCAGGTCATTCAGCAAGCTATTGCGCATGGTACAAATACGGAAGAATTCGTTGAGCATCGGCGTGCGCTGGTTGGAACGGAACTGGAAGAAGCGCTTCGGAGCGAAGACTGGAATGTACGCTATGCCGCACTGGATGGCATGGAGCCAACAGAAGAAAGACTGCCTCTGGTAGCTCAGGCGCTACGCGACAGCAAAATGCAAATTCGTCGCTTGGCCGTTGTCTATCTGGGGGATATTCGTACACCTGAAGCGATGGAACTTCTGTACGAAGCGCTTCGCGACAGTTCTCCCGCTGTACGGCGTACTGCCGGGGATACGTTGTCAGACATCGGTGACCCTGCTGCCACACCGGCCATGATCGAAACGTTAACGGACAAGAGCAAACTGGTGCGCTGGCGTGCGGCTCGTTTTCTGTATGAAGTCGGAACTGAAGAAGCGGAGCAGGCTTTACGTCTCGCCGCGGAAGATCCCGAATTTGAAGTGAGTTTACAGGCCAAAATGGCGCTAGAACGTATCGAATCTGGTGAACAGGCCGCCGGAACGGTGTGGCAGCAGATGGCAGGACGGAATAAAAGGCAGGATTAATCTGTTCTTCTACATGTTCTTTACCAAGCCATTAGAGCAAACTCCAACATTTGTTATTGCACTGTAAATCGATGAGCGGTATACTTGTTGTCTGTTTGATTAACAGGTTACACGCTGCTCGAAGCGTGATTTCTAATTTCATAAACAATAGATACACCTCATCCATTGCATGGTGAGGTAGAGGTCGCGGGTGCGATCAGTAAGCTGAAGAAGGCGTTAGGAGCCGCTGTTGAGATCAGCCGAAAGGTGTACCCGCCGAAGTTTACTGGACGTTCCTTTATCGGTCCGGTGAGCTGGGGCTGCAGCCGAAAGGTGCAGAACTGTCACAGCAAGTATTCGTATCTTTTTCTAAAAAAGGTATGACTTCTTCTGTGTTGAGCTATCTTAATCATCTAGGACATGGTGCGGATATAGATATCAAGACCGCTGGCTCATGCCTGTGGTCTTTTTTGGTTTATGGAGCTTATGATCTGCATTAGCAATACAAATGAAGGAGTGTTTTCATGCAAGACCGCAGCAACCAATCACACACAACAACAACTGGACCTACATTGAAAAAAGGATTGCGTGCACGTCACATGACCATGATTGCCCTCGGCGGCTCCATCGGTACGGGGCTGTTTCTGGCAAGTGGTACAGCTATCTCGACTGCCGGCCCTGGTGGTGCATTACTTGCCTACGCAGCTGTTGGAATCATGGTTTATTTCCTCATGACCAGCTTGGGAGAACTCGCAACCTTTATGCCGGACTCCGGTTCTTTTAATACGTATGCCGCTCGGTTCGTAGACCCCGCTCTCGGCTTCGCCATGGGCTGGAACTTCTGGTACAACTGGGCGGTAACGATTGCCGCGGAACTCGCTGCGGCTACCGTTCTGATTAAATATTGGTTTCCGGACAGCTCATCCATGCTATGGAGTCTGCTATTCCTGGTACTGATCTTTGCTCTAAATATCCTGTCCGTCAAAGGATACGGGGAATCGGAATATTGGTTTGCCATTATCAAAGTGGCCACCGTCATTATCTTCCTGAGTGTCGGCGTATTAATGATTTTTGGTATTCTGGGCGGTGAAGCTGTTGGCTTCAGCAACTTTACTGTCGGCGATGCACCATTCCACGGCGGCTTCTTCGCAGTCCTTGGCGTGTTTATGGCCGCGGGTTTCTCCTTCCAGGGAACGGAATTGATCGGTGTCGCCGCTGGTGAAAGCGAGAATCCACGCGAAAACGTGCCTCGTGCCATTCGCCAGGTCTTCTGGCGCATTCTGATCTTTTACATTTTGGCGATTACTGTAATCAGTTTAATTATTCCTTACACTCACCCGAATCTGCTCAAGGGTGATCTGGAGAACATCGGGGTCAGCCCGTTTACACTTGTCTTTGAAAAAGCAGGACTTGCGATTGCGGCTTCTGTCATGAATGCCGTCATCCTGACTTCCGTGCTCTCAGCCGGGAACTCCGGCATGTACGCTTCAAGCCGTGTGCTCTACGCTCTTGCTCGGGATGGCAAAGCTCCGCGTTTCCTTGGCAAGCTGAATAAACGAGGCATTCCGATGAATGCGCTGCTCGTCACAACCGCTGTTGGCATGCTTGCATTTCTGGCTTCTCTCTTCGGTGACGGCATTGTGTATACGTGGTTACTAAATGCATCCGGCATGTGTGGATTCATTACGTGGCTGGGTATTGCGATCAGTCATTACCGATTCCGGCGAGCTTATGTTGCACAAGGACGGGATTTAAGGGATTTGCCTTACCGTGCACGTTGGTTCCCGTTTGGGCCGATCTTTGCTTTTGTCCTTTGTATCATCGTGATTCTGGGACAGAACTATCAGGCATTCACAGGTGACCAGATCGACTGGAGTGGAGCCCTTGTTGCTTATCTGAGCGTGCCGCTATTCCTCATTCTATGGCTTGGTTACAAATGGATCAAAAAAACCAAGGTTGTTCCGCTGCAGGAATGTGACTTCACGCCTACCGAATCGTCAGGTATCAAAGAGTAGGGTCAGTCGCTAAGTGTAGTCGTCGTTGATTCAACCCTGCTTTTCGTTTAAACCTACGATAATGATTCATTAATCCCCTGTTCTACAGAGACTTTTTTTGTAGAACAGGGGATTTTATTTTTCAGTGCAATTCCCCTGAAAACTGAATATCAAAAAGAGCGCCCAGGTTACCGGGGCGCTCCTATCATTAGAAAGACACGTTGCTGTGCATATACTTGATCCGTTGTACGGGGGCTGAATCCTGAACCTGTCTGTCTATTACAAGGTCCAATTGATTTTGACACGCAGATCTGTTGTATCTTCCATCTTGGAGACAAAATAGGAGATGGACTTCATACCTAGCTGGTACAGATCCTGCAAATCTTCGATCAAACCGCTCTCCGTGCCCTTATATCTAAAAGTTAGCGAAGTTCCGCCCTCATTTAGCACACTCTGGACTTTGGTTTTGAGCACTGCCCGTTCCTTGACCGCATCCTGTTCATCGTACAGAGAGTACTCCAGTGCGTGGTACAGCTTTTGGTATACCTCCTGCTTGTTTCCGTCCGTCTTCGCCAGTTTAAGCAGCGCATCACGGTAAGGTGCATAGGCTGCAGGGTACCTGTTTTTGCCTGTCCAGACATGGTCACGCGCCATCTCTTTATCGCTTAACAAGTAATAATTATGGCTCACAACGCCTTTGCGATCAGGTGTTGGATCATCCCATGTTGTATCGAGGTGATACCATTTTCCATCCAGCTTCACCAGATTCCAGGCATGGAGTTGTCCGCCTGCTTGACCTTCAACAATGCGATTTTCAATCCCTACCCGCTCCAGCATGCGATATGTGAGCAAGGAGTATCCTTGACATACAGTACTGCCTGTCGCAAGTCCGTCATAAGCCGTATATTTTTGTAATGAGGTATCATAAGCAAGGTTTAACACAATCCAATCATGAATAACTTTAACTTTCTCATGGCTCGTCATTCCAGGTTTAATGATTTCTTTGAGCACACTAGCTACTTTCCGATTCACATAATCGGTCTGCGCTTTCGTTTCCCGATACGAGAGGGTCACATCCACCTCGGCTGACGTATTGGAGCCTTTATAGTTAAACGCATAACTTTTCACTGTATATTGAATATAAGGATCACTCTTCATTGCTTCATCGATAGAGGTCTGCAACTGTTTCTTGAGGCCCTTCACATTCCCCTTATAGGTAAACACCACTTTCTCTGTACGCTGCGACATCGCATTCAACAGTGTCTGACGCAAATCCGTCGCTGTAGATAGTTCGGACGTACCTGACGCGGCATACAATTGATCAAGGTCAACCGTACGCGGCAACCATGCCGCAACAAGACAGCCTGCCAGCAACAAGGTGATCACTCGTTTACCGTTCTTACCCATGAAAGGACCCCACCCTTCTTCGTAGCATTCTCATGCCCTATTGTATCATAAAAGGTCTTGCTTTCATTGTTCTATATAAGTTGAACTAAAAATTTTACACAGTCCACTCCAAGGACAGAATAACCTTCCCATCGCTGTTATCCCCAGATTTTTTGAATTCCCTTTTCCAAAGGGGAAAATCCGGTGATAAACGCGAGCGCTTCGCTTTTCCAGGT
Organism: Paenibacillus sp. 4624; assembly: GCF_050435065.1. Lineage (NCBI taxonomy): Bacteria > Bacillati > Bacillota > Bacilli > Caryophanales > Paenibacillaceae > Paenibacillus > Paenibacillus sp. 4624. Next base: position 58,114 of record NZ_JBNDJR010000017.1, read on the forward strand.
TTTTTCTGTCCACTTCGTTAACGTGTAAAAGAATAATTCAACTTATATCTTTCCAATGTTAGTGTAATCAAGTGGAAAAGGGACCTTCTCGGAAGGCCCCTTGAACTTTAGTTGCAGTCATCATGTTTGCCGCTTCACTTCATCCTATGTTTTCCTGGAGCAGATTATGAGTGGCTTTGCCTGCGTATAGATTCGTACAAATGAATGCAGGTGAGCTCCGCCTGGAATTAATAAAGGCGGCTGCCTTTCATAAACGTGTCCGTTTTGCCCTGTAACTTGGCAAGTCGCTCAAGAACTTGAGATGCCTCGGCTACCGTTACTTTGCGCGCAGGCATAAATCTTCCCTCAATAGAAGGTAACAAGCCAAGCTTCAAGCTCAGAGAAACAGCACCCTTATTGTTGATCGCACTGGCGTCGGCAATGTTAGGCAAATCGGACGGCTGCATATAGAATCCGGCGAGCTTCTCATAACGTAGAATGCGCATCAGCAAGACTGCCAATTCCTCACGTGTCATTTCTTCCTCAGGTTTTAGCTGCTTCTCAGGGTCAGCTCCACCGATCCAGCGTTGATCTATGAGGACTTTCACCGCCTTGTAATACGGACTTTCTATGGTTAAATCAGCAAAAAGTTTTTCATTGCTATCGCTGTTATAGTACATGTCCATGTTCGGATTAATTGCTCTTGCCAGATAATTGAACCACTCTCCTCGGGTAACGACCCGATCCGGAAATACACGTCCCTGCTCATCGGCAAGCAACACCTTATGCTTGGTCATGTTACGCAAAGCTGATTCAGCAATATGACCCGCAATATCTGTCGGTTCGATCTGAGATGCCGCATGGTCTACACCGTACATGAAGAACCATTGACCTGTATTGGCATCGAGCAGTTCATTCAAATTGTATAGAGATTTCTTGCCGCTTACAGGTACGTAAGCCAAATTTACTCCTACAGGTACAGGTTCACTAGCACCCAAACCGAACCCACCGTAACGAGCATAATTCAACGTTAACGTATATTTCTTCAGATAGAGTTCCCTAGCTTTTTCGTAAGAGATTGCAGGTGTAATATCTGCCGGTAGTTGCTCAGAAGATGCCGCCAAGCGTGTATAGAATTCAGTAATATCCCCATTGTTCTTTACCTGCACCTGTGCCGTGTCATCCTGAACCCGAATCCCATTCAAATAACGCTGAAACACAAACGTACGAGCATCGTCTGCTTCTATCATTCTGGCCAGTTGATACTGCTCTTTTGCCTGTGGTACAGCGGCAATGATCGTATTCATCGCAAGTTTCTCGGCCTGTGTTGAAGTAACAGCCTTTTTATCCTTCTCTTGAGAAGGCTTTTCCTGCCCCATCTCTGGTCCAACCCGTTGCATCAAATTGTAGCTGTAGACCTGTCCGGTAACCGCATCGACCTGTGCCGAAATATCACGCATGAACATATAGGATATGTTTGCATTCCGATTGCTCCAGCTTAGACTCCATACCTGGCTGTTCGCATTGCCATAGTAACCTTTAGTTAATTGGCTGTGCTCGAGTTTGTAATCCTTGGGAATGTCAAAATTGGCTGCAACCCGCTCTACTGCCTGTTGCACATTTAGGCGCTGACCGCTCGCTGCGGCAAATGCCGGCCCATTGCCCGTTACTTTTTTATTTTGCTGTGAACTGCTCTTGTCCACGGCTTTTCCTGTCATCACGTCAATTCGGTCTAACGTGTTAGCGTTAATCGGCCCCATACTATCACCTTTTGGCAAATAACCAAGAACATATTTTTGCCCCTGTATGGAAGACAATTGTTCTTTGGAGATATATGCAAGCTCTACATCAAATCCATCTTCAAACACCTGTCTGGCCTGCTCTTCCGAGGCCTTCGGCTTGGAAGAGGGGTATTTTGCCGAGATAGTCGAACGTGAATACGATGTGGCCTGACCTCTCTCATCCACAGTTATGTAGACTGTCTCTGCATCCGACACAACACCATCATGTTTCAAGTTATAGACAAATTGATATTCATTGCGGCCAAATAACGCTTGCTGTTCCACAGGTGAAACCGTGTCTCCTAGCGGTACATACTGTCCATCCTTAAGTTCAGGAATCGCTTGATGTAGCAGTTCCAAAGCCGTTTTTTCGGCTTCTTCCTTGGTCAGTTGAACCTCTGATACGGATGACAACTGACTCTCTACAAACTCAGATGGCAGATGTACACTTAGGACTTCCCCTGTGCCTGCATGCACACTTGCGCTGAATCCCATGGAATGATTGCCTTGTACAAACTGAAATCCGACATCCCATACTTTGTAATCCGGCGGTGGATAAGAATTGGATACATCGAAATTAGCGGATGAGATCGTCGCTTTTTTTAATAGCGGAAACAGCTTTAATATATTTTCAGCGGCTTGCCTGGATGAAATTTTTGCACCCTCCGGCACGTCATTGCTTGTTACGTCTAGTTGATCATTTTCCCCCGACACTGCTTCATTCACTGAGCCAGCTCCCGCCTGAGCAGCGGATGCGCTCCCCGTCAAACCTGGTACCTGTGTCGTAAACAGCAGAGTTGCCATTGCTGTTGCTGCGGCTTTGGCTGTGAACGTTTTAAGCCTTCCATTCATGTTCCAATCCCAACTCAAAATGGTTACCTCTCCCTTCGATTTCACGCAAGATGCATGATAAATACTCTCGCATGAATTTTGCCATTCTAATCTATGATACCATAAGCTTCCTTTTTAATCGCTGTTTTCCGGGTAATTTTACAATTGTGAATTTCTGTATAATAAAAAGACACAACAAAAAAAACGCCAATCGAGTTGGCGTTTTTCGCTATCAACCTGCGCTATGATGCAGATCTGTTGCGTCCTGATTAATTGTAGTTTCGTCATGCGCAGCTCTCTCTGGAGCGGAACGAACATGCATTTTCAGGAACGGTATGACCGTATCCCAGAAAGCCGGATCTTCCTCAGAGCAGCTGTGACCTTCACTGTTAACCCATAGATGCTCTACCGGCGGATCGGCTTTGGACATAAAATATTCCAGTTCACTCGGTGGAATAAAATTATCCCCTTTGGAGTGTACCATCAAAAATGGCAACTGCATGCTTCTTCGCCGCTCATTCAGCATCATTACTGCATCATTCTGCTGATACGTCTTTAAAGACTCACCTAACCGCCAAAACCAGATTCGGGGGATCAACTGTGCCAGCGGGAAAAGCGGCAGGCGCCGGCGTCTCAGTTCCGAACTGACGATCACCTGAAACTGGGATGGCATGGAGTCGGTGACCACGGCGGAAACTGGAATGCCTTCTGTAATTGCAAGAATCGTTCCCAGTCCGCCCAAGGAATGCCCCAACACTCCGATAGCTTCGGGGTAAATCTCGGACCGGCCTGATACATAGGTCAACGCAGCCAGTAGATCGTCCCTAAACAGATAGGCTGATGCAGCACGAACAGGATCACTGGCTCCATGACTACGCACATCATACATAAACAGTGCATACCCGGCTTCCCAGATGGGGCGCGCATAGCGTAATACACGAGAGCGATTGGAACCCCAGCCATGTGCTATTATCACGAGCGGCCAAGGCTTAGGAACATCGGGTCTCGCTGGAATGAACCAACCTTGCACCTGTCCCCCTCCACTTTCAAAGGTAATATCCTCAAAAGGCATCGGCGGTGTCAACGTAATCGGAATTTTTTTGGGTGTCTGGCTTTTTACCGCTGCCTTCCATAAACCACCCGCAGTTACAGCGGCTACTGCCAACATACCGCCAATCATCGTTCTCGCTTTCACAAGGCCTCTCTCCTCTCTGGCTACTGACATATGCTTATCATACGATAACAGGATCAACTACACGTTAAATGATCTCCATTTTTGTTAGTAATCACGATTAACCATGTAAACTCTTTTTATATACCCCATTACGCCTAATTTACTTATTTCTTCTTAAATTAAGCCCTCTACTCTAGTCCCTTTGCTCTTAACGTTACCTAAACGCTATCTACTGTCTGTTCTCGCAGTCGCTGCCTTCACAAATGCTCTTGCTCGCTCTGCAATCTGTGCGCTATCTCTCGAAGCTAGAGCTTCTTTTGGCAAAAGTGCACTTCCCAAGCCTACTGCGGCTGCACCTGCCTCATAATAGGCAGCGATATTCTCCAGCGTCGCGCCACCCGTTGCAAGCAGTGGAATGTGATCGAGAGGTGCCTTGATTTCACGCAGGTATGGAATACCCAGACTAGCCATAGGAAACAGCTTAACAGCCCGTGCTCCCGCTTCATATGCAGCTACAATCTCCGTTGGTGTCATCGCCCCAGGCCAAATCTCAACACCGTGTTCTACAGCATATTCAATAACAGACAGATCGACATTGGGGGATACCAAAAATTGTGCCCCTGCAGACACGGCTTCCTTCGCCATGCTCACATTGAGTACCGTGCCTGCGCCGACATAGGCTTGTCCTCCGTGACGTTCGCGCCAGTCAGCAATGATCTGATGCGCATTCGGTGTATTCAGCGTTACTTCCATTAAACGAATGCCACCGTCGGTCATGCCCTGACCAGCTGTCACCGCCTCTTCCCGGCTTATGCCGCGTACGATCGCGACCAGTCTGGATTCGAGTAATACTTCTGTCAGATCCATATCCATATCCATATTCATATCCATTCACTCCCCTTGCTTCGTTCAGATTCGGCAGCCAAAAACCCGTGAAGACAAGTCTTGGTGTTCACTGCTTTTCCGTTAAAAACTATTGTAATGCATATGCTCCATTGAACGAAATACATTAATCCATAATAGGGATCGTGGAAGTAGGGATTGTGGACAACATAACAATAAGTCTCCCTGCGGTGCCAGAACGACCAAGAGATAGAGGTATAGAGTATAAAGGCATCAAGACATCAGGCATCAGGCATTAGGCATCAGGCATTTCCATTTTGTCATTGCAATTATTAGCTCCGATTCGCGGTTTAGACATAACATCACATTTTCTAACGATCACCAGAAACCTTATTTGGCCTGATTCGCCACTACTTATTTTCTAACGATCACCAGAGAGCTTATTTACTCAGATTAGTGATGTTTTCGCCCCATTATGTGCATTCTTGCCGAAATAGCGTCTGTGGTGATCGTTAAAATTCTCAAACCCTCAAAAACCTTGAAATAAGCTCTCCTGTGATCGTTAGAATAAAGTCGGAGCCAGTTACCCTGCCATGAATCCCACGAACTCATTGTAATATCCACTACGAGATACATCTAAAATGGCGCACATTTTCTCCAAAAAAACTCAGAGCGATGGTTTTCCACAAACTTATCTTTCGGAATATTGAGCTCTTCCGCGAGATCCCCAAGCATCTTCGTTTGATTCTTGGGTAAATTTCACCGTTTGTTTCTTGAATTTTTCATTATAACGTTGCCAATTTTCTCCCCCTGTGGGCCCGTCTCCTTAATTCTGGTTTTAAAAATAGACACAAAAAAACCTCTTCATCGCGAAGAGGTGGACTCTGTTAACCTTAGGATTCATCCTAGTTTTTTGAATAAGAGGAGCTACAAATGCAACAATTTCCTTGCATTACATGCATTATGGCAACTAACGTGCTGATCATATATCGCTATTAAAGCCCGTTAAGCTAAACTCTATGCATTCTCCAATACGCTTTCCTTCGCCAAATCCTTAAAATATCGATCATTGTACAACATACTTGGGTGAGTAGGATGATAAGCTAGGGCAATGTCGTTGTGCTCCTTCGCTTTCGCTCGGTTGCCCATCCGATCATAACATACACATAGTTGCAGATGCGGCATCCAAGTCCACGCTGCTTCATTCAGTACAACCATCGGATCACCTGGACGGATCGCCTGCACGGCCTGTTCATACCAGAATATAGCTTGGCGGTAGTCTTCTCTATCTGCAAAATATCCCCCCAGTCGGCAGCACACCTCTGCTCTCGGCAAATCATAGGCAAAGGAACGGAACAACGCAGCTGCTTCCCGTTCCGGGCGTTTCAGTACTGCCTCGCAATCCGCAATTTTCTGGCAGGCTGCAATCCGATCCTCGACCCATCCCAGTCCGGTGTCCAGAAATTTCTCATAGTAGGTTATGGCTTCTTCGTGATAAGCATGGTCTTTCAGTTCATTGCCAAAATAATAGAGGTCACGCGGTGAGAAGTCTTCACCAGCCTGTTCCCGTTTGCGATATATTCTTAGGTTTCGATCTGTATACACCTTATCTTTCTTATGCGTCACAGCCACATCACTATGCAGCAAATTACCTGCTACAGCCAAGTATTCATGCACTGCTCCAATCCAGCGAAACTGGCGATCCCGCCGCACCAGACGATTTCGCCGCAGACTATACGCGACCTTGCCCTCTGGCGTGAAGGAAAGGTTGTAATCCATCGTTACACTGTCCACTGCCGGATCAAGCGACTGTTTCAATGCAATCAGTTTGGCGCGATCCTCTGGTTCAAACACATCATCCGCATCCAGCCATAATATATATTCGCAGGAGGCCTGATCAAAGGCAAAGTTCCGTGCCGCAGCAAAATCATCCACCCACTCAAAATCGAAAATACAGTCGGTGTACTGAGCCGCAATTTGCCTTGTGCGATCCGTGGAACCTGTGTCCACGATGACGATCTCATCGGCAATTCCTTTTACGGAGTCCAGACATCTGGCAAGGGAGGTTTCTTCATTTTTCACAATCATACATAAGCTAATACGAATGCTCTCTTCGCCTCGTCTAATTCTGCGGTTATAGGCCGCTGCCCCCGGCAAGTCGGACAAACGATAGATATGATAGGCTGGGTAGTGAGTGTCCACAAACAGTTGAAACCCGTACGCCTGAGCACGAATGCAGAAATGACGATCCTCTCCCCAAAAAGAAACATTCGGGATACGATCAAAATTCACTCCCGCTTCAAGTACAGATCGCCGAATTAGAGTACAAGCACCTAATCCACCCACCTCATAACAACCCGGAATACGCAGCTGGTTTAGAAAGGCACTCGCCTGGGCGTCTTCATCCTGCGCTTCTATGCCCGCAAGAGCTGACCCTCCCCGACGATAGAGTGCATACTCATCCTGAAGCCATACTTGCGGCATTTCCTTTGTTCCCGGTTGCCAGCTGGTCCAAAAAATATTGGATACAATCTCATTTTGGCTCGATACCAATTGTTCCAGCGTACGCGGGTGCAGCACCAGATCGGAATCGATCAGAAACACACCATCATAATGATGCTCACGTGCGTACTGTAAAATGTTATTTTTCAGCCTGGCCACTCGCCATACCTGTTCGTTTCTCCAGTAGTGACCACCTTCATCTTTGTTGTAGTTCCCTGGATCGTCCGCGTCCCCACTCTCCGTACCATTCAAATCGCGAGCATGAATCACCTTACCGTTATGGCGAAGTACAAAATCATGCAACATTTGGGATGAGGCTGCTTCCTCATTATCATCTACAAACAAACAGTCTGTACGCACCGTCTTTCGCTCAAGTCTTTGCAAGGAATCCAGAAATTCATTCAGAATAGCAGCTGTCTGCCGTACAGGACTAGCAATCAGGATACGCTCACGGGTGCTTTGCAGGATGTCCTCTTCCTCTTCCATTTTCTTGTCCTTTTCCTCTTCGCTTTGCTGTGGCTGTTGTTTTCCCTTCTGACCTGTCATTTGTTGGGGCTGTTCCACTTGCTTCTGTTCTTGTCCTTGTTCTTGTTCTTGTTCCGGGATTTGCTCTTGCTCCGGGGTTTGCTCTTGTTTGTGTACTCGCTCTTTTTTTTTTTCTTGTTTTATCCTTAACGTTTGCCCTGTCTCCTTCTCAGACTTGGATGGTATGGTATCCGCTGGCAGTTCATCTTGGATACTTTTGTTACTGCTTTTACGGTCTAGCGGTTCTTTCATCAATGAAGCTCACTCCCTTCCCCTTAATCAGACCATGGAATAAGCCGAGGCTCTGCATCCAATATCGATTCATATTGCTCTTTCCAGCCATACTGTGCTTCGGGGTCCAGTGTTTGGTATCTCTCATATTTGCGAACACGATCTTCTTCTCTTGCCCAGCCATAATGCTTCACTCGCGGGGTATGACAGGCATAGGGCAGATGCTGAATGCTCAACGGGAATCGTCCGCAATGCTGCGGTGTTTCCTTCCATTCATACACCATCCCGGGACGATACTTGATGAGAAAAGGCCGATAATACATATGTGCCTGCCAGTATGCATCCTCACGGTACGCAGTCTCACTCCACATATCATATAAACGGAAATAAATAGCTTCTTCCCATCCGCTTAAGATGTCATCCCGCAAAATCCCAAAATCCGGTGTTAAAACCTCGTCCGCATCCAGATTAAGAATCCACTCCGGGTTCGTTGAGAGGGTCTCCTCCCATTGTTGTTTTCGCAGAGTCACCTCATCGGAAAAACGCGAGACCGGATTCTGCACTAGTACAAGAGGAATACCTTGTAAAAGCTCTCTGCACATGGCGGCCGTCCCATCCGTACTTCCATCATCAATAATGACAGCCCGATCAATCCATGGACGATGTGTTACAAGTGCCTGCCTAAGATATCGCTTCTCCTCGTTGCATACAATCATGGATAAGGTGATATGTGGCCTTTGATTTACCAGTTGTTCCTTTCCCTGCCCATGATTCTGTTGCTCTTGCTCTTGCTCCTGTTCCTGTTCCTGCTCCTGTTGCTCCTGCTCTTCCAACCCCACACCCCCATGCTTCCGGTTCTTGTAGACGCAAACCCTCTATATCCAATCTATGCTAAGCTGGAATCCGGTTATGCAGGGCAAATGTGAGGTCCATAGAGTAAACAAAACAAAAAAGCACTCGCCTGCGCGAATGCTTCTCTAATGTTTCTTTTATCACAGCTTATGCTTTTATAGGCTTGTTCTGGAAATAGGATTGCTCCTGCTTCTCCATGGCGATTTAACGATATGCCGCCAAACGATCATTCAAGCCACGTGTCTGTCCGTACACCTCTTGATAAATGGCAAATAATCCGTCATAGACCGCTACCGTCTCCGGATTTGGTTCGTAGGACTTCGCTGGACGAATAAATGCCGCCGCACACTCTTGCAACGTCGGGAACCAGCCACTGCCATAAGCCGCCAGCATGGCTGCCCCCATCGCCGGACCTTGCTCACTCTCCAGCTTCACAATCGTTGCATTGAAAATGTCCGCTTGCATCTGCAGCCAAGCTTCGTTCTTCGCTCCGCCGCCAATGGAGATCACCTCATTGACCGTCTTGCCCGCACCACGCAAAATATCAATCGACTCACGTAACGAGAAGGTGATGCCTTCCATTACAGCACGTCCAAAATGCTCCAGCTTATGTCCGGCATCCATGCCGATAAAACTGCCTCGAATATTCGCATCAGGGTGAGGTGTGCGCTCCCCTACGATATATGGCGTGAACAGCAGACCGTTGCTTCCTGCCGGAATCTGGTCGATTCCCTGCAAAAGCACATCGAATGATTTGTCTGCTGCAAAGGTGTCTTTGAACCAGGAGAGACTGTATCCCGCCGCAAGCGTTACACCCATAATATAGAAGGCATCTTTCTCCCCGTGATTAAAAAAGTGCACTTTTCCTTCGAAATCGAGATCCTTACGTTCTTCGTACGAGAGAACGACCCCAGACGTACCGATGCTGCACATCGTCTGTCCTTCACTTAGTATGCCTGCGCCAATTGCACCGCAAGCATTATCGGCACCGCCAGCAAATACTTTAGTTACTGACGCCAAGCCTGTTTGCTCTGCAATCTCAGGCAATAAGGTGCCGACTTCGTCAAAAGATTCAACTAGGCGCGGGCAAAGTGACATCGGCAGATTAAATGCCGATGCGATCTCCGTGCTCCATTGTTTGCCTGCCACATCCAGCAGCAACGTACCCGCTGCATCGGAATAATCCATCGCGTAATCGCCAGTCAGGCGATAACGGACGTAGTCTTTTGGCAACAAGAACAAGGACGCTTGTTCCAGCAATTCAGGTTCATTTTCCTGCACCCACAAGATTTTAGGCAGCGTAAAACCTTCCAATGCACGGTTCCGGGCAATGCTGAGCAACTTGCTGTCAAGCACCTTCTCAATCCGGCGGCACTGAGCTGTCGTTCGGGTATCGTTCCACAGGATGGCATTGCGCAGTGGTTTACCTTCTGCATCCACCAGCACCAGCCCGTGCATCTGACCGGAGAAGCTTAATCCTTCAATCTCGGAAGGTTGCACGCCCGATACTTCCAATAGCTTGCGAAGCGATAAAATCGTCTGCTCCACCCAATCCTCTGGATTTTGTTCACTATATCCAGCTTTAGGCTGATACAACGGATAAGCCTCCGATGCTTCAAATGCCACTTTACCTTCTCGATTGACCAAAACGGTCTTGACTGCACTTGTTCCGAGATCGACGCCAATTACATAACTCATAAGTATACTCCTTTCGTTTATACAGGATTGAAACCTTAGTGGACATGGAAGGTCACTCCGTGTGCAGAAAGCCCTTCGATCTCCCTTACCCCCGGATTTCCTCACTTCCCCCTTTTCAAGGGTGAAATCCGGTTGTAAATGCGTAGCATATGCTTACGATGTCAGCTTTCCTCCTGAAAGCTTTCAGCTCCGCTTCTCCGGGTCTTTTCTGCCCACTCCGTTTCTGCATGCCCCTTGTAACGTTGCTTTCAAACGGTACAACCGTACTCGTTTGCGGCAAATTGGGCTTCAATGACAACAAACCGTCCCCGCCTTCCCAGAGGAAAGCGGGGACGGTTTGAATGTCACGCTTATTCAACGTCCAGGGTGCAACATACTTTTGCACCGAGTAGGAAGAGGTATGATTCCTATTTTATCTGCGGCAATGATCTAGTCATAGGCAGTTCGTTCGGACATGAATCTACTCTTCCTCTAAGACTGTTATTAAAGACTGCTATTAGTCAGCCAGGATGTATTGATTGAGTTTTGCTCTCAGCAATTCCTGACGTCCGGATTGGTTTTTGCGTGGATTTTCGTTGTTCAGTGCATACTCAGCGAGAGAAGCAAGTGTAGCTTTACCTGCAACAACATCTGCACCGATGCCTTCGTTGAAGCTGCTGTAACGTTGCTCGATGAATTCATCGAATACACGGTCTTCGATCAGCTTGGAAGCTACTTTCAGACCTTTCGCATACGTATCCATACCTGCGATGTGAGCCAGGAACAGATCCTCAGGTTCGAAGGAGCCACGGCGAACTTTAGCGTCAAAGTTTACGCCACCTTTGCCCAGACCGCCGTTTTTCAACACTTCATACATGGTCAGAGTAGCATCATACATATCAACCGGGAACTCGTCCGTATCCCAGCCAATCAGCAGATCGCCTTGGTTTGCATCCAGGGAACCGAGCATGCCGTTGATACGTGCTACGCGGATTTCATGGTCAAATGTGTGACCAGCCAGCGTTGCATGGTTCGCTTCAAGGTTCAGCTTGAACTGTTTGTCGAGATCATATTTTTGCAAGAATGCAATGGAAGTTGCTGCGTCAAAGTCATATTGGTGTTTCGTTGGCTCTTTAGGTTTAGGCTCGATCAGAAACTGAGCGTCAAAGCCGATTTCTTTTGCATAATCAACAGCCATGTGGAACATACGAGCAATGTTGTCTTGTTCCAGTTGCATATCCGTGTTCAGCAATGTGTCGTAACCTTCACGACCACCCCAGAAGACATAGTTTTCTGCACCGAGACGTTTACCTACTTCCAGGCCTTTTTTGATCTGTGCTGCTGCGTGAGCATATACATCTGCGTTGCAAGTGGATGCTGCACCAAACATGAAACGTGGGTTGGAGAACATGTTAGCCGTGTTCCACAGCAGCTTTTTGCCGCTTGCTTTCATGTGCTCTTCCAACAGATCAACGATCGTATCGATGTTGCTGTAGAATTCACGCAGTGATGCGCCTTCTGGAGCCACGTCTACATCGTGGAAACAGTAGTATGGGAGATTCATTTTTTCCATGAATTCAAAAGCCGCTTCTACACGAACTTTCGCTTTATCCAGACCGGAGTAGCTATCCCATGAACGTACCGCTGTTTCAGCACCGAACGGGTCACTGCCGCCTGCAGTTAATGTATGCCAGTAAGCCATACCGAAACGGAAGTGTTCTTCCATCGTTTTGCCAGCGACAACTTCTTGTGGATTATAATGTTTAAAAGCAAATGGATTCTTGGAATCTTTACCTTCGAATGCAATCTTATTAACGGATTCAAAATAGGCCATGTGATAAATGCCTCCTCAAAAGTTTTAAAAAGAGTTTGTTTAAGAAATCGTTTACACCGTTATCCTAACACATCCATTTTACTTTGTCTATTGGTTAAACAAAGTAAAAATAAAATTGTTTTTTCCCGGTTCGTTTACGCTATAATAGTCGAATAGCTTCTTAGCGGATATACATGAAATCCTTTGTTACAAAGAATAGGAGTGCCTTAACGATATGAAAATTACCGGAGACCAGATGCTGGTCAAAAAAATAAACAAGTCGATCGTACTGGATACGATTCGCCGTCACGCCCCCCTTTCCCGGGCCAAATTGTCTGAAGTGACCGGCCTCAACAAAGCAACGGTTTCCAATCTGGTGGCGGATTTGATCAGCGATGAGTTAGTGCAGGAGATTGGACCCGGAGAATCCAGCGGTGGACGCAAACCTCTAATGTTGCTTTTCCGAGGTACGGCTGGATATGCGGTTGGCCTGGAATTGAGCGTAACCCGTTTGAAAGGTGTGCTCACTGATCTTGAAGGCCATATCGTCGCCGAATATGCCCTTAATCTGGAGCAGCATGACGCAGCGTCTGTATTTGAACAATTAAAGCTGGCTGCGAGTCACCTGATGAAGCAGGCTCCCCCCTCTCCACACGGCGTCATAGGCATTGGCATCGGCGTTCCAGGGATGGTGGATGAACAAGGCACCGTGCTGTTTGCGCCCAACTTGAAGTGGGAGATGGTACCCTTGCGAGCCATGATGGAAGAAAGCTTCAACTTGCCTGTCACCATAGATAACGAGGCCAACGCGGGAGCGCGTGGTGAATTGAATTTCGGTGCAGGTGTTGGTGTGCGTCATCTGATCTATATCAGTGCAGGGATCGGGATTGGTTCAGGCATTATGGTTGATGGTGAATTATATAAGGGTGCTTGGGGATACGCTGGTGAGACTGGACATATGTCCATTGAAGCAGAGGGTCTGCCTTGTTCTTGCGGAAATCGGGGATGCTGGGAGTTATATGCCTCGGAAAAAGTATACGAACACCCGGATCAGCAGCACCTGCCTGCATATACGACCAAAGAACTGATTGAACACGCCCAGAATGGACACCAGGACGTGATAGCCTTATACGACATCATTGGACGCAAGCTAGGTGTGGGTATTACCAACATCGTTAATAGCTTTAACCCGGAACGTATTATTATTGGAGGGCCGCTTTCGGAGGCTAAACCTTGGATTGAATCCGCACTCAAACAGGTGGTCGAGGAACGTACGCTGCCTTATCACCGTCGAAGTCTGCAAGTCGAATGGGCTGCACTCGGTAGCCGTTCAACTCGAATAGGGGCAGCATATTCAGCAATATCCCAATTTTTAGGAAATGTAAGGGTTTCTGTTTAATATTTAGCTAAAAATCATTAAAATTGACAAGATTTCGCCCCATTTCCTCCCTTTTTGTTAAAGAAATCCAGAGGTATAATGAGATTATGTGATTTTTGTCATGGCAGCGTTCTCGTTGCCGTGTTATCCGATAATGAAACGGAGTGAAAACTCGTGACCTACGTGGATACATCAGATATCTCGGCGCCAGTATTTGTCACCGTACTCCTGTTCCTGATTGTGCTTGCGCCCCTGTTCAGCCTGGGCATACTTCGATTTTTTCAGAGCAAAAAGAAGGCTGGTTTCATGTACATGTTGTCAGGTTTACTGGTGTATGTCGTATTTCAGACGTGTATGAGTATTTTTTTCTAGCTCAAAAAGAAGACGCTTATGCGCAATGTCCTTACATTCAGACGTTGCCTTACGCGTCTTCTTTTTTTGTTACTTTTACATTCCTTCTAAAAATGTAAAAACAGAAAAACCGTACCTCATCAGGTACGGTTTTTCTTCTCTTCACTTCTATATTCAAACGGCTCGCGCGAACCGGAATAGCTTCAATTCTGTTAAACTACATAGCCAGCAACCATAGCTAGCCAAGCATGAATTAAGCGTCCAACGCTTTAGCAAATTGTGTTTTGTTCATACCCAGAATGCGGTGTTCACCGATTACAGTCAAAGGAACTGCGCGTACGCCCATATCCCATACTTGTTGTGCGAACTCGTCGCTTGTCTCGATGTTGCGCTCTTCGTAAGCAATGCCTTTATCAGCCAGGAAAGACTTCACGGATTTGCAGTTCGGGCAGTTGGTGGATGTGTATACAATTACGTTTTCCATGTTCGATTCACCTCATAATGATTATTTGATTTATATCGTTAATTATTAATAAGCTTAAAAAAGCACTGTTCAAACACTGGAGTTACAGCTTTTTAATCCAAAGTCCTTTAATGCCAACTCCGAATTACAACGCTACTGCGCTGTGCTCCAGGCTTTCAATGAATTTCTCGGTGTCCATCGCAGCCATACATCCGCTTCCTGCTGCTGTAATCGCTTGTTTATAGCGTGTATCCTGAACGTCACCACATGCGAATACGCCTGGGATGTTTGTTTCAGAAGTACCTGGAGTTGTCAAAATGTAACCATGCTCGTCTGTAGTAATCTGACCACCCAAGAAACCAGTGTTTGGTGTGTGACCAATCGCTACAAATACGCCGCTTGCCGGAATCACTTCTTCTTCACCGGTTGCATTGTTGAGCACTTTCAAGCCAGTTACGCCGTTGTCGCCAGCAATCACTTCAAGTGGCGTGCGGTTCAGCGCCATTTCTACTTTCTCGTTGCTGCGTGCACGATCTTGCATGATTTTGGAGCCGCGCAGTTCTTCACGACGGTGCACCAGCGTTACTTTGGAACCGAAACGGGACAAGAAGCTTGCTTCTTCCAATGCGGAATCGCCGCCGCCGATAACGATAATCTCTTTGTTCCGGAAGAAGAATCCGTCACATGTCGCACAAGTGCTGACACCGCGGCCCACGTTTGTTTCTTCTCCTGGGATACCCAAATATTTAGCAGATGCGCCTGTAGACAAGATCAACGTTTCGGATACAAGTTCTCCCATACCTTCGACTTGAATTTTGAAAGGACGCTCGCTCATGTCGATGTTGTTTACCCAGCCCGTACGGAATTCTGCGCCAAAACGCTCTGCTTGCTTACGCATATTGTCCATCAGTTCAGGGCCCATGATGCCATCAGGGAAACCCGGGAAGTTCTCCACTTCTGTCGTTGTTGTCAGCTGTCCGCCAGGTTGCGGTCCTTCAATAACGAGTGGGTTCAAGTTGGCGCGTGCCAGATAGATTGCTGCTGTCAGCCCTGCAGGGCCTGTTCCAATAATAATTGATTTATACATGTATAGTTCCTCCCCCATGTTCTGCAAAAAGATCAAGCCCTCCGGCATCAAAAGCGCGAGCCTTTGCATACACTAGAACGGATAGCCCACATCATGTCCATCAGAGCTGCCTGCGAATATGACGATTTGCCTATGCAGAAACGGAATTCTAATTTATAATCATTCTAATCTGTTGTTCATTATGATCTCTTTTATGTACGGTGTCAATGCTCGGCAGCGATTATGAAGAAGTCTTCATCAGGAGGGAAAATGGAAGCATGAACGACGCTCTACTCGGCAGTATTATTTCGGCCATGTCTACCGGACTTGGGGCCGTACCGATCTTATTTATGCGTAAAATATCACATCGTCTGCGCGACATTTTACTCGCTTACGCAGCGGGTATTATGACCTCGGCCTCGGTGTACAATCTCATTCCCGAAGCACTGGGACAATCTAATCTATTTGTTCTTGCTTTTGGCATTATGCTCGGTAGCTTGGTTCTGCTGGTGCTGGAGATGCGTATTCCGCACGTAGATCTGGAGAATCCCGAAAAGATGCCTTTCAAAATTGAAGGCAAAGCCTTTATGATTATCGCAGCTATTACGATGCATAACTTGCCGGAGGGCTTGTCCGTCGGTGTAAGTTACGCTAGTACGGATGAGAACTTAGGAAATCTGATCGCCTTTTCCATAGGATTACAAAATGCACCGGAAGGATTTCTGGTCGCTCTCTTTCTCGTCAATCAGAACATCGGTCGCTTCAAGGCACTTGGCATCGCAACACTGACTGGGGCTGTAGAGATTATAACGGCCATGATCGGATATACGCTCAGTAGTCTCGTTGCTGGGCTGGTGCCATATGGTCTTGCTTTTGCAGCAGGCGCGATGATGTTCATCGTGTACAAAGAGCTCATCCCTGAGAGTCACGGTGACGGCAATGCACGCGCAGCAACAATCTCCTTCCTGTTTGGTCTGATTACGATGATCGGACTAACCGAGCTATTTTAAATTGGTGCACAAGGTGAGCAGCTAAAAAAAGCTAAAAGATTCTGCAGATAGCGAACAAGAAATTACGCAATACAATATGTAAAGCAAAAGAACCCAGACCACAGCTCATGCTGAAGTTGGGTTCTTTTTTTAGCCACAAATGAAGATTCCATGAAATTGCTGAAATTGCTGAAATCATCTATAAGGCAATTTATATTTTCTTTTTATCCAAACGATCAAGATTGAATAAATCGAATCAGTTCGGCATTGTATTTTTCCAATTCATCATAAAATGCACCGTGTCCACTCTCTTCAAACACAACCAATTCGGCCGCAGGAATCGCTTTTTGCATCTCTTCAGCGAATTCGAACGGGCAGATTTCATCTTTTTTACCGTGGAAAATGGCTGTAGGCACCTGAATTGTTTCTAGTTCCCCGCGCAAATCCTCATCGCGCAGCGCCATCGCACTGCTGATCGTGCCATAAGACGAAGCCTCCATGCCGAGTGCATGGAACCACTGCATGAATGGCTGGCTGTGTTCTTTTGCAAAAAACATCCCGCCGAACGTATCCAGCAGCTTCGCCCGATCTGTAAAAATCGGCTCAATAATCTGCTCATTCAGCTCATCTGGCGTCAAGCCGTACGGATACCCGTCACGCTGTGTAAATACAGGAGCCGCTGCCGATAGCAAAGCCAGCTTCGATACCCCGTGCCCCTCATGACGCGCCATGTAATGTGCCGCGATAGCACCACCCATGGAGAAACCAGCGAGTACGGCATCTGTCAGTCCCAGATCGTCAATAACAGCACGAACATCGTCTGCCATGCGGTCATAGTCATATCCAATAGATGGCTTATCGGATAAACCGTAACCTCTGAAATCCATTGCAATGGTGCGAATTCCGTGGTTCGGCAACACATTCAATTGGTATTCAAACATTTTATAATTGACAGGCCAGCCGTGCAAAAACAGTACCGGAGTCCCTTCACCAATATCTTCAACATATACTTTTACATTTGGTTCAACTTGTACGTAACGGTCCATTGTTCACAGCTCCCTTATCATTAGTAATGATCGTTAATAAGAAACGTTATATTGTCTCTTCGACTATTTACCCTCTGACCACAGGTTCAAACGGAGCTGCCAGACTGTATCAATTAAACCTCAATGTGATTCACATGTTCATGCTTTTACACGGATACTCGTTATGCTCTTTCAGCTCAACTTAACGCAACAGCCGAAGTCCATTCAAAATTACCAGAATCGTACTACCTTCATGACCAATGACACCAAGCGGCAAAGCAACATCTTGCAGGAAATTGCCTGCGATTAACGCCAGAATGACCGTAATGGCAAACCACATATTGTGTCTCACCGTGCGTTCTGCTCGCCGAGCCTGCCCGATTACCCACGCAATCTCTTCGATATTGTCATTCATAAGCACCGCATCAGCTACCTCGATTGCTGTCCCACTGCCTGACAATCCCATGCCCATCCCCACCGTTGCTGCTGCAAGTGCTGGCGCATCATTGACCCCGTCACCAACCATGAGCACATGACCATATTGCTCGCGAAGCGCCTGCACCTGTTTGACCTTATCTTGAGGCAGCAAGTCCGCATAGATCAGGCTAACCCCGGTTTCGCGAGCAATGACCGAGGCTGAACGAGCGCGGTCGCCGGTTAACATCGCTACTTTGACGCCCATACTCTCCAGCTTTTGCACGGCAGCAGCCGCCTGTGGACGGATCATATCCCGCATCGCAATCAACCCCGCAAACTCACCATTGAGCGTTACAACAGATATCGTTTTCCCTTCCTGCTCCAGTTGGGTACATACCGCTTCCCAGTCCGCGGCACTGTTTACGGTTACTTCATCGACTGTGGTCTCCAAGGCAGTCTCTCTCTTGGATTCTGGCATTACAGCCAGTGTTTCCGTAGCTTCTCTCTTTTCCGTCGTTTGCATCATCTCTGATTCCTGTACCTCTTGCATTCCATTTTTCTCTTGATTATGTTGCTTCTCCTGCATCTCTTGCATCTTTTGTGTACCTTGTATCGATTGAAGCCACGTTGCTCCATCCAGTCGGCCAATCTTCCATACGACGCCGTTTACGGTTCCCTCAATACCATGTCCCGTAATGGATTGAACCTGCTCTGCTTCTTGTAGAGGCAAGTTCTCCTTGTTGGCCCGCTCCACAATAGCCTGGGCAAGAGGATGCATCGAGAGATTCTCTATGGACGCCACCGCAGATAATAATTGTTCTCTGCTTACGTTAGAAGTGGTCAGAATATCCGTTACTTGCGGCGTTCCCATAGTGAGTGTACCTGTTTTGTCAAAAGCAACCACCTTGGTTTGAGCGATATTCTCCATATGTGCCCCTCCCTTGAACAAAATACCGCGGCGGGCACTGCTGGACATTGCAGACAGCATGACAGGCATGATGGACGACACGAGCGCACAAGGGGAAGCCACCACAAGAAAAACCATCGCTTTGTAGAAAGCCTCATTCCACGTCCACCCCAAGAGCAGCGGGGTTCCTACAATAACAAGGAGTGTAACCCCTACTACAATGCGTGCATAGATGCCTTCAAAACGTTCCATAAAACGCTGTGAATCCGGCACCTCGGCTTGCGCTTCCTCCACCAATTTGATGATTTTCCCGAACAAAGATCCTGCAGCCGACTTCGTGACCTCGATATATAATGCCCCTTCACCGTTCACGGTGCCTGCGTAAACTTCGTCGCCTTCACTTTTATCCACTGGCATGGATTCACCGGTAATCGACGATTGGTTAATAAAAGAACTTCCCCGATAGACTACACCATCCGCAGGAATCAGCTCCCCCGGTTTTACCAGCAGCAGATCACCCGACTTCAATTCCTCAATAGCCACCACATTCATCTGCCCATCCTCGAGCCGCAGTGCTGTCTCCGGTTTCAGTGCCATCAAAGAAGAAATGTCTTTGTGACTGCGCTCCGTCGCGTAACTTTCCAATGCACCACTGAGAGCAAAAATAAAGATCAGCATCGCGCCTTCATTCCAGTAGCCAATCGTTGCTGCCCCGAGTGATGCGGCAATCATCAGCAGGTTGACATCCAGATCGCGATCCTTAACCAAGGTTTCGACGCCTTCCTTGGCCTTTGTCCAGCCACCAATGGCATAAGCGGCGATGTAGAGTATTACAGACAAGGTGGAAAAATAAGGAGCCATTCCCCATGCAATGAGCATCATAATGCCGCTGCCCAGCGCCGCCTGCATCTCCTTGTTCTGCAGCATCGCGCGGAAGTTCGGTTTCTTGCCCCGGTTGGGGCCAGGAGTTTGGGCGGACTTCTGTTTGGCTTGCTGTTTTCCTTGTAAAGGCTGATGTATCGCTTGCATATAAATCACATTCCCTTCGTATGAATTTGAGTGTAATGACGTCACTTCAGCTTTCTCCAATTCGTGCTTTTACTTCTACGAGTGCTTTGCTTTCGCTTCTACAAGTGCTTTTACTTCGTTAGTTCCAACGCCTAGGCTGTTCTCCTGTCTTCTTCTTTTTGGCTGCCTTCACCCAAATTGTATTGAGAATGAGAGCCATTGTTATTGCCCTAAAAATGGCACATGCTGCTGCGGGAATCCCGCAGCAGCATGGTTTAGAGATGATTTTGTCTTCTCATAGGATCAAAGATCCAGTGAGAATGATAATCATTTTTGTACTTATGCAATTATTTTTACTCAATACAACTTTTGCTTAATTATATGCCTGTGCCGTTCATTTGTAAATGGGTGTTTATCGGAACGGTGCACTATTCCAACTACGAAGTGGATAGGTATCCGTCCTTTTCAGAATCTGAATATGATGATTCCGTTGTTGCGAGTTCCAGCGCCTCCATACCCAAGACGAGTGCACCATATAAACCTGCTTGCTGTCCCAAGCCTGGTTGAACAATATATCGATCGATATTTTGTAGCAGTTCGGATGCCTTCACATAACCATTGATATTCTGGACAACCCGTTCCCGAATCATGGGAAACAGATGCGTTTGCTGCATGACTCCACCGCCCAGGATGACCTTCTGCGGCGAATGCAGCAGGATCGATGTTGTGATGGACTCTGCAATGTAGAAGGATTCGATCTCCCACGCCAGGTGGTCGGTCGGCAGCTCACTGCCGGGCCTCTCCCAGCGTGCTTCGATGGCCGGTCCTGCGGCCAGCCCTTCCAGACAATCTCCATGATAGTTGCATAGGCCAACAAAGTGATCATGAGGATGACGCCTAGTCCGAATATGTCCACCCTCGGGATGCAATAACCCATGTACCCTTTTCCCTCCGGCGATGAGTCCGACGCCAACCCCGGTGCCAATTGTGTAATACACACAGTTGTCCAGGCCCTGCGCAGCTCCCCATGTGACTTCACCCAGTGCAGCGGCATTCACATCCGTATCCCACCCGATAGGAAGCCCGAATTCACGCTTCAAGATGCCAACCACATTGCAGTTGCTCCATCCCGGCTTTGGGGTTGTCGTAATACAACCGTAAGAAGGGCTATCCGGTTGCAGGTCGAGCGGACCAAAGGAGCCAATGCCGATCGCAGCCACGCCTTTCCCCCGAAAATAATCCCTAACCTTGGCGAGTGTAGTCTCGGGATGTTCCGTCGGAAAACTACACCAGTCCTCCAGATGTCCTTGTTCATTACCTATTCCACATACAAATTTTGTTCCGCCTGCTTCAATCGCACCTATACGCATCACCCCGCCCTCCTTCTCTCTATTTTTCATTAATTACCACTTTTACTGGAGTCAACTTGTAGATATTAAGTGAGGAAAAGACTACGTTGTCGTCACCGGCATCTACCGTGATTCGTTTCGCTTCCGCATCCGGATAGATCAGATCGGTAATAACGGCCTGCCCCCCATTGGCAAATACCTCAACCGATGAAGAATCTACATAAATACGCAGATGATGATCTCCATTCTCTGACTGAATGCTTGCTGCATGACGTCCCCCGAAATGCTCATGAAAATCGACGATGCCTGATCGCTCGCGATCAACGTACACTTCTTGCCGACTCGCATCGATTCCAACGACGGTTTGATGATTTGCGCCGCTTCGCAATTTAAAGTGAACGGATTGCTCGGATATCCACTTCGCATCGACTTCATAGCTCTCCAATTGCAGGTTAGTAAGGTGAGTTCTAGCCTCTTTGACTGTTACGTTCTGCAAAGACAATATCGGTCTCCGGGCTAGTTCAAGCTCACGGGCAGGGCGCTGAACCAACGTTATTTTTCCGTTTATCGTTTCCAAACTGAGTTCACGGGCTATAGTCATGACGCCGCGGTAACCTTCTGTAGGCGTTTGGTTGGCATACATCCAATTGCTCATCCAGCCCATAAACAGCCGCCTGCCGTCTTCTGCCGGAATATCGGACCAACTGACCCCCGCGTAGTTGTCCCGTCCATGGTCAAGCCAGCGCACAGTGTGGGAAGCTTCATCCGGGACAAAGGTCGAACCATCGAACTCCCCGGTAAAGTATTGAGTTCGCGAACCTTCCTTAAACGCAGGATCTGCGCCAATGCTCACAAGCATAACCCATTTTATATGCTCATTATTTCCATCCACTGCTAGCGGAAACAGATCAGGACACTCCCACACACCGTCATGTGAACCGATGCCTGCACCGAATTCACTCCCGAGAGTCCACTCCTTCAGATTGGGAGAACGGTACAGGCACACGGTCTGGCCGCAAGCAATAATCATCACCCATTCCTTCGTCTGCTCATGCCAGAACACCTTGGGATCGCGAAAATCTACGAATGACTCATGCTGCAGTACCGGATTTCCCTTATATTTGTCCCATGTGCGGCCATTGTCCTTGCTGTACGCAATGCTTTGCCGCTGAACCGGCTGATCGTTCGGTACTTCCAAGTGGTGAGTGAAAATGGCTACTAGTCCTGGCTCCTCATCAAAGAAACCGGAAGTATTTTTCCAATCTACCACAGCACTCCCCGAGAAGATCATGCCATGTTCATCGGGCGCCAAAGCCACAGACAGCTCTTCCCAGGTAAAGAGGTCCTTGGTCACAGCGTGTCCCCAATGCATGGGTCCCCATGTATTACCGTACGGGTGATATTGATAGAACAGGTGGTACTCACCTTTGAAGAAAACCATTCCGTTAGGATCATTCATCCACTTCTCTTTTGGCGAGAAATGATAGGTACTGCGGTAATCGGTTGTTGAAATTGTAGACATGCTGATTCTCTCCTCTACATAGACCGGTTTGCCAGAGACTCTGATGTCTAAGCAGGTTGCCACTCGAAGTCAAAGTCTCCGTGTCCGGTTCGTTTATTGGGTATTGCGGTCGTATCCTGCTTGTTTGATTTGAAGCCATTCCTGTAATCCAAGACGATCCAGCTCTTTCAGATAGGCACTCCACTCCTGCTCAATCTTTCCGTTTTGATACCATTCCGTGCGCATGCGTAGTACATAGGCGAACAGGTCGGTTTCAATGGTAGACAGTCGGTCAAGCTCGTCGATGGAGAAAAATACGCTTGGGTAAACGTTATCTGCTTTCATATGTGGAACCATAACCCGATCAAGAAGCTCCATGCGCCATGCAGCATCTTCCGGTTTGGTTGTATACTTGCCGTAATAACTGTCGAGAATCGCCAGCGGTCCGGCAATGCTTGTTTTTTGTCTCAGTTCGACAGGCGCTGCCCCTTCCAGCGGCAGATGCTTCAGCATGCCTTTGGCTTCATCGAATTCAAAAATATTTTGCTGGGTTTCATCTCCGTACGTTCCCCAGTTATTTTGGATCGACTGGAGCGGTTCGTATAGCTGGTCCACCCACTTTGCTGTAGATTCCAGATTTTTATTGCTGCTCGTGATGACCATACGCCCTCGGTCAAGTCCGATTCCGTTAGTTCTTGTCACATTTCTCTCTCCGTTGGGACCGGCAACCGGTGGCAAAACACCATACGCATCATTCATTCCTGTAATGTTGGCCTTATCCCAAGTGAAATACATGCCATACTTATGGTCCTTGCCCTTGGCTAGATACGTATTCCAATCCTGCTGATAAGCCTCCACATCAACAAGGCCTTCCTTCACAAGCTCATGGATGAATTTCACGGCTTCCTTGTAGCCGTCATCCGCTGCGGTAAAGACCACCTTTCCATCGTTCGTCACTACAGTATGGTCCCAGTTCTCGCCAAGTCCAAATGCCGCAAAAAGAAAAGTCAGGTCTTCACCGCCCGGCTTGTTAATGAACGACAACGGAATTTCGTCTGCCTTCCCATTCCCATTCGGATCCTGCGTTTTGAATGCGATCAGCACCTTTTTCAATTCCTCCGTGGTAGTCGGCATCTTCAGTCCAAGCTTGTTCAACCACTCCACATTGATCCAGGGCAAATTATCCACCGCTTGTATCCGTTGCTTGCCGCTTCCCAACTCCTCGATCCATGGAAAAGAATAAATATGTCCATCCGGTGCTGTGATCATGCTCTTGTATTCCGGAGCTTCCTTTAATACCTTTTGCAGATTGGGCATATATTGATCGATCAAGTCTTCAAGCGGAATAATAGCCCCGTCTTTGGCCAGCTTCAAGAGATCATAATCCCCGTAACCCGCGTCAAAAATGGCATCGGGCAAATCCCCGCTGGCTACCGCCAGATTTCTTTTTTCGGCAAACACATCACTTGTATAGTTCTTCCAGTTGATATGCACATTGGTCTTTTCCTCAAGCCTTTTGTTAATCAGCTTCTCGTTGGGATCGGCCGGAGCCAGCGGCGAGCTCTGCGTTATAAAATTCAATGTCACTTTCCCATCCGGAGACTGAGCTTCACTTGCTGCCCCTCCCCCGCTCCCACCACAAGCCGAGAGCAGCAGCATAGCAGACAACATCGAAACGGAAAGCGTTGTAATGGCTCTTTTGGACTTTTTCATTTTTTTCATGACGTGACCTCCACTTTATAGGATTGAAACCGACTAGCGATATCTCAGGCCGTTCACTATTTCAGCGAACCTACCATGACACCCTTCTCGAAATACTTTTGAAAAAACGGATACATGATAATCAGCGGCAGACTCGAGATAACAATCGCAGAGTACTTAATCATCTCGGAAAGCCGTTTGAGCTCTGCCATAGCAAGCTGATCACTGATCATGCCCGGCGCAGCCTGATTCTGGATCAATATGGAACGCAGAACAAGCTGTAAGGGGTGCAGATTGGGATTATCCAGATAAATCATGGCATCGAAATATGAATTCCATTGTCCGACGAACGCATACAAGGCGAGGACAAATATGATGGGTTTAGACAACGGAATGACAATCTGGAAGAAAATCTTCATATCCGAAGCACCATCAACGTTCGCAGCTTCTTTGAGTTCCCTTGGGACACCTTTGAAAAACGTTCTGGATAGAATGATGTTCCACACGTTAACCGCTCCAGGAATAATGATCGCCCATATCGTATCGAGCATCCCGAGATTGCGTACGAGCAGATAAGTGGGAATGAGACCGCCGCCAAAGAACATCGTGATGATAAATATCACCATGAAGAAACCTCTTCCTGCCAGTCTTTCCTCAGACAATGCATAACCAGCACAGATTGAGACCGCAACGGTCACGAAGGCAAAGGAAACGGAGTATAGCACCGCATTCGCGAAACCTCGAATCATGGCCGGATTGGATAAAATCATCTGATAGCCGTCCAGACTCCAGTCCGATACTTTAAAAGACAAACCTTGATTAAGCAGTACCGTTGGATCCATAAAAGAAGCGATAACGATATAAATGAGAGGAACCACCACTACGAGTACAGCACACGTAAGAAAAATGGCATTCAGTGCAAGGATCAATCGATCCAGCCCTGTCGGTTTAATAGTCATGCCTAACACTCCATTCTAATAAAGTCCTTCACCTTCGTTTAATTTCTTCACGATCAGATTCACAGTAATAAGCAGAATGACATTGATGAAAGAGTTAAACAATCCAACTGCCGCAGAATAGGCATAATCCCCGGATTGCAATCCCACTTTATAAACGTAGGTAGCAATAATTTCGGAGGATGGCAGGTTCATGGATGTTTGCATCAGGTACGCCTTTTCGAATCCGATGGACATAATTCCGCCCGCAGCAAGGATAAATACGATTGCCATAATCGGACGAATGGTCGGGAGGTCAATGTGGCGAATACGCTGAAGAAGATTGGCACCATCCAGATTGGCCGCATTGTGAAGCTCTGGATCGACATTGGCCAGAGCTGCAACGTATATAATCGAGGCCCAGCCTGCTCCAGTCCAAATATCGGACAAAATGTAAATCCAGCGGAAATATTCAGGTTCGGACATAAACATGACCGGCTGACCTGTAATCCACGTGGTTAATTGATTAATGGGACCTGTCGGGGATAAAAAGATAAACAACATGCCCACAACAACGACAACGGATATGAAATTAGGTGCGTATAGAAACAATTGAATATTCTTCTTCACAGCAGCTTTTCGCACCTGGTTCAGCATGATAGCCAGCAGAATAGGTACAGGGAAACTGAAAATCAATCCCAAAAAGCTGAGTTTAAGCGTATTCATAAAAATGACATCAAAATTGGGTGAAGCCAAAAATTTCTCGAAATGCTTAAAACCCACCCACTCACTACCCATGATGCCCTTGATCGGACTGAAGTCCTTGAACGCGATAATAGCTCCATACATCGGAATGTACTTAAAGATCAAAGTCAGGATGAGCGCTGGTGCAAGCAATACATACAAAAAATAATTCTTTTTCATTTGCTGCAGTGGGTGAAAAAGAGAGTTTCTCTCTTTGAGGCCGTTCGCCATCCTTTTATTCGTGTTCACTGTTTTGTCCAACACATGACCTCCGTTCATGAATGTAATTTACAATCGTTCATAGTAAGGGCTTACAATGTTTACAATTGCAACTTTTATATTTTACAATTTATCAGGATAAACCTTACTTCGTCAATACATAATGTGAAAATTTAATGTGCATATGCTCAATTTTCAGTGCGAAACTAATTGTATAATAGACAGATTTATAGCTCAAAAACCCCACCGTACGAGGTGTTTAAATACCTAATAACCGTGCCTGATTTTGATTTACATCGCAATAACAAGAAATGATACTTTCGCAGAATGCGACAAAAATAAGTTTACAAACGAAAATTAAAATTGTTCATTTGTAAATATACAATTGCTATTTGCCCTGATATATTATACATTTGGTTTAGAACATATTTGAGATGATGAATTGACCATTTGAGGTGAGATATGACATGGCAAAAGAGAAAGTGACGATACAGGATATCGCGGATGCTTTGGGCATTTCCAGAAATACAGCTTCCAAAGCCCTTAATGATAGCGGAAACATTCCAGAAGAGACACGGAATCGGGTTATTAGAAAGGCGATTGAGTTAAAATATAAACAATTTGCTTACGTGGAGAGTGAACAGATTCTCAGCAAAACGCCGGGCAATATCGCCCTGTTAACAGAAAACCTTCCTAATACGTCTCACTTTGGATCATTGTTAATCAGCGGACTGGAGAAAAGAATCAGTGCAGAGGGGTATAATCTTTCAATCCATATCGTTCGTGAAGTTGATCAGGATGGCCTGACATTACCAAACAATTTTGATGTTTCAAAAGTGGACGGCATCATTTGCATCGAGTTATTTAATCTGGAATACACCCGCCTTATTACAGAGCTCGGGATTCCTACGATCTTTATCGATTGTGCAGCCAATATTTGTTATCCGGATTTCCATGCCGATCTGTTACTTATGGAGAATGAACATAGTATCTACCAATTAACCAAAAAACTAATTGATAGCGGCTGCAAGAGTATCGGCTTTGCTGGGGATTACAATCACTGTAAAAGCTTTAATGAACGATGGATAGGATATCACCGTGCGATGCTGGAATCAGGACTGCAGGTAGATCTCTCCCACTGCATTACAGATGATGATAAGCTGTTCTTCTCAAAACCCGGTTGGATGAAGGAGCGGGTTTCTGCACTGGAGACATTTCCTTCGGCGTATGTATGTGCCAATGACTTCATTGCGGTTGAGCTAATCAGGGCCTTTAAATCTAGAGAAGTGACGGTTCCGCAGGATATTGTGGTATGTGGATTCGATAACGCGCCTGAATCAAGAATCATTGAGCCTCCTTTAACGACGGTTCATATCTACAGCAACGAGATGGGAATTAAGGCGGCAGAGATGCTGTTGTCCCGAATCGACAACCCCGAGCAGCCTTACCAGATCTCACATATTGTGACTACACCTATTATGAGAGAATCTACACCTGGTATTTTGCCGGACAAACTGACGCTTGTAAGCCAATAAAGGCACACGTAATGTACTCTCGTTTAACTCAATCCACCTTTAATATCGCGTTCTTTGAGCTGGTGGAATAAAAAAAGAAGTGAGCATCCAACAGAGGGATGCTCACTTCTTCGCAACTTTTATTGTACCTCAATGATTAAACTACACATTAAACTTAAACCTTTTTACGCCCCTACACTTGCACCTTGGCTCGCTTTAATCGCTTGCTCCAGGTCGTAGATGATATCCTGAACATTCTCCGTACCAATGGACAGACGGATCAATTCCGGATTTACGCCAGCTGCTGTTTGCTCTTCCTCTGTCAGCTGGGCATGGGTTGTGCTTGCAGGGTGGATGATCAATGACTTGGAATCGCCCACGTTGGCGAGGTGAGAGAATAGTTTTACATTTTCGATCAATTTACGTCCTGCTTCTACGCCACCTTTGATTCCAAATGTTAAGATTGCACCCTGCCCTCTTGGAAGATACTTCTGTGCAAGCTCATAAGATGGGTGACTTGGCAGACCGGCATAGCTCACCCAAAGAACATCCTCATGTTTCTCCAAATATTCCGCTACGGCCAGAGCGTTACTGCTGTGACGTTCCACGCGAAGATGTAATGTTTCCAGTCCTTGCAGTAACAACCATGAGTTAAATGGAGAGATCGACGCACCCAGATCACGCAACAACTGTACACGCGCTTTAATAATATAAGCAATTGGTCCAACCGCTTCTGTATACACAACCCCATGATAACTTGGGTCTGGTTCAGTCAGTCCCGGGAATTTACCACTTGCTTTCCAGTCGAATTTACCGCTGTCTACAATGACACCACCAATGGATGTACCATGTCCACCAATGAACTTCGTCGCTGAGTGAACAACGATATCCGCTCCATGCTCAATTGGACGAAGCAGATACGGGCTTGGGAACGTGTTATCCACGATCAGAGGAATCCCGTGCTCATGGGCAATTGCTGCCACGGCTTCAATATCAAGTACGTTACCTTTCGGGTTACCAATCGTTTCAGCGTACAACGCTTTTGTTTTCTCCGTAATCGCCGCGCGGAAGTTCTCAGGATCACTGGAATCTACAAATTTCACATCAAGGCCTAATTTCGGCAACGTGGTTGAGAACAGGTTATATGTCCCTCCATACAGACTTGCTGAGGACACAATCTCATCTCCAGCACCGGCAATATTCAGCAAAGAGAACGTAATGGCCGCTTGACCCGAAGCTGTAGCCAATGCCCCTGCTCCACCTTCCAAAGCCGCAATCCGCTGCTCAAATACATCCGTTGTTGGATTCATCAGACGTGTATAGATGTTGCCAAACTCTTTCAAACCAAACAGATTAGCAGCATGCTCCGTATCACGGAATCCATAAGATGTTGTCTGGTACAAAGGTACAGCTCTAGATTGAGTTGTTGGGTCAATCTCTTGACCTGCATGAATAGCTAATGTTTCAAATGAAAGCTCACGTTCGTTTGACATAATTCTGAATCCTCCCTTGATATATGCATTCTTGTGCATCCTGATCTCAACTTTTGGCTTCTTGATGTCTTCTCATGGCAGCTTATGTTTTCCATATTCTCTCACAAGATGTCGGTTTTGAAAAGAGTTATTTCCGATTTTTCCGATAAGAAATATTAATATGTAAAATACAATCTTGCTGTATTAAAAAAACCTTTGCCGTAGCAAAGGTTTTTCAGTTCATTCGTCGTTAGAACTTCTACTAAGCTCTCATTGCATTTTTGTAGTTTCATCATTCAGCATAACATTTTTCATCCGCTAGAGGAACGGACCGCTGACCGATTCTCTAATAGTCGTTCAACCCTCTTGTTATTAAACCTTCACGGCGTTCCATACCTCACGCAGGTGCTTGGCAGCAGGCACAGCCTCCTCTGCATTCACACCCTCCAGCGAAATATCAATGTGGGGTTTATACGTTTTGAGCAATTCGAAGAACAACGGATAATCCAGGATGCCCGATCCAGGAACAGGATTATACTTCTCACCCTGTGCGTTGAAAGCTACGTCCTTTGCATGAATCACGATAATCTTCTCATACAGTTTCTCCATGACTTCGCGCAGAAAAGCTCCTTGATCTTCAGTATGATGCTGTTTAATCAGATTGCACGGATCAAACAACATGCCCAGATTGGATGACGGAATCTCTTCAAACAAACGAGTCATATGTTCATGCGTATGAAGCGTATGTGTCGCCACGGGTTCAATGGCAGCATGTACGCCCCACTTTTCCGCTTCCTCCGTGATTTCCTCCAGCGTATCTTTCAGAACACTCCATGACTTTTCATCGTACGTGTCTGGATAGGTATCCCGATAAGTCGTTCGTTCTCCTGTTTCTGTTGCCACCATACTGCACCCGAAATCCCGGGCATATCGCAGATGTTCCTTGAACCGGTTAATGTCTGCGCGACGGCTCACAGGATCAGGATCAATCGGGTTGATATAACAGCCTAGAACGGCAATTTTCACCCCGCGGCTGGCAAATTGTTCTCCTACCTCATTAGCGAATCCAGGACTCAATTTGCCGTTCGCTGAATCCATGTCCGACAATGCTTTGGCAAGAGCCAGTTGCACGGAGTTGAATCCGTTGTCCGCAATGATTTGCGCCAGCTCAGCTGTAGGCCGTTTACCAAACGTATGGGCCAGAACACCAAGTTTCATCTCATTGCCTCCTTCTGCAAAACGGATCTCAGATGATGGTTTAACGTGCCATCCATCCGCCATCCACATTAAGTACGTGACCATTCAAATAATCCGATGCGGCAGAAGCCAGGAACACCACCGGACCTTTCAAATCCTCTGGTGTTCCCCAGCGACCTGCTGGAATACGCGCCGTAATATCGCGGTAACGGTTCTCGTCCGCACGAATTTGGGTTGTATTATCCGTTTCCATATAACCTGGAGCGATACCGTTAATCTGAATGCCTTTGCCAGCCCATTCGTTAGCCAGAGCTTTCGTCAACCCGGCAACGCCGTGTTTACTAGCCGTATACCCTGGAACATTAATGCCGCCTTGGTAAGAAAGCATCGATGCAATGTTAATGATTTTGCCGCTTCCACGTTCAATCATATGTCTACCCGCCAGCTGGCTAAGGAAAAACACACTGTTCAGGTTCAGAGCAATCACATCATGCCAGTCCTGATGTCCGTGATCCGCTGCTGGAGTGCGGCGAATGATACCCGCATTGTTGACGAGAATATCAATTCTTCCTTGGAACGCAAGTGCTTTTTCAAACACAGCTGACAATTCCTCTTCCTTGCTCAGATCAGCTTCGATGATATACGCTTTACGTCCCAGTGCTTCAATTGCACTTGCCGTCTCTGCCGGTTTGGAGTAAGACACCAGCACCACATCTGCCCCCGCTTCAGCGAGGCCAACTGCCATTCCTTGCCCGAGTCCTCCTGAAGTACCTGTCACCATTGCAACTTGTCCGCTTAAATCAAATGGGTTCATGAACATTTCCTCCACATGTCTTTGATATGCAAACAACAACTGTATTGTTCGTTATTTCATTCCGTTAAAAATACATGAAGTTAACTTTTGTAATCCACATCGACACCGCTCTGCCTGTATAAAGCCGCAGTCTCTTCATCCAGATTCCGGTCGCTGATAATATAATCCAGTTCAGAGCACTGTGCGAAGGTACGGAGTGCAAATTGCCCGAATTTGTAATGATCCACTACGCCAAACACCTGCTGTGCGGCAGCGATCATTGCTTTTTTCAGTGGAACCAAATCCCCTGTATAGATGGAAAGGCCAAATTCAGGATGAAGTGCCGTTGTTGAAATGAAGGCTTTGTGAATGTTCAGACCGGAGATAAATGCCGCCGTATCTTCACCTACCAGCATATTACGCACACGCGCTCCACCAGGAACGACCAGTCGCACCTGTTCCTTTTTCGTCAGCTCAGCAATGATGTACAAATCACTTGTGATCACCGTCAGCGGCTGATTATCGAGCCGCTTGGCCATCTCTAACGTGGTGCTGCCACCATCCAGTGCTACAATATCTCCGGGCTTAATGTACGCAAGTGCTCGTTCGGCAATCTCGGTTTTCTCGGACTGGTGTTTCTCCAGTGCCCCGCGGCTGTTCAGAATCCCATATTGATCATTCTGGGCCAGCATGGCTCCGCCGTGTACACGCACAAGCAATCCCATACTCTCCAGCTTGTCGAGATCCTCTCGCACCGTTTTGCCAGTCACCTGCAACAATTCGCTCAGGTCACTAACCGTGACCTCCTGGCGCTCCAGCAGAGCCTCCATTATCTTTTCATGTCGTTTCAATGGATTCATCTAATCAACTTCCTATTTCTTTCTTATTTCAGATCCTTCATCGCTACGCCGTCCATGTCTTCGAACGTTTGGTTTTCTCCAGCCATTGCCCAACAGAAAGTGTAGTTGCTTGTGCCCACACCGCTGTGAATAGACCAGCTTGGAGAGATGATCGCCTGACGATCACGTACAACGAGGTGACGCGTTTCAGTTGGCTCGCCCATCATATGAAATACAACGCCATCTTCAGGCAGGTTCCAGTACAAGTAAACTTCGGAACGGCGGTTATGCGTATGTGCCGGCATCGTGTTCCACATGTTACCTTTGTTCAGTTCAGTAATCCCCATAACCAATTGACAGCTCTTGATTCCGCCTTCACCTTGGTGAATGTAACGGTAGATCGTACGCTCGTTGGAGGTTTCGATGCTGCCGAGGTGGTTCGGCTGTGCTTGCTCCTGAGTTGCTTTTACCGTTGGATAGGTATGGTGAGCTGGTGTAGAAACAAAGTAGAACTGAGCCGCCTGCTCTGTGCCATTGCTCTTGAATACCACTTCCTTAACGCCTTTACCGATATAGAGGCATTCTTTGGCTCCAATTTCATACGCTTCTCCGTCCGCTGTTACTGTACCTTGTCCACCCACGTTGATTATACCGATTTCACGGCGCTCCAGGAAAAAATCTGTTCCGATATCTTTCAAGTTGACTTCAAGGGTAATGTCTTTGCTTTGTGTCACCGCAGTTCCTACGATGTAACGATCCACATGGGAGTACACAGTCACGAGTTCGTCTTTGGCAAACAATTGCTCCATAAGGAATTCCTCACGCAAACGAGCTGTATCATACGTTTTCACTTCATTCGGGTGGGCTGCATAACGGTTTTCCATTTGTAATCCATTCCTTTCGTCTTGTGAATTAAGTTTAGAGTTGAGCTCATTGTCGCTTTCTGGCTTTCAATGAAGTTCACTATGTTTATTAAAGTTCATATAAGTTCATTTTAGTTCATTTCCTATCATTTGTGTACCCTTATTTTATGATTCAACCAAATCATTGGACCGTGTTGGCTATTTTGAGTAAAACTTACGGCTCCAGTTACACACAACTTACCACTAAAAAAAGATGATTTCTGCAAGATGCAGAAATCACCCTTTTTTAGTCAACTCTCTTTTTTAAGATCACTTGATGAATTGAACTATATATACATTAGATCAATTCAGACTTTTGAAGAAGCTTCTGGATAATCGTGGCTACCTCAGCTCTTGTAATATAAGCCTTAGGTACAAGTGCTGTGGCACTTCTGCCAGATATGATGCCTGCTTGTACACTTTCCATAACGCTACTTTGTGCCCAATGAGAAACACTAGACGCATCTTGAAATGATTGAAGTATTCCATCTGTCGATTGTACAGGCTGCTTTTCCTTCAATCTGGTCAGAATCATTGCCTTGGAAAGGATCACCATCGCCTGTTCACGTGTAATCTTATCCATCGGACGGAAGGTACCATCTGGATAACCATCAAGCAATTCGTATGCATACGCCGTACTAATTACACTGCTATACCAATCGGAAGACTTAACGTCCGAGAAAGGCGTAGTCTCGTTCTCAAGTTTAAGTCCCAGTCCTCGAACAATGCTGGCTGCGAATTCGGCACGTGTAATATCTTGGTCGGGACTGAACTGCTCATTGCCGGTACCGTTGACAATCATTCGGGAACCCATATCGTTCACAGCTTTTTTAGCCCAGTGCTTTGCAACATCACTGAATTCTAGCGGGTGCCAGACAACGGTATAAGTGCTGTTTGTTAAACTGTTGATCCGAGCGTAATACATTCCCTCCTTGAAAATCACTTTGGTTGGTACATGCCTTACCGATCCATCCGGCTCTACCACCAAACCTGTTGTAATCTTATTCGGATCAATACCGTTCGGAAGAGCAACGCTTCTTTCAACATATGCGTTAAATTTTGATACGTCAATGGCCGTGCTTCCATATGTTGCGCTAATCTTGAAATCCGTCGGTGGAGCAACGAGCGTGAGCCCATTCTTCCCTGCCGCTTGGTCTACCACTTGCATCATATCCGTGATTGGAGCGGCGATTTCAATGCGAACTTTGATGTCTTGCAGGTTCAACTCTTTACCCAATTGGGCGGATAGGGCATTAATATTTATTTGTTGAGCTGGCAAGGTATATGTTGCTCGGGCTGTTCTAATCTCCAATGTCGCACTATAGCTTTCCAGATTTTTAATCATCTGACCGTTCAATTCACCAATCACAATATCCGATTTCGTATTAACTGGTAGAGTCACTACGGCTCCAGAGCCTTCCGATGCAAGCTTGTTGTCCAGCTTGTTCTGGTCGACGGATATCGTGGTTACGCTTTGGTTATTGCGTTGCGATGCCGTGGCCGTACCTGCGCTCTCCACTTTTCCGTTAACAAGAATGTCTACCCCAGTAGTGCCGCTTGAAGGAGCGCTGCTACCAGAACCACTAATTACCGGACTAGTCGGCGAACTTGGTACGTTAGGGATGTTAGGCACGGTCGGTGCATTATCCGTTGTTATGTTCGAAACGACATTCGATGTGCCAGCGTTCGTACCGCCAGTGACCACGAGTCGGAAGTCATACGACGTGGCTGGGTTCAATCCTGTTACCGTGGCACTTGTGGCATTGGCCGCAAGGGCTCCGCTTGTGGACGATGTTGTCCACGTGTTCGTGCCCGCTAGGGATTGTTCGATCACGATCCCAGTTGCCCCGCTGGCTGCTGTCCAGCTAAAACTTGCCGTTGTACTCGTCTTCGCCGTATTCGCAAAATCCGTGAGCGGCACGCTTGATGCATTATCCGTCGTGATGTTCGAGACCACATTCGATGTGCCAGCGTTCGTACCGCCAGTGACCACAAGGCGGAAATCGTATGACGTGGCCGGGTTCAATCCTGTTACCGTGGCACTTGTGGCATTGGACGCAAGGGCTCCGCTTGTGGACGATGTTGTCCACGTGTTCGTGCCCGCTGGCGATTGTTCGATCACGATCCCAGTTGCCCCGCTGGCTGCTGTCCAGCTAAAGCTTGCCGTTGTACTCGTCTTCGCCGTATTCGCAAAGTCGGTGAGCGGCACGCTTGGTGCGGTATCTGTCGTCACGTT
>NZ_JBNDJR010000018.1:0-88452 GCF_050435065.1 Paenibacillus sp. 4624
CTCTTTTTTTAAGTTTCTTTCGAAGCTTATTTTCAATTGCTTGCCGCACCGTGTAAACCGTGTTTTCTTGGCCGGAATTAGAATATACCATGTATAACTACCACTTGTAAAGCATTATTTTAAAAATACATGAACAGGTCATAACCTTTACGAGAAGATGCATTTCAGGTTAACTTTACAGCATCCATACTCTAACTTGGAAATGTAATGTAGCAGCAATAACTACCTCTTCCGAATATGTTTCTACTTAATCTCGCAGTTGTCTGGAATTATCATTTCCATTCTGAATTATTTTCATTCTTACAGTCGGAATAATCTTTTCCATTTGGATAAATGACTATATCATTTCATACACGACTCTTTGTCTCTGAAGTCGGAGCGAGTACAAAGGTTCAGAACTGATCCACTTTTCACTTCGCTTTTCAAACACTTATTATAGAAGAAACAAAAAAGCGAAGCTCGATGTGATATCGTAGCTCCGCTTTCTTCATATGCAAACCAAACTTATTCTCCGCCGATAAACACGTAACGGCATATAACGATAACGGCCAGCACCCACATCAGCCAATGTATTTTCACTTTACGCTCAGTAACCAAGTTACTGAACACAGCCAATATAACATAGGATACGATACCTGCCGAGATCCCGTTAGCGATTCCACCTGTAAATGGCATCAGCACAATTGTAAGGAATGCAGGGAAAGCCTGCAGAAAATCATCCCACTCAATACTGCGAACTTGGCTCATCATAAGTACCCCTACGATAATCAGAGCTGGAGCCGTTGCGGCAGAAGGAACAACCAAAGCAAGTGGCGCGATAAACAAAGCAAGAATGAACAGCAAACCTGTGGTTACTGAGGTTAACCCTGTACGCCCACCAGCTTCAACACCCGAAGCACTTTCAACATAAGCCGTAATCGTACTTGTACCCAGTGCCGCACCTGCGCTGACACCGACAGCATCGACGAGCATGGCTTTACCAATCGTTTTCTCACCTTTAGCTTTATCCTTCATAATCCCCATACGTGTTGCCGTTCCAACCATCGTACCGAAGGTATCAAACAGCTCAACGAATGTGAAAATGAAGATGATTTCGAACAATCCAAGGCTAATTGCACCTTTCAGATCAAGCTGTCCGACAGCCAGGTCACTGAAGTTAGGCAGCCAGCTCGCGCTGGACAGACCACTCAAATTGGTTACCCCCATCGGAATACCAATCAGCGTTGTTGCTACGATACCAATCAACAAAGCACCTTTAACACGCATTACCATAAGAATTGCAATCAACAATAACCCAATTAACGCAAGTAATGCATCATGATGTGTAATAAAGTTCCCAAGAGACAAGTTGAAGCTGCTACCTGGAATCGGTTGGCTCAAATCTGCATCCGGTGCGACATTCACGGTTACTGCCACTAGATTGGCAAGTTTAAAACCGATGATCGTAATAAAAAGACCGATACCTACAGTAATTGCCATTTTAATGGATTGCGGAACTGCTACAAGCAACATTTGCCGAACTCGGGTCACGGTCAGAATAATGAACACGATACCCGAAAGGAATACAGCACCGAGGGCAGCCTGCCAGCTAATCGCACCATTGGAGCTCAGAACCACGGTCATAAAGTAGGCATTCAAACCCATACCCGGAGCGAGTGCAATCGGAACGTTCACGAACAACCCCATAATAATTGTCATTAATCCAGCACCAACGGCTGTTGCAAAGAATACTGCATTGTCGGACATCCCTGCCCCATTTTGTCCTAAGAACAATGTGTTTACAAATAGAATGTAAGCCATTGTCATAAAGGTAGTCAGACCCGCAACAATCTCCGTTCTAACATTTGTTCCGTTTTCTTTGAGTTTAAAGAAACGATCCATAATACACTAACTCCTCCTTAGAGATGTTGAAGCCATATTTATTGAAAAACGACAAATGACCCTGAGAAGTACTTTCCCCAGAGTTCAGCTTGACCAGAAGCAGCCACACGGCCTGTGACCAAGAACAAAAAAAATCCTAATGTGCGCGGGTGACTTTCCACCGCAGTCATGTAGAATTCATGTGCTTAGCCTGCTCCTCTTCGTAGCCAGATCATTAGGGTGATCTCGTAGAGACTCCCGGGCCAATCCCCAGGATTATACGAATTAGTATGCGCTTTTTGTTTGTTTCCCATCACCCATTTTAGGAGGGGGCTTCTATTTTGTCAATGACAAAAACGAATGATATATCTATATCATTCAATTAACGTTCGTATTATTTAACAAATCAAACCAGTTCAGCGATTTACATCCCCGATACTTATGCAATTGATAACGGATTCAAGGCCGGATATGTTCATATTTTCAGAGCAGAGCATTCCTTGAGGGGCATCAAAAAAGCCACCTTTTCATTATAAGTAAAACGTGATGGAAACAGCCATTCATTTATTTTTTATTAGAAAAATATACTTGCCATAGGTTTCCGTAATAAAACCCGCTTAGGTACTTTAAACTCATTCGACATGTTACGCAGCATTCTTTAACATACTAGGGCCTAATATAGCTTACAGCTACATCCAAGGAAGACAATCTCTATTTACTTAGCTACCAATTCCAATTCCGGTTCTAAAGTAAGACTCATAGCTCTTCTGGAACCTACGCTGCGCTTCATTTTGTTACATCTCATACCGATATATTAGAGGATAAATCACTTATACCGGAGGTTAAGAAATGTTTTTCTCAAAAAAGATAATTTTAGTGTTCCTTGGAATTACCCTTGCAATGGGAGGCATAGCCAACGCTACCTCCGCTGCTGAGTCAGGAGAATTATCCGTAACCCTGACAGGCAATTCTACCTTAGTTCCTGGTGATGTCGAGCGGGTAGATGTTGCAATCTCTAACAGCCTGGATACTCCAAAAATTAAATCGGCAACTATCGTTTTGAGCTATGATGAAAACATGTTTACCCTTAATGAAGAAGATGAAGAAGACGGATTACTCCGATTTGATGAGAAGTTGAAAAAATACATATGGAGAGACGATACTTTTTACATCCCATCCCATCAGTATGCAAGCAAAGACGACTATATCATTCAAAATCCTTATCCCGAGGACCTTGTCCCAAATGATGGAAAACAAGAGATTGTACTTTCAATTACAGCCAAGGATGGTCATTTTCTGGATTCCGCAGCAGGCGATCCGATTGTATCCTTCACGCTTATTACCAAGGAAAGTAGTTTGAATATGCAATCTTCCATTCAAGTTCTTACGGATAAGACGGTGTTGACTGATCTTGCAGGAAATATAGTAACAGATTATAAAACAGCCTCAGTAGATGTTTTGGTAGCTTTACCTAAAGAAATTTATATCGTAGAGGGTACAATGCGGCCCAGCTTCTTACCATTCATCTTCCCTATTAATACGGGGCAAGAATTGAATGCACTCGCCTACTTCGAGAATGGAGATGTCTTCTACATAACAGATGCCGCAACATGGAAGTCAAGTAATCCCGCAGTGTTAAAACCACATGGAACTGGCAATGTTCAAGCTGTCGGTCTCGGTACAGCGATTTTAAAAGTCACTTATGGTTCTGTCACTGGTGAACATGAAGTTAAAGTGGTGACCGCTGCAACAGCGGCCAAATTAAACGAAGAACCTCAGCCCTATGCTTCGATCATTAGATCTGATGTCAAACCGGAAAAAATTAAAATTATCATTAATGACAAATTAACGCACACCGGCCTTCTCTACAATGGAACAGTATATATTCCAATTCGTTCTGTGAGTGAAGCATTCAATGTTTTCATAGGATATGACCCTGTTAAAAAATTGCCGGTTCTCTTTGGGAGTCCGATCACACAATCCAGAAATTTCGCAGGCACAGCTTATGTTGAGGCCAAAAACCTCCCTTCATTACTCGGTGCGAAAGTAGTCAAATGGGATAACAAGAATAAAACACTATATCTCGAGTACAATCCCAAGAAAGAAGCTGCAAAATAACAGGTTTAGCTAAAAGATATATATGAAAACTCCCATCGTTTTGCATCTGTCTTGCAGACGAGAGGGAGCTTTTTTGGCCCTTCATTTTGTTCGCAGTATCTACGTTACTGCGAACAAAAAAATTGCCGAAAAGCTTGGATTACCAAGCCCTTCGGCATTTGAATGTTATAAGGTTTAACGTCCTGTAGCTAAGCCTACTCCCACTCGATCGTTGCAGGTGGTTTGGACGTTACGTCATAGACGATCCGGTTCACATTGTCCACTTCGTTAACGATCCGTACAGAGATTTTCTCCAAGACGTCCCAAGGGATACGTGCCCAGTCTGCTGTCATACCGTCGATGGATGTTACAGCACGGATACCTACAGTGTAGGAATACGTACGAGCGTCACCCATAACACCAACACTCTTCATGTTAGGCAGGGCGGTGAAGTATTGCCAGATTTCACGGTCAAGACCGGCTTTGGCGATTTCTTCACGCAGGATGTAGTCGGAATCACGAACAATTTTCAGTTTCTCTTCCGTCACTTCACCAAGTACACGGATCGCAAGACCCGGACCAGGGAAAGGCTGACGGTGAACAATTTCATCTGGCAAGCCACACTCCGTACCTACTTTACGTACTTCGTCCTTGAACAGTGTATTCAAAGGCTCGATCAGCTTGAAGTTCATGTCTTCCGGCAGACCGCCCACGTTGTGGTGGGATTTGATCGTCTGTGCCGTAGCTGTACCACTCTCCACGATGTCCGTGTACAGTGTACCTTGAGCCAGGAATTCAAAGTCATCAAACTGCTTGGACTCTTCATCAAATACGTAAATAAACTCGTTACCGATAATTTTACGTTTTTGCTCTGGATCATCCACGCCAGCGAGTTTGGACATGAAGCGTTCTTGTGCATCGATTTTGACAACCTTCATATCGAACTTGCCAACAAACGTCTCCATTACACTCTCTGCTTCACCTTTACGCAACAGACCGTGGTCGATAAACATACATGTCAGCTGATCGCCGATCGCTTTGTGCAGCAATGCCGCAACAACGGATGAATCGACACCGCCGCTGAGTGCACACAGCACTTTACCGTCGCCCACTTTTTCACGAATATCTCTAATCGTGTCATCAATAAAGGTTTCCATTGTCCAGTTACCTTCGCAACCACAGATTTCGAACAAGAAGTTGCGAATCATATCGTTACCGCGAACGGAGTGACGTACTTCCGGGTGGAACTGAACTGCATACAATTTGCGCTCGTCGTTACTCATCGCAGCGATTGGCGCACTTTCCGTGCCTGCATCCAGTTTGAAGCCCGGAGGCAATGTGACAACATGGTCACCGTGACTCATCCATACGGTATGTTCACCTTCGATGCCTTTAGCCAGTGCCGCACCTTCAGCAAACGCCAGATCAGCTTTACCATATTCACGTTTCTCGGAGCGCTCTACTTTACCTTCAAGCTGCTGTGCCATCAGTTGCATGCCATAACAGATTCCGAAGATTGGCAGTCCAAGATCATAGACACCCGGATCAACGTGTGGTGCATTCTCAGCGTATACGCTGGATGGGCCACCGGAGAATACGATCCCTTTT
Organism: Paenibacillus sp. 4624; assembly: GCF_050435065.1. NCBI lineage: Bacteria > Bacillati > Bacillota > Bacilli > Caryophanales > Paenibacillaceae > Paenibacillus > Paenibacillus sp. 4624. Next base: position 5,566 of record NZ_JBNDJR010000018.1, read on the forward strand.
GGCGCCATTTCAGCAATTTTCTCCGCTGGTGTATTATACGGCAAAAGCTCGCTGTATACGCCAAGATCCCGGATTCTTCTGGCGATTAACTGGTTGTATTGCCCTCCAAAGTCAAGGACAACCACAATTTCATTTTGCTTATTCATTACCGTGCCTCCCTCAATTAATGAAACTAATTATACGCAACGACAAAACCTACCGTCAAGGAAAGACAAAACTCCATTTTTCGAGCATATAACGCAGAGATGTGACATCAGGCGACAACTGCTTCCATTCCCTGACCTGAAACTCTCCGGATGCACCTTTGTTCAACAACACCTGCACATATGCTCTACCCCTTATGTCCTCTTATAATTGGGTAAAAGCACCGATTTCATCCGCCATTTGCATAGAATAAAAGTCATTGCAAAGTCATCGTTATCAGCCGAGATGGTAAGTTGGTATTAAAGTTTGAAGAGCACATGTGCCGGCGGCATCACCAAATGAATTTGAACACGCTAACGATCACATCGAACCTTATTTTGCGCTCTAAGCAGTACTTGAAATTCTAACGATCCTCAGAAGCGTTATTTGGACTAGAACTCCCTAAATCAAGCCAAAACCATGTCATTTCAAGTAAATAAGGTTTCTGGTGATCGTTAGAATTTTAAAATAGCAACAAAAGGCTAAATAGCGTCGCTGGTGATCGTTAGAAATTGCGAAGTCTAATCTCGGTACACTGAGGTTTGAAAATAGACTATTGTTCATCTTCCTGTTCACTTCCAACGAGATTCGTTAGCATCCGCTCCGTTGCATCTCGATAGAGTGTAGTGGTGTAAATTAAAAAATCTCGTTCACCCTTGGGCAAACGAGACTGGTCAGGACTTAGCGCTGGCGTCTGGGGGAACGTCGGGCCAGGCGGAGTGCCCGGCGCAAGAAATCAAGACTGTCCGCGCGCAGCGGACGGTCTGGCCCGTATAGCAGCCGCTCCCAGTCGGCTGCAAAGCGCGCGACGTCCGCGCCGTCCGTGCCTGCGGCCACGGCGGGTGACGCTGCGTATTCCCGCAGCGTCATGCCCGGCGGCCGCGGGCCGTACCGGCGCGCAAGCGCGTGCCAGACCGGAGCGGCAGCCTGCAGCAGCCGCTCGCGGTCCGGGAAGCTGCTGCGCGGCCACGCCAGCAGCAGCCCAAGCCGCAGCGCGGGGCGAAGCCGCCGCGTGCAGGCCCATGCAGCGGCGCACAGCAACGCCGCTGCCGCAAGTGCCGTCGCGGCTGGCCACGGCGCCGCGACAAGGGCACGTGCGTGCGCGGCAAGCCATGCGCCCGCACGCTCCAGCCCGCCGCTGCCTGCACCCGGCAGCGGGGCTCCGTCGCCTGGCTGCGCCGAGGCGACCCCTGCGGCGCTGGCATCCACAGCCTGCGCCGAATCAAACCCCGGCGTAGCCTCAAACGGCATCCAGCCCACGCCGGGAAAATACACCTCCACCCAGGAATGGGCATCGCCTTGGGTGACGACAACACGCCCCGGGTTCTGCGGATCCGCTTGTCCTGGGGCATAACCTTTCACCCAACGTGCCGGTATACCCTCGGCACGAAGCAGCACAACCATGGCGGTGGAAAAATGGTTGCAATACCCCGCACGGGTCACAAATAAAAAATCATCCACAAAATCCGTCCCCCGTGGAGGCATTCGGGTATTCAGCGAGTAACGAGCGTTCGCTTTCAGATAACTGCGCACGGCCTGTACAGCATCGTACCGTGTTGCACTTGAACCAATGATCTCGGCAGCAAGATCCCTTACCCTCTCTGGAAGCGTATCTGGAAGCTGTAGATCCTTTCGGCGAATAGAGGCAGGATCGGATGTATTATTTCCGCCAGCATGCTTCTGTCCGCTCACGCTAGAGTTCTTCTTTCCATCCTTACTATCCTTGTCATCCTTGCCAGCACTCTTCCAATCCATTCCTGCACGCTGCCTGAGCTGTTCTGGTGTCACATTCGGCACCATCACATCTACCGTATAATTCCGGACAAGCTCATTCCTGTCCCTTCCCCCTGTAAGCCATAATGTGCCCGTAGATTCATTAGACAGCAGTCGCTTTTCATTCTTTTTATTAAAGGCATCACCATCCTGAAAAGACATACTTACCGGTAATCCTCCCGCAAAAAGTGGATTCGGACCACGCCACTCCCGTTCCATCGTGATGATCTGACGAACACGTTGCCAATAAGGATGCTCCTCCCATCCATCGGAACGTATCAGATCTGATGTGTTCACATAACGAAAGTGTTGCTCCGTATCACTCCAGGCACTCCCATTGTAGTAAGAACGGGTTTCCCCGCGCCAATACGTAGAGACAGGCGTCTTTGCTACAAATACAGGTTCATTCCCCTGTACCAGCGGTGCCCCCATAGGCGCATCAACCGTGCTATATCCCGTCATACTTAGAGAAGCCGGTACACTGCCTGAAGGAGTGTATCCTGCCCATCTAGCCAAACGCTCGACCGTATCCATAACAGAGAGTTGTCCGGCAGGTGACACAACACTGAGCCGTGCAGGAAGTGTAGATATCAACACCACACAGAACGCCGTACCCACCGATACAGCCATCCAATACAAATAAATCTTGCTCCGTATCCGATGGGAGCTGTTCTTTTTACGTCGTGCCACCCTATTGAATGCACTTTCCTGATCCTGCGCATCATGACCTGTTCCTTCCGAAAGTCGCAGCAGGTGAAGCATGCCCTGGATGCATAGCAACCAGCATACCGAACGAACCACCGAGCCATAAGCATCATATCCGACAACACTCTCCAGCAGGATAAGATAAACTAACGTTCCCGTGCCAAACAGAGATATGCTGCGACGAAGCAATACCAAGTACTGTACCGAAGCAAGCAACATGCTCCAGCCGCACAACATAAATAAACCTCTGGTTTCCCTGCTCATCACACGAAAACGTCCTGTGTCGATCCACTCCCCCAGATCAGCATTAAGCACCCCAGGATAAGATAAGCCCCATTCGACAGGATGACTCCCCCCATACATCACACACAGTGCAACGTATATCATAGGGATGCGTAGCGCGATACTGGCCATCCAGCCTGTACGTAGCAGGCCAGCGGATAGAAGGATGGCTGAATAGCCAGCCATGACAGTGGCAAATCGCTCACTGCCTACCTGACCATCAGTAGTCACAGGATATATCCATTCCATGCACAATCCGAGCAGTCCCGCTGTGATAAGCCATAGATATAACACAGGAGTTGAGAGATACATAGACGAAAACAAGAACGGTTTTATTTCCGATCGCTGTGCCTGCACTGACTGTCCAGCAAGAACTGCAGCGTCGGGTTGCTGTTTCATTTTACGCCCCCACATCAACAATCCTCACCTTTCCGCCCAGCAAAGTTCCAACGGTTGTAACAGACTCCTGATAGACCATCTTTACCCCTTTGGATACAAGGCGTTCAGTCCACGCTTGCGAACGGTTCGCCTGTACTACAGACGAACTCAGTGCAGCTGATGCTCCAGGAGGTTCCTCCCCTTTACCCGCCGCTCCCCTCATCTGTCCGTTCATGTGAACTCGCTGACTCGCTCTCTTCCCCGCAGCCTGATTCTCCCGTGAATGAGAGGACAAATATCCGCCGCTTCCGGAGTCTCCATCCATTGTTACGGAATTCCCTGTTAGATAAACACTGGCCTGGAGGCCAAGTGCCAACGCATACTCGATCCATTCGACCAAACGTTCATCCAGCTGTCCGGTGAAGACCATGATACTTGATCCATGTGGAAGATGCTCCAGTCTGTCCACGCCAAGCCGTTCTCCAATCCACCCCTGTTCCTGATGTAATCGGGCATAAGCAAGTCGTCTTAGCGCATCGTCCAAACTGTCGGCATGTTCTCCACCATCCCTCTTTCTTTCACGAACTGCGTAACTGCTACGGTTCGTTTGAGTTTCGTACCCTGCATTCCCTTCTAAAGGCATGTCCAGTTTACCTGCCAGTTCATCTCCACTTAACCAAAGCTGACAAGGCATTTGTGCGTCTATTGCTTCACGTACCCAACTCGCCGCACCAATCACTGCTCGTTCGAACACTTCCTGATCACTTTCCTCTGCCCCAAACCTCTCGTATCCTGAGCTCTCTTCGTATACCATGATTGCGAGTGAGGTACTTTGCGGCATGTCAGGAATCAGCGTATGCAACTTTCCGCTTCTCGCTGAGCTCTTCCAATGAATTCGGTTAAACGAATCCCCTGGTCTATATTCACGAATTTCTGTTCCGGGGACGCCTTGCAACGGATGTAGCACTCCCATACCTTCGCCATGATCCGTCCAAGCTTCCGGCCAGATTGATGTTCCAGCATTCCCGGTTCCAGGCACTACAACAACAGGCTCTTCACCTTTAATTATAGTGTAGACTCTGTTCCAACCAAAAACATCCCCCCAGTACACTCGCCCTTCCTCCCAAACATGCACTCCTCGGGTAAGACCTGTTATCTCATACTGATAAGACCATCGTCTTTTGAAGCCTGGAAAAAGCAATTTGCGATGTATACCCCCAGGGGTGTTATCGCATACCACGAGCCATAGTAGCGGAAGCGGACACCTCACCTGTAAATCAACCCGAACACGGATGCTTTCTCCTGCTGTGATCTGTCCTTGTCGTAAATGTCTGTGTATTTCTATGTGACGGGGACCAAACACTCGCAGGAGTATTCCATATATCACAACAAGCACGGATACCGCTGCCAAGAACAACGCTGATTTTCCGCCATGCCAGAAATAGAGACCACACAGAAGAAGAGCTATCAGCACTTGAGCTATATTCCCGCGAAACCCGCTCATGCGCGTCGTCCCCTTCCCTGCCCACTCATCTGCACAGGTACAGGCACAGACGACAATACTTCACGGATGACTTGCTCTTGCACTGCACTTCCGTCTGCTCTGTTCATTGATTTCAACTGAATTCGGTGGGCGAGAACCGGTACAGCGAGGGATTGCACATCATCCGGCACAACGTAACTACGACCTTGTAAGTAGGCATATGCCTGCACGGCTGTCATCCAGGCCAGCGTCCCACGGGGACTGATGCCCAGTCTTACGGCGTCATGACTTCTCGTAGCTACAGCGACAGCCACAAGATATTGCTTGATCACGGCATCCACATGTACCTGCCTTACTTCACGCTGCATGGCCACCACTTCCTCAGCCAGCATAATCGGACGCATGTTCTCTAACATATCCTTGCTACGCTCACGAGAAAGCAGTTCTACCTCCTGCTCCGGCTCGGGATATCCTAGCGTAATCCGCATCATGAAGCGATCCAACTGCGCTTCCGGCAAACGGTAGGTACCTTCGAATTGCAACGGGTTCTGGGTTGCAAGCAGCAGAAACGGTTTCGGCAATGCGTGAGTTGTGCCGTCTACGGTCACACTGCGTTCCTCCATGGCTTCCAATAACGAAGACTGTGTCCGGGGAGATGCCCGATTAATCTCATCCGCAAGCACGATATTGTTCATCAGCGGCCCGGGTCTGAAGCTAAACTCTCCTGTAGATGCGTGATATATAGATACACCCGTCACATCGGCTGGCATGACATCCGAAGTACATTGAATGCGCCCCATCGCACAGCTTAATGACGAAGCCACGGTGCGAATCAGCATCGTTTTCCCTGTACCCGGTACATCCTCCAACAGAACATGGCCTTCACTAAGCATAGCAGCAATGATATATTGAATTTCCTGTTTCTTGCCAATGATCACATCAGCAATTCGATTGCTGAGCCTGTTTAACAGTTCGGCAGCATGATCATGCTCTATTCTCACTCTGGTCACCTGAACCACACTCTCCTTCCTTGCCTATGAATCCTGATTATCATAATCTATGATTCATTGTTGCCCGGAAGTAGAGAGAATAGTCAGCTGAACTGCTGTTTCTTTCAAATTATGCTATAAAAATGCCTGTGCTCCATAGACGTCCAAGGCGGCTCCACGGTGATTACCCACCCACTGCCCTTGGATTGGACTGTATACTTCTTTGCTCCAAGTTGCTCTATCAAATCACCCGCTGACACCCAGATCGTGCCATCACGGCTCTCCATCACAGCTTGAACCGTCTGGCCATCCTGATCATGCAATCGTTTGGACGTCAATGTTCCCATCGCCGGATTAACTTGCACTATGCGATCTTTCCACCATGTGGTTGCCGTACCTGACGTTTGATCCCAGCTTATACTGCCTTCCAGCTTGTTCATATAACCGCGCAAGGGAACCAATATCGTCTGGTCTTTGATGCGATATTCGTCCGGCTTGAGTTCGACGGTCATATTTCCCAATTGAATTTTGAGTGGTTTGGCTACGATCCATTGCTCTGCATTTGTGTTTACATGTTTGGCAATCCAGCTTGCCGACGGAGACTGGCGATATTTATATTTCACCGCAGGTTTGACCTGGAATTGCACAGGTTTGTCCGAAGCTTGCATCACTTCAAAACGATACCCCTGCTGTTTGTAGTATCGAATAATATCCGGCAATGCCTTGACGGTCTCGGCATGCGCACCCCCATCATGCATCAGCACAACAGCAGAAGACACGCCTGCTGGTACATCTGTTGCATGAGCGACAATGTCGCTAGCGGGCACATTTCTCCGTTTGGAATCCCCGCTGTCAACGTTCCAGTCCATGACAGCGTATCCTCCCTTTTTCAACAGATCAAAATAAGTATGGTCAAAATGTCCATATGTTCCACCAGGCGCTCTGACAAGTGCAGGGCGAATGCCTAAAATGTTGTTAATGATATCTTCCGTGCGCTTGATCTGCTGCCAGAACGTTTGAAAGTTCCGGTATAACTCTTTATATTCATGGTTATATGTATGATTGCCGATAACATGTCCTTCACTTGCAATTCGTTTGATCATTCCCGGCATGCGTTCTGCCTGCTCTCCCAGCACATAAAAAGTAGCCGGAACATCCTCATCGCGTAAAATATCCAATACCTCAGACGTATGTTTGCCCGGACCATCGTCAAAACTCAAGTAGACAACCTTGTCTGATGTTTTGCTTTTCCCCGCTGCTGCTGCGGACGGCACGTTAGCTCCAAACACACCTGCCAGTAGCAATGCAGCGAGTGTGAACCATAAGGATAAATATTTCCGCATACGTACTCTTCCACAGGAATGATTTGAAGTTTGCTGCTCAATCAACTGCCCATTTCGTTGCATCATCTCGTGAGATCCCTGCGTCATTTGTAAATCAACCTCCAGCACTCTATTGAATTTGCTGATAGACTTCAGCAGATTTGTTAGAATTATATGGAGGCAGGTCGCAAAAAAGACGTCAACTCATCTATTATTTTCAACAAATATACCTGACTTCAATATGGGGACATTGATTCTTAATCAGCAATTCGGTAGCATTAGGAAATAACGAACATGAAACGGGCATCATCTACTTCGAAGGCCTGATTCATATGACACCACCAGGAGTGTGAATCTATTGGAATTACTTGAGAAGGTCCAGCAACTATTTGGGTCTTACGGATATAGTGTATTGTTCTTCGGCCTGCTGCTGGAGTTTATTGCTCTTCCCTTCCCAGGCGAAACAACGATGGCATATGCGGGTTACTTGTCGTACAGAGGACAGCTTGATATCGGAACGCTTATCATTCTAGCCTTTCTTGGGACAACGATTGGCATGACCATTACGTATTTTATTGGGGCCAAAGCCGGGCTGCCTTTTATTGTGAAATATGGAAAATGGTTTTTACTCAAACCGGACAAGCTGGACAAGACGCAAAAATGGTTTGCCAAATACGGTTATGGCCTTATATTTATAGGATACTTCATCCCTGGAGTTCGCCATTTCACAGGTTATTTCTCCGGTATAGCTGCGATTCCGTTTCGCAAGTTTGCTTTATATGCCTATTCTGGTGCTTTGTTCTGGGTAGTGTTATTCCTTGGGATCGGTAAGGTGTTCGGTCCTGGATGGAGCGCGGTATTCACACTGGCTCATCAATATACAGCATACATCCTTGCCCTAATTGCATTGCTTGTGATCGCTGGGATCGTCTATCGTTACCGCAAAGCCTTGTTCACTCGTTCCCGTCGCAAGCGCCCCCCTGTTCGTCAGCGCCAAAAACAAAATGCGGACTAATGATGAGTCCATTTAACCTTTAAAAATACAGAAGCCGTGAATATGCGGCTTCTTTTTGTTTGCTTTTATTGGGATATGAAGACCGAATATCCTTTCATTCATATTTTTTTCATAAACTAAAACACTCCCGGTCATACTACTTTCAACTAAAGGATGGGTGAGGGGGAGAAATGGATGGCTAGAGATACACAAATTGCACATGAAACGCATGCCATTCATCCAGATCTGGCTGAGAATATTGCCTATTGCAAAAAAATGATGGGGAATAGCAATGACTTGATGATTCGTCCATTGCAAAGCCTGCACAAATGGCCTTCGATACTGCTATACATTGATGGACTCGTCGATACTCAAGTGGTAAACCAAGCCGTCCTTCACCCCTTGATGCAAGTGCGCAACTTGCCCGATTTCTCAGCGGATGATGAACACCTGAGCTATCTTCAGAATGATGTCCTCACCGCCAGTGAAGTACTGTTCATCGATGATATGGATGCTGCCTTGAAATCCATGCTGGCAGGCGAAGCTATCCTTCTGCTGGATGGATCTACCCGCGGGCTCAAAATCGGTGCTGCAGGTTGGGAAGACCGCGCTGTAGGCGAACCCGTCTCTCAAACCGTTGTGCGTGGACCAATGGAAGGATTCACAGAAAATTTGCGTACGAATACAGCTCTGATTCGCAAGCGCATTCGTGACCCTCAGCTTTGGATTGAGGAGCGTGAGATTGGACGTGTCACCAAAACCAGGGTAGCTGTCTTATATCTGGAGCACACCGTCAACGAAGATGTTGTTGATGAGCTCCGCAGACGGCTGGATGAAATTGATATCGACAGTATTCTGGAGAGCGGGTACATTGAGGAACTGATTCAGGACAAAACCACGACAATCTTTCCAACGGTTTACAACAGCGAACGTCCAGATACGGTATCTGCCGCACTGCTTGAAGGGCGAGTTGCCATCATTATAGATGGTACACCGTTTGTGCTGCTTGTACCTGCATTATTCATGCACTTCTTTCAATCTCCTGAAGATTATTATCAGCGTGCTGATATCAGTTCCCTTGTTCGTTTGCTGCGATATTTATCGTTTCTGATCGCGATGCTGGCTCCATCCTTTTATATCGCTATTTCGACATTTCATCAGGAGATGCTGCCAACCACCTTGTTGATCAGCTTGGCTGCCCAGCGTGAAGGTGTGCCTTTCCCAGCCTTCATTGAAGCGGTTCTGATGGAATTAACCTATGAAATACTGCGAGAAGCGGGCATTCGAATTCCGAGAACGGTCGGACAGGCCGTATCCATTGTAGGCACACTTGTTATCGGACAAGCCGCGGTAGAGGCAGGTGTTGTCTCGGCGGCGATGGTTATTATCGTTTCCATCACGGCGATCTCCAGCTATGTCATTCCGGAGAACGGATTGTCTATTTCGGTTCGTATTTTGCGTTTTATTCTGATGATGGCGGCGGCAGCTTTTGGATTCTATGGCATCCTGATTGCGTTGCTCATTACGTTGACTCACCTTTGCAGCTTGCGCTCTTTTGGGGTCTCGTACATGTCTCCTTTTGCCCCCTTCATTCAGAATGATCTGAAAGATACGCTGTTTCGTGTTCCGTGGTCACATATGAAAACCCGCCCGTTATCCAACGGCACTTCGAACGTAACGAGGCAGAAACGTAAAAAAACCAAGCGTTAGTGAAGGCAGGAGAACAAGTTATGATGAAATGTTTACGCGTCATGCTATCCCTCGTCGTTATACTGCCATTGCTGAGCGGTTGCTGGGATCGCCAGGAGCTGAATCAGCTAGGAATTATGCTTGGTCTGGGTGTAGACCGAGACGGCGACATGATTAAAGTTAGTGCACAAGTGGTTGTGCCTCGTGAGGTTGCCAAAGGCCAAGGAACTAATGCTACATCAGTTACCCAATACCAAGCAAGTGCCCGTACACTGCTTGAAGCGATTCAAAAACTTACCGAGACAAGCCCTCGCGCCATCTTTATGGCTCATATCCGGGTGTTAGTATTCGGAGAAGAGTTTGCGCGAAAAAATGGCATATATGACGTCATAGAAGCACTATTAAGGGAACCAGACGTACGTCCGGACTATTATGTGATGGTAGCTCGTAAAACGACGGCCTCCAACATTTTGAACGTGCTCACTCCGCTGGAAAACATTCCGGCAGAAAAATTGTTTAACGCTCTTGATATTTCCGCCAAAAGCTGGGCTCCGACAACAACCGTGACCAGTGACAAGCTGATGCAATACATTCTTACGCCCAGTATGTCCCCGGTCATTACTGGAGTCGAGCTTGTTGGAAATGAAGAGGGAAGTGGAGAAACCAAAAATGTTGAGAGCATCAAACCACCGGCATCTCTCCATTTTAGCGGCCTTAGCGTGTTTCGGAAAGATAAGCTGATTGGCTGGCTTGATCAGGATAAGTCTAAAGGCTACAACTACATTCGTGACAATGTGAAATCGACAATAGGACCAACCCAATGTCCAGGTGGGGGCTACGTTACTCTAAAAACACTCCGTACCAAGACCGATCATAAGGTCAAAATGGTTCGGGGCGAGCCCCAAATCCATCTGAAAGTCAATACGATCTCCGTCATCGGTTCCGTCGACTGTGAGATGGAGATCGGTTCGATGGAAGCCATCAAACAATTGGAGGAACTGGCACAGGACCGAATTGTCGAATTGATGAAAGGAACCGTAAGTCTGGTGCGTAGCAAATATAAAGTGGACATCTTCGGCTTCGGACAAGACATCTATCATAAACACCCGAAACTCTATAAAAGAGAAGAAAAGAATTGGGATAAATACTTTCAAAATCTAGATATTAAATATGAGGCTAACGTGCAAATCCGTCGCATAGGCACGTTGGACAATTCATTTATGAAAAAAGCCAAGGAGTGAGTGCGCTTGCTGCTATCGATTGCAGTTATCGTTATCGGGTGCCTGATGGGGGTGATCGATCTACCTAAGTTATGGAAAAACAAGGAGTGGAAAGAAGTCACTGTCTATTCCTTGTTATTGCTGACAGGCACCTTTTTTGGTGTTGTCGCGGTCAATCTATGGGAGTTTCCAAGCCCGCTCTACATTATCATCTGGATTTACAAACCCGTGAATCAATTACTGGCTTATATTACGGGGAGCTAGCCAAAGGGGAGTTGACAACATGCTGGAGCAAGGTCGGCTTGGCATTAGACAATTATGTATCTTGACCATTTTGATTATTGCCGGTGACATGATGATGATCTACCCCTCAGTGATCGCAACCTATTCGGGGCAAAATGCCTGGCTTTATGCCTTAATCGGTGTTCCTCTTGGCATGGGCTTAATGTATCTGTTCGTCAAACTCGCAGATACGTATCCAAATGAAAATTTAATTGGCGTTTTTCGCAAAATCCTTGGATTTTGGCCAGGTACAGTGTTATCCCTGTTTTACCTGATGTATTTTATTTTTAGCTCTGCAGCACAATCACGGGTTGTTGGTGATTTCATGACCAGTCAAATTTTTTTATATACGCCCATACGGGCTGTGCTTTTTATTTTTGTAATCCCTATCGGCTGGGCTCTGTATAACGGACTGGAAACCATCGGGCGAAGCAGTGAAATACTCGTACCGATTATTACTACTTTTATGTTTATTTTAGTCGTTTTTTTGTTGCCCGAGGTACAATTAAACCAGCTTGTACCCTTTACGGACACCACCTTTAGCCAGTTTACGCATGGGATTGTGATCGGTTTTATCTATCCGGTCGGTGAAGCCCTTCCCATTCTGATGATTCTTCCATATGCAAGTCAACAAGCTCACCGCACCCGTGATCTGATGATATCTGCCGGATTTGGTAATCTGCTCATGGCCATTCTGGTTACGATTTCTATGCTGGTTATGGGACTTTTTCTTACTCAGCACACGATTTTTGGTTCTTTTGTATTATCCCAAAAAATCAATATCGCTAATTTCTTTCAGCGTATTGAGGTTCTAATGGCTTCTTCCTGGTTGATATCCACCTACTTTAAAGCCACCGTTTATTTGTATGCCTTTGTTCTTGGTGTCGCTGAGCTTTTTCGCTTCAAAACCCACCAATTTCTCATTTTGCCATGCGTACTGATTGTGTATGCGCTATCTAACATTTTGACACCCAATATGCCCTTTTTTAATACAACCGTCATTCCCTATTGGCTCGAGTGGGATTTTACTGTGAGCCTGGTCTTACCTGTCTTGCTGTTAATCATTCATCTGATTAAATCCCGGTTAACAACCATAAAAGGTAAAACAAATTCATAAAAGGAGGGTGAAGATCATGCTAATTAAAGAGAAACTTACCGTAAGGCAATTCGCTGTTCTCACCTTCTTATGCCTGATCGGGGATATGATGCTAATCTATCCTACATTAATTACCTATTCCGGCCGCCAGGATGCTTGGATCTGTACAATCGTCTCTCAATTTATTGGCATGGCCATATTGTGGATTTTCTATAAACTGAATCAGACGTATCCTGGACTTACACTTATTGAAATTTGCTCTAAAATACTGGGCAAGTGGGTAGGTGGAATTTTAGCTGCTTCATACTTGTTTTACTTTCTGATCGGGTCGGTTATATGTATCCGCGAAGTCGGAGATTTTATGACCACTCAGATTTACCTCCACACCCCGATTCGGGCAATCATTCTTCTTTTTGTCATTGCGCTAGGCTGGTCAGCACTCAAAGGATTAGGAACTTTTGGCAGATCCGCAGAGATTTTAGCGCCATTTGTTATCCTTAGCTTGAGCATCTTCATTCTTTGCTTGCTCCCACAGATGGAAATATCCAATATCCAGCCCTTCTTCGACACACCCTTGTTTTCGTTTATAAGCGCGAGTATTCGAGGTGCTACAACTCCATACGGAGAACTTATCATTATCACCATGATTTACCCCTATGTAAATCACGGCATTCACAAGACGAGAGACATGTTTTTAGCCGGGTTGCTTGGCGGGGTCATATTAATATTCATCCTTCTGACCTCTCTGCTTGTGCTTGGGGCTGAACTGACCCAACACAACATCTATGTAACCTACATCCTTGCACAGAAAATTGACATCGGTGGCTTCCTGCAACGAATTGAAGCACTCTCTGCCATAGCCTGGCTCGTATCTACTTATTTTAAGACTTCTCTGTACACGTTTGGATTCATCTTAGGCCTTGCTCAGCTGTTTCGTCTCAAGTCATACCAGCCACTCATCCTGCCGACCACGCTATTATTATTTGGCATGGCTATTGTGCTTTCGCCCGATGTTCTTTTCTACACCCTCGGCATCATGTACCCTTGGTTCTATTGGGACATTACAGTCAGTATCGTCATTCCTTTGTGCTTGTTGCTGGTTTATCACATTAAAGGCCGATTCAAACAACCTAATAACGCAAATGCTGTTTCACAAAAATAAACAGGCTGCATCTCAAGTGGAATGTTATCCATAGATGTAGCCTGTTTATTGTTAACCATGCTAGCTGTATGCGCATGGCTCGTTTTATTTTCACAGCATCAGACCCGATGAATTACAGCCCTTTTACCGTATCCATCGCCTCTTCAATATGTCCCTTCACGCGTACCTTCGTCCATTGCTTGATCAGCTTGCCCTCTTCATCCAGCAGAAAGGTGGAACGCACGATGCCCATATACTCCTTACCGTACATCTTCTTCAACTGCCATGCGCCAAACTGCTCGGCAACCGTGTGCTCCTCATCCGATAACAGGATAAAAGGCAGTCCATATTTGGCAATAAACTTGTCATGTTGTTTCATCGGATCGGTGCTGATGCCTAGAATGACCGTATTCAGCCCCTGAAACTCCTCATGTCGATCCCGAAAATCACAGGCTTGCTGCGTGCAAGACGAGGTCATATCTTTGGGATAAAAATAGATTAGAACTCGCTTGCCGCGAAAATCAGACAACTTCACGGACTCACCCGTGCTGGATGGCAGTTCAAAATCCGGAACTTGTACACCTTCTGCTAAAGTCATTTTCATGTCCTCCTTGGAATTCAAATGATATGATCCTTCAGACTTGCGTGATGTAATCCTTTAAGCTCACTCTCAGAAACCACTGGAATTGGCGTTACGTGACGAAATGATTTCTTAGCAGGTCATGACCCTGCTCCCCGATACCGCTTCACACCGAAGTTCCACAGGGTAAGACCAATCGTTGCAAAAACTAGCCCCATAACCGGGGTGAGCAAAGCCATACGATGCATCTCAGCTCGATCAAGGAACAGTGCTGCCGGATAGATGCCAACAAAGGCAAACGGAATGATCCAGGTGAGCAGCACCTGAATGGCTCTGTTATAGATCGTTACCGGGTAACGTCCATACCCTTGAATATTGTACATCAGCGGCAAAATACCTGTCGGCGCATCGGAATAAAAGGATAGTGACGTCAATGTGGTATAGATGCCCGCATAGATTAGCACTGAACTTAGTGCCAATATAATCAATGCAGGGATATGCCACCATTCCAGTACAAGCCCCATCTCTGCTCCACTGATGATCATAATGATTAACCCGATGAACGACCCCACTAAGGAAGGGGGATCTACATTTTCAAGCAGAATCTGAAAGAGGTTATGTGCCGGTCTTGTCAGAATGCGATCCATCTCACCTTTGACAATGTACCGCTCGCTGAACCCCCACAGGTTGATAAAACAGCTGAAAATGCCGTATGGCACCATAAAGTACCCGTAAACAAACAATACTTCCGCTTCACTCCAACCGCCAAGGTTGTCCGTATGCCGGAAAACGACAAAGATAAAGATCAGATTGGTTGCCTGAAACAGCAGATCCGAGATAATCTCAACCCAGAAGTCGGCCCGGTAGGTCAGACGTGTCTTCATGTAATTTTTTAAATATTCCCAGATTAGACCGATATAGTACATCCGCTTATCCCCCTTGCACGAACAGACGCTTACGCGCCTGCCGCCAGATCAGCACCATGGGTATGAGAAGCAGGATAAACCAGAGCACCTGAATCCCGAGTACATTCCAGATGCCTGTGCCTTCCACTCTACCCGTGAAAACTGAGCCCGGCAGATAAGTAATAGCCTGAAATGGCAGCACCTTCATGATCGTAGACAACCAGTCCGGGTACAAACTGATTGGAATGATCAGGCCCGAAAACAGATCGACGACCACACGTTTCATGCGCATCATACCTTCGTTATTTTCCACAAAAAATGCGGCCAGTCCCGTAATGACATTAATCTGGGAATTAATGATGAAACTGAAGAACAACATGACGAGAAAACCGATCCACGCCGAAGGCGCTGTTGGAAGCTCCACCGGGAACAGCAGAATGGCAATGATCATGCCCGGAATCATAAGCAGTAAGAAGCGGAAAATACCTTCGCCAAGCCCCTGCATCATTTTGACCATCACATAGTTAATTGGCCGGATAAACTGAATCGCAATGGAACCATCCCGAATGTCAGCGGCAATTTCCCGGTCCAGATTGTTAAAGTAAAAAGCACGCGCCATCCACGAGACGGCAACATACGTTGTCATCTGTGCTGCCGTAAACCCGCCAATCTCTCCACTGCTTCCGTAAATAGCTTGCCACGTAAAGTAATACACGCCAATATTCAGCGTATATATCAAAATGCCGGAATAATAATTGACTCGATACGCAAGCATCGTCAGAAAACGAATGCGCATGAAATCGATAAATGCACTGTTCATCTTAGGTAGCACCTACCGCTTCTTTATCTGCCGACACAATCTCCGGGCGCTCCGCCGAACCGGACTGGTAAATGCTGCGCACAATCTCATCCGTATTCGTCTCAATGATCTGAATATCCGTGATATCCGCCTGACCCACCACACGTGCCAGCACATCCGAAACGTTCAGTTCCAGCGGAATCCACACGGAAGCAGACAACTCATTCTCCACAGTCCACCGCACAGGCATCGCCGCTGTCCATTCCTGCATCTGAGTCATCGTATGACCTGTACCAAATTTAAACCGAACCTCGCGCTCCGTGCCCCACTGGGACTTGAGGTGATCCAAGCCACCATCATAGATGATGCTTCCCGCATCCAACATGATGACTCGCGAACATAAGGCTTCGATATCCTGCAAGTCATGTGTCGTGAGCAGTATGGTTGTACCATGTTGCTCATTCATGTCTTTCAGGAACTCGCGGATTTCCGACTTTACCACGATATCCAGGCCAATGGTCGGCTCATCCAGGAACACAATGCCTGGATTGTGCAGCAAGGCCGCTACCAGTTCACAGCGCATCCGCTGTCCGAGACTAAGCTTGCGCACCGGGCGACTAAGCAGTTCCTGTAATTGCAAACGCTCCACCAGCTCGTCCAGCCGTTTGCGGAAGTCCTGCTCTCCCACACGGTACACTTTGCGAAGCAGATGGAAGGATTCAATGACACCGATATCCCACCATAACTGGCTGCGCTGTCCAAACACAACACCAATATTTTTGACAAACTTCTCCCGTTCCTGATACGGAACATACCCACCTACCGATAAATGCCCGGATGTAGGCACCAAAATGCCGGTCAACATCTTGATCGTTGTTGATTTGCCGGCACCGTTCTCTCCAATATATCCGCAGATTTCACCTTGCGGTATCTGAAATGAAATATCATTCACAGCCAATACTTCCTGGTATTGACGTTTGAACAGATCCTGAAACGCGCCCTTCAGCCCGCCACGGCTTTTCTGGACGTTAAACGACTTTCGCAAATCTTTGACATCAATCGCCAGCATGTTTATACCTCACTTGGATTTTGTTGAAATTGCTTGTAGCCCAAAAAGAAATTATAATAGTAACAGTCAAAATTCAGCAAGCTTTAAAAAATAGTTCGAAGTGGCCTCCTCTGCCTTGAGGTTTGGAGGGAAGGCGAACGGAAAGCTTCGAAACTATACGGAAATTCAACGCAACTTTACATGTACTGAAATCGTTTATTTTTTATCTCAAATACAAAGGAGCGCTAGCATGACCAGAAAGACGAAGAGGACCCTATGGATCTCTCTTGCCGCCTTCGTGTTAATTGTTGGAGGGGCAGCGGCCTATTATTTTGGTTCTATTCTTAATCAGTTGGATGGATTGCAGAAAAAAGGCGAGGATTCGCCATTTGCCAATATTGAAAATGTAGAGAAAGTGAAGGCACCCGACCCTCCAAAATGGGAAGGTACCGAAACTGTGAACATATTGGTTATGGGTGTCGATGCCCGCGGTTTGAAAAAGGGTGAAGTGCCGCGTTCCGACAGCATGATGGTGGTATCACTTGACCCGCTGACCAAAAAAATCAACCTCTTCTCGATCCTGCGTGATACTTACGTGACGATCGACGGATATGGTAAAGACCGGATTAACACAGCCATTACCCATGGCCCGAATGTAGCAATGGAAGCCGCAAGTGACTTGCTCGGCATCCCTGTTCAATATTATGTGTATACCGATTTCCAAGGATTCATCAAATTGGTCGATGCGGTTGGCGGTGTAGACTTTGATGTCGAGAAGGACATGCATTATGTGAGTAAAGCCGACAACAATGAGTACGATATTGATCTGAAAAAAGGCTACCAGCATCTCGACGGTAAAACAGCTTTGATGTATGTTCGTTTCCGTCACGATGCAATGTCCGACTTCGCACGCTCGGAGCGTCAGCGTGAGCTGCTCAAAGCGGTAACGGCCAAAATGCAGTCCACGACAACGATTGCCAAGTTGCCTTCCATCCTGGAAGAAGTTAGCCCGTTTGTAGATACCAATCTTACGCTTTCCGACATGTGGAAGCTGGGCGGACTTGGTTACCAGAGCAGCATGAACGGCAGTGAGCAGGTTCCGCCAATGAACCTGTTAAAAGAAGAACGGACTCCTGGTGGTGCACAAGTCTTGTCGGTAACCAGTGAAGAAAAACTGAAACAACATGTTCAGGATATCATTCACCCGCCAGCCAAGACGGAAGACGAAAAAGCCAAAGAAGACAAGACGGCCAGCGGCAATGAAAAGAATGCACAGCAACCCGCAGAGTAAATGGACTCTATGACACGGAGCACTAGTTATGCATGTATGCCATGACATAGGTCTGAGCTAACTTGGTAAATGGTTGATTGGATTAAAACATCAATTCGTGTGGCAGTAAAAGTCACGATACACGGTTACTCGATAAAGGGTACGTAGCCTGTGACTATAAAACATGCCATTTATAACATAGCGATGATCTCATTCATTCTCAGAAGGGCAGCCTATATGCTGCCCTTTCGCTATGCCTGTTCGCCAAAGTATGCGAAAATAATCATATCATGCTATTGTTTGGCTAGTTTAAACTAACGGAATTACGAAAGGAAGTTATCTCATGAATACACGAACGAACTCGGAGTTGTTATATACAGAAGCCCTGGAGCATATTGTAGGCGGCGTAAACAGCCCTTCTCGCTCATTTAAAGCGGTAGGCGGCGGGGCACCCGTTTTTATGAAAAAAGCGCAAGGTGCTCACTTCTGGGATGTTGACGACAACAAGTATATCGATTATCTCGCAGCATACGGACCGATTGTGACTGGACATGCCCACCCCCATATTACCAAAGCCATAACGGAAGCTGCTGCAAATGGTGTCCTGTACGGCACGCCAACGGAGCTTGAGATCAAGCTTGCCAAAATGCTCAAGGAAGCGATCCCGTCCATGGACAAGGTTCGCTTTGTGAATTCTGGCACGGAGGCCGTGATGACGACGATTCGCGTAGCTCGCGCATATACGAAACGGAATAAAATCGTAAAATTTGCCGGATGTTATCATGGTCACTCCGATCTCGTACTGGTCGCTGCAGGCTCAGGCCCATCTACGCTTGGCATTCCCGACAGTGCAGGTATCCCGACAAGCATTGCTCATGAAGTCATCACCGTTCCATATAACGACCTGGGTGGTCTGAAGGAAGCACTTGAACGTTGGGGTGACGATGTAGCGGCGGTTATGGTAGAGCCTATTGTCGGTAACTTCGGTATGGTTATGCCAGAGCCAGGCTTCCTGGAAGGTCTCTGTGCAATGACACGCGCGAACGGTTCACTCGTTATTTATGACGAGGTCATTACTGCTTTCCGTTTCCACTACGGCTCTACTCAGACGTATGCCGGGCTGGACAATCATGCGGAGATCGAACCTGACCTCACTGCACTTGGGAAAATCATTGGCGGCGGCTTGCCGATCGGTGCCTACGGCGGACGTAAACATGTCATGGAGCAGGTTGCTCCACTCGGCCCAGCGTATCAGGCCGGAACGATGGCAGGCAATCCGGCCTCCATCTCGGCGGGGATCGCTTGTCTTGAAGTGTTACAAGGCGCTGGCGTATATGAAGAGATGGAGCGTCTCGCCATCGATCTGACCGCTGGCTTGCAGGCTTCCGCTGACCGTCACGGCATTGATCTGACGATCAACCGCATTCGTGGTGCGTTCTCCACGCATTTCTGCAATCATCCAGTGACGAACTATGATCACGCACAAGACACGGACGGCGAACGCTTCGCGTCCTTCTTCCGCCACATGCTGAATCGCGGCATCAATCTGGCTCCTTCGAAGTATGAAGCCTGGTTCCTGACCACCGCTCATACAGACGAAGACATTGCTGTTACACTCGAAGCGGCTGAAGCTTCTTTTAAAGCCATGGCACAGGAGTAAGAGCAAGAGCCGTCGGGTAGCGTATAAGGTAAGGAAGCGTCGAGTTCTGGAAATAGTACATTGGGTAAAGTTCAGAGTGATGGAGTAGTACATTAGGGTAAAGCGTAAAAGTACATTGTGTAGTACTGGGTTTGAGCATAGCGTATGCGTACAGCTACCGGGTAATTCATGGCATTAATGCTGAGCCTTCGAGTAGCGATGGGAATTTGTGTAGATCTGTAGAGTAGCGCATAAAGAAAGGAAGCCTAGCCCTCTGGGCTAGGTTTTTTTATGGTGACATTGAAAATGGTGTCACTCCGGATGCACACCCTCGCCGCTGATCAACCAAACATAACTGCTTTAACTCGCACTTGCACTTGCGGTCGCAGTCGGCTAACACTCTCAAGTTGAATTGCTAATTGGTCAGCACTCTTGCTATTCAACCTGATGAGCATACTTTTCATCATATCATGCCCCTCCATGCTGCCGAAATTCTAACGATCACAGGAAGCCTTATTTTCCGCTTTTTGGTCGATTTTGAAATCTAACGATCACAGAAGACGTTATTTTGCAAAATGGAGCCCAATTCCCCCCCTCAAAGGGCCATTTCGGACAAAATAGCGTCGCTGGTGATCGTAAGAATATGGATTGGCTGAAAACTGGCCAAATAAGGCTTCTCAGGATCGTTAGAATTTTCCGGCCTAGAATAAGGGATAATGCAAGGCCGCAATCTCATTCAATCCGACAAGACCTAGCCTTTACTTCACCATCCCAATAATGTTTTGGAGATGACTTTATCTCAGGTGCGATGATAGCCCCCACTTAATACCCACCTTTCGCAACATAATTTAAAATTCTAGATAGACCAGCCCATTAAAGGTTGGTCTACTTCACGTTGTGGATCTAATCTGCAATCTCAATATCTCCTCCCGGATGATCTGCATCCCCTCTGCAATACGCTGTTTCGGAACATTGGAGATGTTCAGTCGCAGCATCTGATCCCTGTAGGCACGGTACGTCCCTTCGGGATAATATCGTTCTGTTGTATCGGCAATAATTCCGCGGTTCTGTAAACGGGATATTAAAGTGCGGACAGGTATATTCTCTGGCAAAGGGAGGGCAGTATGTTCCCCACCGGTTCGCGGTGCAACACGAAATGGTTCGAAATCGGAATTAGCTGCCAGCTGTTCATGCACAACTTCCATTCGCGCGGCATAGCGGCTACGAATGATTTTGCGATGGTGGGCAAACATACCGCTATGAATGTACACTTCCAGCGCAGCTTGAGACAGCAGTGAGGTGTCGATATCCAGCATTCTTTTCATTGAACCGAAAGGGGCAATCAAGGCTACAGGCAGTACGGCTACACCAATACGAAGTCCAGGGAACAGAATCTTGGAATAACTTTTCAGATAAATAACACGGTCATGCGTATCATAAGCCCACAAAGGATCTTGTCTCGCGCTGTCCTCCAAATCGGCCAGATAGTCATCTTCGACCAGATAAACATCATATCGCTCCGCAAGTCGAAGAAGTCTCTTCTTTTCCGCCGCCTTCATGGAAGTTCCGATGGGATTGTGGAACCGTGGGATAACATAGAAAAACTTGATATCCCCCTCCGCAAGCTGGCGTTCAAGCGAATCCCAGTCCAGTCCTTCCTCAAACGTTCTTCGTACACCTGCAATAGGCACGTTCAAGCTCTGCAGTAAGGTAGGCATATTGTGATATGTAGGCAGTTCCACCATGACTTTGGTTTTTTCACCGGGAAAAGGCATCAAGGCCAGCGCCGCAAGCGCCTGCTGCACACCAGATGTGATGAAAAACTGTTCCGATCGCGCAAATACCTGATAATCGGCAAACTGTTTCTGTAATAGCTCAATCAGCGAGGGCAATCCTTGCGCGGTGCCGTATAAAAATAGCTCGTCTTGCTTCTGTTTCATCGCCACCTCCACGCAATGCCGAAAATCCGCATAAGGAAACACCCTTGGATCAGGAGCCGCCGACGCAAAATCCAGCGGCTCCTGCCAGTCCATATCCTGTACACCTAAACCATTCTGAACGGCATAATAACCGGATTGGGGTACGGCGTACACCAAATGTCGCTGTTCCAACCATTCATACGCTCGAATCGCTGTACTCACACTGCATTGAAATTGTTCCGCCACACGGCGAACCGCTGGCAACCTTATTCCTTTGTCATCCCACTGGCGGCTCCCCTGCTGAACCATTTGCTCCTGTATCCACTGTTGCAATGCATGAGCAATTACCTCATACTTTTTCACCCTATTCACTCCTCTCTTTGAAATTGTACCGGTACAATCGCTTGTTTTCTGTATTGTAGCACAGCGGAAGCAGAAGTATATTGAATAAGGCTGATATGCTATGTTCCATCGCTTGACACATAATCAGCAAATCTAGTTCATCGGAATTTACGTTGAGTTACCCTAACTCAACTTAGTGTTGACCTTAGTATGAAGCATACGTTCCAAAACGATATCGGACTACATCGCATTACTGGAGGGAAAAGAAATGAATACTACACGTAACCGAACCTATGCTTATATTGCAGCTGTTGTTTATGCCGCCATTATCGGACTATCTTTTTTATTTGTGAAAATGACGGTCACCATTGCTCATCCCCTAGATGTGCTTGCACACCGTTTCGCTCTGTCACTCATTGTGGTGAGTATTCCTGTGCTGTTCGGCTGGATTAAAATCAATCTTCGTTTAGCTGATCTTTGGCGAATCATTCCGCTAGGGCTGCTCTCGCCTGTGCTCTTCTTTGCCTTTCAAGCGTTCGGACTGGTAACCTCCAATTCTTCGGAAGCGGGAATTATTCAGGCGATGGTGCCTGTCTTTACCCTTGCCCTAGCTTCCGTTTTTCTGAAGGAACGTACATCTATTTTGCAAAAAATGTCTCTGCTCCTTTCTGTCGCTGGCGTCATCTTTATCTTTGCCATGAAAGGTAGCGGAATGTCGATGAGTAATATGCAAGGCATTGTACTACTGGTTCTTTCGGCCATCAGTTTCGCAGGTTACGGGGTACTCGCAAGACCACTTACTCGGCAATATAAACCGCTGGAACTGACTTGGGTGACCTTAATGGTAGGGTGTGTTGTGTTTAATGCAATTGCACTAATACGCCATGCATTTACGGGCTCGATGGTTGATTATGTTCAGCCGCTCGGAGATCTATCCTACCTGGGTGCCCTCGCTTATCTGGCTATCTTTTCTACCATGGTATCCACCCTGCTGTCCAGCTACGCCCTGACTCATCTGGAGGCTTCACGTGTCAGTGTGTTCAGTAATCTGTCTACACTCATCTCCATCGCAGGCGGTGCACTGATTCTACATGAGCCTGTTCAGAGTTATCACTATGTAGGTGCGATCCTGATCATCATCGGTGTACTTGGCACCAATATGAGCGGTCGCAAACGTAGGTTGGTCAATCATGCTAAAGCATGATGCCCGCCAAGCCAGAAACACCGCAAAAAAACGAGGCTTGAAGTACGCGAGGCGATGGGTATCCGGTATTTCGATCTTTGATGATATACAGGGTCCTGTATGAAGCTTCCCAAACACGTTAACACTGCTGAGGATACTCTACTCTGAAAAGGAGTTCCTCAGCATGAAGCGTACACAACCTTCGTTCTTGCAAGCCATGATGTTAATCATGTTATCTGTAGGCCTGATTAGTCATGTCTTAATTATCCCTGCCCTTCTAAGTGCAGCTAAAAGAGACTCTTGGATTTCCGTGCTTTTATCAACCGGACCACTGCTGCTCTTTGCTTGTATGCTTGCTTTTGTATCCCGCTTTCTACAACATCAGACTTTACATGATTGGCTGTCTTCCCATCTTGGTAAACCCGTAGGTTTTCTGTTGCGGGTGGGAAACAGTCTCTTTTTTCTATGCGTCATCTACTTTACACTACGTGACACCACGACCTGGGCCAAAACGAACTATCTGACCGAAACGCCTGTGATCGCAACAACGATCGCACTTATGGCTTTATGCGGATATGCTGCCTATAAGGGTATGCGTGCGCTGGCCTTTACCGCCGGACTGATTCTGCCGCTCGTCGTGCTGCTCGGCTTCTACGTCGCCATTGTCAATTCCCAGTATAAAGATTACAGCCGCCTTCTTCCTGTGCTCGAGCATGGTTGGTCACCTGTATTTCATGGCATGATGTACAGTCTGGCAGGCATGTTTGAATTGCTTTTCCTCTGGTACATTCAACCTCATCTCACCAAACGTATAAAGTTATGGCAGTATCTAATGCTTGCATTGATCATGGTTGGTTTAACAACAGGCCCGCTCATTGGAGCGATCGTAGAATTTGACCCTTATGAAGCAGCCAAAATGAGATACCCTGCCTTTGAAGAATGGCGTATCGCCTCCCTGGGCAAATATATTGCGCAGACCGATTTCTTTTCGATCTATCAGTGGCTCGCAGGTTCATTCACTCGGATCAGTCTGGCCATGTATATTGTGGTAGAAATTTGGAATATTAAGAGCACTTCCAGAAGGATGATTGCTTGTGCGTCTTTGGCTGTATTCTTTATTTTATCCATGCTGTATCCTCTGGACGATATTACTTTCGCGAAGATTCTGGTTGACTACATCTTTCCATATAATCTCGTATATCTGAGCGGATTTGCGGTTCTGGCAACGATCGTTGCCTTCATCCATTCACGCCAGCAGAGGAGGAAACAACACCATGGAGAAACGCCCGATTGACACGACATCTTATGACACCCTGCTTGCCTCCCTGAGAAAAAACTTTGAAT
Source organism: Paenibacillus sp. 4624 (assembly GCF_050435065.1). Classification (NCBI taxonomy): domain Bacteria; kingdom Bacillati; phylum Bacillota; class Bacilli; order Caryophanales; family Paenibacillaceae; genus Paenibacillus; species Paenibacillus sp. 4624. Next base: position 30,132 of record NZ_JBNDJR010000018.1, read on the forward strand.
CCTGTGCGGATGTCGTCATCCAGACATTCTCTGCCCAAGATGAGACGGTTCGGTCTGTCATTGTGCTCTATTGCGACGGTCTGGTGGACAGTAAACAAATCAATCAATTCATTATTCCACGGTTAGAAAAACATACATTGATTATGGAAGAAGCTGTACCCAAGGAACTTGGGCTTACGCTGAATCCCATAGAGGACATTTCTGATCTCCAGAACATAAACATGCTCCTGTTTAGCGGGCAGCTGCTACTTATTTTTGAAAACGGTGTACAGGCCTGCAGTCTGGATATTGCCAATATTCCGGGACGCACACCAGAAGAGTCCGCCATCGAGACGTCCGTCAAAGGACCGCGTGATGGTTTCACCGAAGAACTGTCCACGAACATCGCCTTGGTTCGCAAACGATTGAAAACGTCATCCATGTGTTATGAGAAAATTATAAAAGGGGAACGGACACAGACAACGATCGGCCTCTTATATGTCAGAGATATTATTAATCCCGAAATTCTAGAGACCGCTCGAAGCAATCTGAATCAGATTAATGTCGACGGAATTATGGGCACCTCTATCATGGAACGTGCCGTCATGGGAGGGGTACGAAGTATCTTTCCGCTGACGGATAATTCTGAACGTCCAGACTATGTCGCGGACTCCTTGATTAACGGACGGTTTGCTGTGCTCACGGATGGATCACCCGTAGCCGTCATTGCACCGACAACACTGTTCAATCAGTTGAAATCCCCTGAAGACGAGAGCACTCCATTTTTCATCGTGACCTTTGAACGGATATTACGGATTGCCGGACTGCTTATTGCCTGTTTTTTTCCGGCTTTCTACATCGGTCTGACCAGCTTCAATCTAGAACAAATTCCGCTTCCGCTGCTTGCAACAATTGCTGGAACGCGGATGGGACTGCCTATGCCGGTTACCCTTGAAGCTTTCCTGATGATTTTCATGTTTGAACTGTTCAATGAGGCTGGACGAAGGCTGCCGCGTGCATTGGGACAGACCGTCAGTGTGGTTGGTGGCTTAATTATCGGGGATGCGGCCATTCGTGCCGGAATTACGTCTCCCACAATTATTGTCACAGTAGCGATCTCCGTGATCTCCAGCTACATTCTGGTGAACACCGTTCTTGGAGGGGCTACATCCCAAATACGTATCGGGATGCTGATCGCTTCTTCGATCTTGGGTTTATTCGGATTTATGGTTGCCCTGTTTGCCTTGTTAGTCCATCTCGTATCTCTGGAGTGTTACGGCGTATCCTACCTCTCCCCTGTATCACCGTATATTCCGGGAGATTTCACACAGGCCGTATCCATGCCACCTTCCATGACACGCACCAAACGCCCAGCTGTATTACGCACACAGGACTCTACCCGTCATAAGGAAAAACCTTGATGAGAAGGGCTTGCGTAAGTAGCATAGTTGCGGTTTGTGTCATGCTGCTAACGGGATGCTGGGATTCCAAGGAAGTGCAGAGCATTAACTTTATTACAGCCATTGGCATCGATTATGCGGATAATCAATATACGACATACGCCCAGTTAATCGATTTTTCCAGCATCGCAAAACAGGAAGGTCCGACACCAAGAGAAGGCAGTCAGATATGGATCGGAAAAGGCACCGGCACAACGTTAAGTATGGCGATCAACAATCTGTATGAGACGTCGCAGCAGCAAACGTTGTGGACTCATGTGAAAGCCATTGTGCTGTCCAAAAATGCATTGGAAGGACGACTTGAGGATATTTTTAACACGTTACTTCATTCCGGACAGCTGCGATATACACCATGGATCTATGCAACGGAACAAGATATGTCCACATTACTCTCTCCTTCCGCGATCCTGAACCAATCGGCTCAAACGATTGAGTTGTTTGAACCGATGAGGCTGTATAGGCAGCATTCCGGGTATGAACCCATTCGTCTTCATCAGCTGCTGGATAGTCTGAGAGAACCTGCATCTGTGGTGTTGCTGCCTTCGGTTTCCACTAAAAATCAGACGTGGCATAACGGTGAAGAGACCCCGCCGCTGATTCGAATGGATGGATTTTACGTCGTGAGCAATGGAAAAAGTCAGGGGAAAGTCTCTGGTGCCGAAGCAGACGGCGCCCGTTACGTAAATTATGACCATGTGTACCAATATCCGCTGTACGTTTATGGGAAGCATGGTAGTACTCCTGACCTTACATTGACTCTTCACAAACCCAAAACGCGTATAAAGGCGAGAAAAAGCATCAACGGTGTCACTTTTGATCTGTTCACTTCAGTGAAAGGTACGATTGCTGAGGACCACGGCTCCTATCGATCTCCTCGTGTAATGGAACAGGAGGCCGGCCGGCAGATTGAGGCTCAAATCCGTAAGACGTTTACTACAACCAAAGCGCGAAAAATAGATTCATTGGGTCTTGTAGAGCATCTCTACCGGCATCATCCCGATTGGTGGAGAGCTGAGGTTGCCCGGCGGGCAGAACCCCTTGCTCGTATTCATCTCGGCAAAGTTGAAGTCGACGTGAAAATCCTGAATGCCAGTACCTATAAATATGGGGAGTAAATGGATAAGCAAAGACCTGTAATCTGCATCGAAACTGTCGCAGACTACAGGTCTTTCTGTGCTTGGTCAGTGCTTGTTAGCGTGGCAAGATGAGTAAGACACCGTACAATATTCAATAGTTAGCTCTCTTCGTTTATGCCAAAGGGTACGCCATGACACTCATTAACGCCAGTTCCGGCTGGGTTGTATCCAGGCGGCTGTACTGAATGATGACGGGTACATCACTTGAAACCGTGATGGCATACGGTACACCAGAGGGGATTGCTTCTTTCCCAGCACGTAGCGATGCAGTACGGATATGTTTTGTTCTTCTAGCCGGGACTTCGGCTTGAATATGCTCTAGCGGTTCGCGGTCTTCAAAATAAATCGTGATGTCCAGCGTTGCATCTTCACTGCCTGTATTCAATACACAGATGCTCTCATGGCTTTCCAACGAGCCTGAGCTATCCGGCGGGATGTAACCGTCTGGAATAACCCAGTACGTATGACCATGGGTTGAAGCTCTTGAAAGACTGGTGTGGTCTTGCATGGTACACTCTCCTTTATCTCATTGCGAAGGTGATGTGAGTTAAAACCATCTCTGTGGCTCGCGGGCGGACGCTCGGTGGGCGGATCGGGCTTTGGGCCACTGTTGGTCCGGGATTTCTTCTATTCCCCCTCCATGGGGGAAATCACGTGCCAAACGCGGACGCTCTGCTCCCTTTTCCCGATTCCGCCCCCCTCGCCGCCTCGCTTGCTTTTTTGGTTTTAAGAAAACATGGCCTTCGCTTCGCTGGGTCATTTTTTGTCGCTCGTCGCTTCGCTCGACTCGCGTTTCATCTTTTCACAGTTGCTGTTCAAGTGAACTCTACTTTTAATTTTTTGATTAAGCTAAGACGCACAAGACTTAAAATCCTGCGGTATCTGATCTCAGTAGCTTAAAAATTAGATCCTGACCTAAACAAATACTGCTACATTCGCTCTTATCTGAGGTACATCTGCAATGGCTGCAAATGCAGCTCGCGGATAGCTTCAGCCACCTGCTCTGCCAAGCGGCGTGCGCCTCGCTCCTGAAAATGTGTGTTATCTTCCATCCCTGTCGGGAAGTTGATATATTCGCCGGGCAGCACCCACATAAAATCATCCTTGGTGCCTTCTTCATCCGCCTGCTCAAACATCAGGCGGCTGCGTTCAGCCAGATCAATTAGCGGCACCTCTTCATCTGCCGCAAGTTCGCGCACGGCGGTAATATAATCGCCGTGTGTATCGGTCAATGTGCCATCTTCCGCAAAGTATCGGCGATGCACTGGCGTGATCAGCACCGGACGCGCCTTAACCTCGCGTGCGGCATCGATATATTTTTTCAGATGCTGCTTATAAGTGGTGAAAGGCTCCGTTCCCCGTTCCGGGTCAGGCTTCTCATCGTTATGTCCAAATTGAATAAACAGAAAGTCATGGGGCTTTAATCGCTGCTTAATTGCATCCAAGCGACCTTCATGAATAAAACTGCGGGAACTTCGCCCTGACTGTGCATGGTTATCCACGGCCACGTCATGTTTGAACTGTGCAGGCAATAGCTGTCCCCAGCCGCAATACGGGTACCCGCTCTCCGGCTGATCCGTTACCGTTGAATCCCCCGCGAGAAACACGGTCATCGTTTGATTTGCCAGCGTTATTTCCAGTGCATTGATTCGAGGTGCAGGACCTGAGAAGGTCAGGCGAAGATTGCCCCCGCGAACAACAACGGCAAACCGCATTTCTGCGTATTGCCCAGCCACCGTGCGAATTGTGGGTAACATCAGCCGGCCTTCCCCTGCTTTCACACGTGTGATTGTATCCGCGAGCGGATCTCCGGCAATCAGTAACACCTGATACGTTCCGTCGGGCACATCGACGATAAATGATGCCTTAAGCGGGATACAAAAGCTGGAACGCAAGCGGACAGACATCGTGGTCTGCCCCTGCGGAGAATAAATCCCTTTTGAGGAAAACCCTTCAGTTTCCTGCTCATCATACCGCTGCTTCTCATATACCAACGAACCTGGCTGGAATCCGAATCCCTTGTTCTCATCGTATATCGTTGTTGACGAAACAGCCACATAGCCATCTGCTTTTCCTACATTCGTATGGATGCCTTCTTTGCCAACTTCCTTTTCGGGTTTCCTCATAGCTAAAGTGGATGCCGATAAGATTTCTGATCTATGATCAGCTTGAGCGATAGGACCAAAACTAAACTTCCACGAGGAACTTTTTTGTTCGACTTGTTCTCCATGTTCTGCGTTTTCCAATTCTGCTGCATCCACTAATTTTCTCCTCCATGTATTATTATTAGTTTGATGCGACCTTGTTTTGGAATGTTTCGATCTTGCCTCGTTACCCCTTCAAACCACTCGTGCTCATGCCTTGCACAATCTGCTTCTGGAAGATGAAGAATACAGCCACAACCGGCACCAGACTGACAATCGACATCGCGAACATCGCCCCCCAGTTGGAGGCAGATTCACTATCGAGGAACATTTTAAGCGCCATGGATACCGTATACTTGTCAGGCGAGTTCAGATACAGCACGGGTCCGAGCAAGTCTTCCCATCTCCAGTAAAAGGAGAAGATTGCCGCTGTCGCCAGCGAAGATTTGATCAGGGGCATGATGATCTGAATATACAGCCTAAACTTGTTACATCCATCAATCGTTGCGGCTTCATCCAGCTCTTTAGGAATCGTGCGAATAAACTGCACCATCAGGAAGATAAAAAACGGCATCCCGAAGAAGGTAGGCACAACAATAGGCAGAATCGTGTTCAGCCAGCCCAGCTTGGTAAAGATAATATACTGCGGAACCAGTACGACGTCATGCGGCAGCATCAGCGTAAGCATCATCAGAGAGAACCAGAAGGTACGTCCTTTAAAATTCAATCTGGCAAAACCAAACGCGATCAGTGACGATGACAGCACTGCCCCAATGGTAGAGATCACCACAATGATCAGTGAATTGGTGATATAGTCCATAAACGGCCGTCCAGCCGTTCCCTTCCAGCCATCCACATAGTTCGACCAGATCCATTCGGTCGGAAACAGGCTCTCTGCCGTTACAAAAATCGTGCGGCTCTCCTTGAAAGAACTGAATAACATCCACAGCACCGGGTAGAGCATCAGAAGGGCAAGTGCGGCAACGAACAGATGATAGATTGGCCATTTTACATTTCTCCACACCATGATTACTTCCCTCCTTCAGATTCGTAGAACACCCAGAACTTAGATGTCAGGAACACAGCCGCTGTAAGCACACCAATCATGATCAACATCACCCAAGCCATCGCAGAAGCATAACCCATGTTGTTAAACATAAATGCCTGACGGAACAGATATAACGAGTACAGCATCGTACCGTCCATCGGGCCGCCCTCTCCTTTGGAGATGATGTAGGCAGGCACAAAGGTCATAAATGCACCGATCGTCTGCATAATGAGATTGAACAGTACGATTGGGCTGAGCAAGGGCAGCGTAATGCTGAAAAATTTTCGAACCGGATTTGCGCCATCCACACCTGCAGCCTCATACATCTCGGGGGAGATGTTTTTGAGCCCTGCCAGAAAGATCAGCATCGATGAACCGAATTGCCATACCGATAGGGAAATCAGCATGACAAGCGCCGCATCCGGATCGCCAAACCAACTGATCGGCCCAATGCCGATCGCGGTCATCGCACTGTTAATGACACCTTCATTGCTGAACAGGTTACGCCACATAATGGATACGGCCACGCTGCCGCCGATGATGGAAGGCAGATAGTACAATGTACGATACGTTCCCACCATACGAGAACCCGTATTCAGAATCATCGCGACAAAGAGGGCAAAGATCAGCCTTAACGGCACCCCGATGAATACATAGAGAAACGTAACCTTAACCGAATTCCAGTATTTTGGATCATCAAAAAACATCTTGGTATAGTTGTCCATCCCAATCCATTTTGGAGAGGTGAACAGGTTATAACTTGTAAACGACATGTAGAGGGAAACGAACATCGGGATGAGCGTAAATCCAAGAAAACCAATAATAAATGGGCTGATAAAAGCATATCCCGTCAAGTTTCTGCGCAATGAAGAATACTGCCTCAAGTGGAACGTACCTCCTTTATGGATCAGCTTGCTCCCGTCTTCATGTTACAGATAGGACGGTGAAAGGCCCTCGCCGTCAGCGAGCAGCCTGGTTCCCGTCTATCCCTGCATGCGGGACGAGCAAGGCATCATTCAATTGTTATTTATTGTTGGCAAGCACGGATTCTGCATTTTTGCGGAACGTCTGTGCCGCCTGTTCGGCAGTAATCTTGCCAAAGTTCAGCTCCTCCACTACATCAGCGAGTGAGGAAATGACCTCCGGTGATCCAACCGGTGGTGGTGGGCTCATTGGAGAAGCTTTTGGCTCCATCGATGCCACGAATTCAAATACCTGTTTCGTTGCATCACTCAGTTCAGGAGCAATAGCCTCTTTGATTTTCCCGGAGATCGGTACACCGCGCTCCCCTTTGATCAGTTTGTTCGCCTCTTCGTCATTCACCCAGAAGTCAATGAACTTTGCTGCTTCTTCCTTCACCTTGGAGTTGGACGTTACACCCCAGTACATACTTGGCTGCATGTAAAGTCCTTTTTCCATATCGGGCCCTGGCATTGGGGCAATCGCAAGCGGACGGTTAGCGACCTGTTGCAAAGCGACGAACTGGTTCGACCATTGCCATACGCCAATGCCTTTTTCTTTGACCAGATCCGACTCTTCAATGATACCTTTCGTTTGGTTAGCTACATCCGGTGAAGGCGCAGCCTTCTGCTCGATCATCCGTTGCATTAATCCGAAAAACTCTACGAACAGGGCATCGTCATCATAACCAAGCCCGGTTCCTTCCGGGTTGTAGAGCGATTTGCCTTTGGTACGCAGGAAATAGTGGAAGAAGATATCTGGCGCTACACCGCCATCCAGATACAGTCCCTTCTCTGCTGCTTGTTTGCCAAGCGCTTCGTAGGATTCCCATGTCAGATTTTCCGGCATGGCATCTACGCCAGCTTTCTTGAGCAACGCAGGATCATATTGGAAACCAAGTACGTTAACCCCAGCAGGTACACCGTACTGTTTGCCGTTAATAACACCTGTACTGATGACATTCTCGGCCACATCATCCACCTTGATCTGATTGCCCAGATACGGTGCGAGATCTTCAAGCTGACCGTTCTGTGCATATTGGCTGATGTAGGAAATATCCATCTGAATAATGTCAGGCAGCTGGTTGGCTGCGGCTTGCGGGGCAAGCTTTTTCCAGTAGTCATCAAAAGAAGCATATTCCACATCAATTTTGACGTTTGGATTTTTGGTTTTATACAGGTCGATGACCTTCTGTGTATATTCATGACGTGTATCCGAGCCCCACCAGGCAATTCGCAGATTCACTGATTCATCTTTGCTCCCAGATCCTTGTTCGCCGCCTCCGCCTGAGCTACACGCTGCTGTAAATACAAGTAACGCAGCCATCATCAGGAATATTGCCTTTTTCACCATGCCAATCTCCCCTTTTTATACTGATATGGTATTGTGAACGGGTTATCTCCATCTTGTTAACGAGACACTGATAACGCTTTCACGAACTTGATATTGTCATTTTCGCAAAAGTACGATCCAAGTTGAATACACAAAACCGTCTTGTTGGTTCAAAAAACAGAGGAGGACATCCCTGACGCTGCAAGCGTCGGTTATCCCCCTCTTAAGATATGACATGACATCGCTTTGCATTGCATTGCTAATTCCCTCTTAGATGCCGAATCTGCGGTATTCAGTCGGTGTCATCCCGGTCCATTTTTTAAACACCTGACTGAAATATTGCGAGTTACCTCCAAAACCGAACAATTCGGCCAGCTCGAACACCTTCACATCTCCGCCCCTGCGGATATGTTCACACGCCCGTTCAATGCGTAGACGATTGACGTAATTAGAGAAATTTTCGCCGGTGACTTTTTTGAAAATTTTGCCGAGGTAGTCTGGATTCATATACAACATCTGATGCGCCACTCCACTCAAGGAAAGGTCAGCCTCACCATAGTGACGGTCTACGATGTCCATCATTTTCTCCACTGCCGATGATTGACGACTGATGTAATTTTTATAATAACCCGCAGTTAAACGGGTGGCACTGTCTGCTACAAATGTATTCAAATCAGCTAACGTATCCATATGCGTCAGTTCCGCCATCCGCTGCGTGAAATCGGTTGCCTCCTCTGGCGGGCAGACTTGAATCATGGCAGAATATAACTGCACTACATAGGCGCGTGTCACCTCAATATCCAGCTTCTGATCTGCCAGTTGCTCGAACAGACGATGTACCTCGGCGGCAACTCCCTCCGTATTGCCCGATTTAATTAACTGGCACAGCTGATCAGCATCCTGCTCTACATTCACACCGTCACATTCCCCTGCCAGCACCACATCATTCTTGGTTATAAGTTTGCCCTCCCCAATGAAAAAGCGATGATTCAAGTACTGCATCACTTCGCGGAACAACCGCCGGGACTGGGTCATATGGTCCGCTTCACTGAGCGCAGCCGTCAGCTCTAATCTGTACAGACGGGTAAATGTCTGGCGAACCGCTTCAATTCGCTCCTGCAACATATGCACATCCGCTGGTTCTGCCAGGACAATCAGGAGCTTGCCTTCAATGGTTGTGCTTAACAGAACATCAGGAAGCATGTCAGCCGCTATATTTTTGATCGCAAACAAATGACTGTAATCATGCTCTTCCACAATCCGAACCAGCAGTAACCGAACGCTTTTCTGCTGCAGCTCCAGATTGAATAGATCCTGATAATATTCCAGATCCATCGGTCCATATGTACGGTTGGTCATGAACTCCAGCAGAAACTGTTCCTTCACATGGGGAAGTACTCGCTGCAAACGTTGCTTGATCTCTCCCGCAACATGTTCTTTCACCTGCGCATCCTGACGCTCCTGCAAAAGCTCAACCAAGGCATCATGAATCTGATTCTCGTTGCAAGGTTTCAGCAGATAATGCTTCACCCCATATTGCATCGCCTTGCGGGCATACTCAAACTCCTTGTAGCCAGACAACATGATAAATCGTACCGCCGGATAAGCTTCGGAAGCCTTCTCGATCAGACCCAGACCATCTAGACCCGGCATGGAAATATCGGTAATGATGATATCGGGTTTGGCACTTTCGATTTTCCCCAGTGCTTCCACTCCGTTTCTGGCCGTATCCACAAGTTCTGTCCCTGCGGCCGCCCAGTCAACCACCTGAGAAATCCCCTCCAGTATGACACGTTCATCATCTACGAGCATCACTTTGTACATCGTCATCGTCCTCTCTGATCCAAGGTATGCTGATCGATACTACAGTTCCTGATCCAGGCTTGCTGTTTATGCTCATGGTGCCTACATCGCCAAAGGTCAGCCTTAGACGTTCCTGAATATTCGTAAGCCCTATGCCCTGTCCTCTGGTCTGAATCTGCCCTTCCTGTAAACGTTCCATAAATTCGGAGGTCATGCCCGGCCCGTTATCCTCCACCTCAATCCGAATATGCTCCCCTTCTGCTCTGGCACGGATTCGAATCTGACAAGGCTCGATGCTCGGCTCAAGTGCATAATGAATGGCATTCTCTACAAGCGGCTGTAATGTTAATTTGGGAATTCGAGCAGTTCCAACCTCAGGCGCAATATGCATGTCAAAGTCTAGTCTTTCCTCGAACCGGGTACGCTGAATGGTAACGTAGCTGCGCACGATGTCCAGCTCCCGTTCCAGCGTAATCCATTTCTCGGACATATTGACCGAGCTGCGCAGAAGGAAGCCAAGCGCTTCGACCATCTCGGAGATTTGATGCTGTTTCTGCACTTTGGCAAGCCAGTTAATGGATTCGAGCGTGTTATACAAAAAGTGTGGATTGATCTGTGCTTGAAGCGCTTTCAATTCTGTCTCGCGAATAACAAGCTGCTTTGCATAATTTTCATCAATCAGCTCTCGAATCCGCTGCAGCATCATCTTGAAGGTTCGATGCAGCAATCCCACTTCATTCTGCGGAGATACGGGAACGCTGCCAAGAGCGGCTTCTTCCAGTTTATCCAGGTCCCCTTTTTCAATATTACGCATTTTCTTAATTAATTGGGCAATCGGATGGGTGATACTGCGCGAGAATTTGGCTCCAATCACAAGAGCCACCAGAAAGATCATAATAAAAATGGCCATGACGAGCTGTTTGACAAACTGAATCTGCTTGAACATCTGATCAAATGGCGTAGTATATAAGTAATTCCAGCTGGTATACGAGGAGTGAGCTCTCGCAACAAAAAATTTGCCCTGCTCTAACGTGGTGATTCCGTAAGGCTGCGTCCGCTTCAGCTCTGCTGCGATTTCGGACCTGCTGACCGTTGATTCGGTCGGATAGATGACCTCTGTCCCGTCAACAATGAGCAACTGCGAGTCCTCCGCTGGTTCCTGCATCTGATCCTGGACGATACGATCCAGCCGCACACGAATAATCAGGGTACCCAATTTTTCCAGCGTAAATGCTCCGCCCGTAAAGGACTTCACCTGTCTGACCGACAGCAACCTCGCCTGTTGGTCCCCACTTGCCAGCCATACGTTGGAACCTGCATATTGCTCACCGAGCGAAATTAGTTCCTGTTGCTTCGCCTCTGAGATGCCTTCCCGATTACCTGCGGCCATGACATTGTTATCGTTGTCGATAAACATCATGGAGTACACGTATTTCTCGGAACCCGCATAGGCAACAAGTCGGTTTGTCACTTTTTTACGAAGACTGTTCCGCTCGTATCCGGTCTCCGCCTTCTCCAGTTGCAGCAGATACTGTTGCAGCGGCTCATCCGACATCACTTTGAAGGACAGATTGGATAACTCGCGGAGCTTGTTCTCGATGCCAACCGATGACATATTGAGCACCTGTGATGACTTCTCATAGATCTGGCGGTCATAAATATTTAACACGTACTGCATGACAGATACGTAGAAAGCAAAGCTGATCAGCATCAAAAAACCGATCAGTAACATCGTTTTGTGGTGAATGGGTAGTGTGGTGAAAGCGTTTTTAAATTTACTCATTCAGGAGCGCTCCTTTGCTTGGCGAAGGGTTGCTGGTTTAGAGGGATACCGGCCTACGATGAAGCTGATAAGGGTCTGAATTGGGTAGTACACGCAGCGTACTTGTAAGTTATTTTCATATTTACACATCCATGGTCGGATGACAAGTCATATTTATGCAACCTACGGAGTCATCTTAGCAGGTATACAAGCATCAAGGTAGGTGACTATAACACTTTTTAGCGGAACAAGTTACCTGCGTTGCAACCTTGGTTAGCTTGCAGGGTGAGGGTGACTTTTAATGCTAGGAGAGGTTCGTTCCTCAGTGGGGAAGGCGATATAGCTTTGGGCTGGACTGTTGTGTTACTTGGGAGCGGATGTGGCTGTTTGTTGGAGATTCGTGTTCCTCAGGGGGCGATATCGGACCATAGATGTGCGGGCATTTAGGTTACTCGAAAAACGAAGAGATTCAGGGGAAAGTCGATGTATTCATCACTTTACTTTGTTGCGAGACACGATTTCGGAGAAATGCTATGGATATATTACTCTTGCTGTGATCTTGAACGCTCTTGCAGTGCTCTTATTGTCTCTTGGATCTCTAACGATCACCACAGACCTTATTTGGCCATTTTGACGTGGTTTCAAAATCTAACGATCACCCGTGACGCTATTTGGGTCATTTCCATGTGAAAAAGGGTTAAACCTTAGAGATTTCTCTAAATAACGTCTCTACGGATCGTTAGAATTTCAAAAGTCTTATTTCAAGCCAAATAAGGCTTCTCCTGACCGTTAGAATTACACTTCCCCCTGAATTCTCAAGACTAACATCATTTCTTGAATCTCCTAATGATTTCACTAATCTAATCCACTAAAAAACACCGAAAAAAGTGACGAGTCAGGAACAAGTCCTGCCTCGCCACTCCATCCTACCTTTAGGGTAAAATCACTTCTCACACATTCATTTTTAAACATTCAATCTCGCACGTTGAATCTTACATATTCAATTCCTGAATGTTCATTCATAGGAGTGCTCTCTTAAAAGCCTTACGGATTCACAAATACCGTCTTGAGCTTCGCGATATACTGCACGTCAAAACCAAGACCTTCGGCTACCATGGCCACAGGTACATACGTTTTGGCTTCCTTGCCTACTTTGTTCAGGAAGGCCGGAGTGTCCACTGCAACGGATGCACCGTTCACTTTCACGGCATTCGCTCCAATCTTCACAGCTACTGTGCGGTCACCGTAGGTAATGGTTGCAGTTGACGTTTTGTTATCCCAAACGGTTTTGGCACCCACTGCATTCACGATATCCTGGATCGCGACGAAGTTTTTGCCGTTACGAATGACTGGTTTATACGGTGTGCTCAGCGTCTTGCCACTTACGATGATGTTCATTGGCTGGCCTGCATCTGGCGCGGTCAGTTTCGTGTAGTCACCCCAAATGGTTTTTGCAAATTCTTCAGCAATAGCAGCATATCCAAGCTGATTCGGGTGGAAATCCCGATTTTTGATCATATGTGTCATTGTGCCTTCACCGCCAACAAAATCTTTGGCTACATGAGCCACTTTCACATCAGCACCCTGAGCTGTGAACTGAGCAGCAATGCCATCAATCGTTTGTGTGAAGCCCTGAGAAGCCTGCATCAACTTGGCATACAGCTCTTTGCCTGCTACTGCTGGCATCGGCTGGTACTGGTCAGCAATAACAATCCGGGCAGATGGATTAATCTCATGAATATTATTAATGATCGCAGTAACATTGGTTGTATACATTGACAGCAATTCTTTCACTTTCTCTTGCAACTCTTGGTCGCTCATGGTGTTTGCTGTGCCCAGAAGCTCCGATACATCATTGCCGCCAATCGTCATCGCTACGAGATTAGCCTGTGCAATGCTTTCGCGAATCGCGGTTGTGTTTGCCCCAATCTGTCCTGCTCGCGGATCAGGCAGATTCGGCTGAATTGCTTCGGAAGTCAGCGTCTTACCTTCCTTGATCGCATCCGTAAAGGTCTTCAAACCGCTCGTTTTGAGTCCAGCGATGCCGAAGTTATCTACTTGTGTACGCCCATGGAGCAAGCCCTGTTCCTGCAAACGCTCAACGTAACCATAAGGCAATGTGGTCATCTTCGGCTCATATCCTACAGTAATGGAGTCACCCAATGTAACGATCCGGAATTCTTTGGTTACAGCGGCGGCATCTTTCTTTGTTGTTGTAAGTGATGCTTCATTTGAAGCCACAGGTAATACGCCCGTTTTGGCATCAGCAGCATGTGCCGGTAAGGCGGACGGTGTGAGCAACAACATACCTGCCAGCATGCTTGCGCTCAGGCCTGCGGCGGTGTTTTTCCAAATACGTTTACGCTTCATTCTTATGACACTCCCTTAGTCAAATCTACATTTACACGTTTATATAGTACATCCGTCGTTCCGATGACATATGCTTGTGTACCTCTATTCTATCACTTCAAATATAGCTTTGTCCTCTTGCCTAAATGTGCACGCAAAATAATAGACTTCCCTTTGCAGGGAAGTCTATTATTGTTAGAATCTGACTCTATTGATGGGAGCAATTCTATTGATAATGTGTATACTTATGATGGTATGCCCATTAATGGTCATATGTTTCCTGTATGTTACGCTTCGCTGTCCGAATCTGAATCCCTAACTTGATCTTGATCTGCACGCTGACTTGACGTTGGTTCGCCATTTGACTTGGTTTCCTGCCCAGCAGCACGATCCAGATACCGGTCATATCGATCATCCAGTTCACGAGCCATCGTACGAAACTTTAACGTTTCCTCCACAATCGGGTCTCGTTCTGTCTGAATACGCACCTCGTACTTCGGAGGAATGAGCTGACGTTCACGCTCTTCAGCATCATCGGACGCTTCCATGTCTCCTTCCGTCAGCATGTCGCTAAGCCGTCGTTCCAGTTCTTTGGATTCATCCATCGTAATTTACTCCTTCAATATAGTGGTATATGATTTACTCCAGTCCGGTAGCCTTGGCTTCCTTCAAAACTTCCGTCAACGCATCATGAATCTTGCCATTGCTGGCAACGATATGATTCACAGCTAGCGTATATGGTGTTCCCTTCGTATCCGTCACTTTACCGCCGGATTCCGCAACCAGGAGTGCACCTGCAGCAATATCCCACGGTTTGAGGCCAACTTCCGTGTAAGCACTCAGACGTCCAGCAGCAACATAAGCCAGATGAATCGCAGCCGAGCCACCTGCACGCAGATTGCGCACCTGCGGAGCAAGGGCCTGGACAGCAGCCATATTCAGCGGCAGCGCAAAGGTGGTATCTGCCGGGAAGCCTACCGCCACAAGGCTCTGTGCCAATGTTTCCTCACCCGATACTGTCATCCGGTTTCCGTGTACATAGGCTCCTTTTCCTTTTTCCGCAACAAATAATTCGTCACGGGAAGGATCATAGATAACACCCACAATTACTTCACCCTTATGCGCGAGGGCAATGGACACCGAATAGAATGGGAATCCGTGCACAAAGTTCGTCGTTCCATCCACCGGGTCAACAATCCAGAGGTACTCTTCCTCTGCTGCCTCTTTCAGCGCTCTTGCTGAAGCTTCGGGTCCTGGCTCGACTCCTTCTTCCCCCAGAATAGCGTGGTCTGGAAAATGGGTCAGAATCAAACGGCGAATCATCTGCTCTGCCCCTTTATCCACTTCCGTCACCAGATCTTGAGGAGAATACTTCGTTCCGAGTTCACTTACCGTACCCAGACGGCTCTTGATCCACTCTCCCGCCTTGGAAGCAGCATTAATAGCAACGGCAGTATAGCTTTTGCTTGTCACGACATAAGGTACCTTTTCCTTTTCACTCAAAGCGTTCACTCTACTTTCTATATCAATCTACGAAAAAGTTAAAAATACTTGTTAGAAGTATACGTCTGAGCATTCGTAAAGTTTCTTGCTGTCCAAGCCCCTTTTGGCTTCACGGATGAATTCGTACCGTGGACTCATCCACCCATTCAACGCCTTCATCCTGATAAAAGGCCAGTTTTTGCATCAGCTGCACCAAGGCCTCATCCTTGCGTTTTGCCTCGATCATTACATCAAGTGCTGGTGTATCCGCAGCGATATGACGAAGAAAATCAAGTAGTGGCTCGACTTCCACCCCATCGGCATGTCCGCGAAGGTCCTTTTCGCTCTTCGGGCTGGACACATGAATTTTTGGAACTAATGGTCGATCTGGCGGTGCATCGGCTTGTGCGAGCGGTAACTGCCAGGTTTTTAAAATATCCGGCCACAGCTCCCATGGCTGCTCGCCTTCGTTGTTCACCCACTGGTGATGAATATCCAGTACCATCGGCAACCCAATGTTCTGACATACCGCAAGTGTCTCAGGTGAATTAAACGTTTTGTCATCATTTTCAAGCGTCAGCCGCTCCTGAATATCCCGGTCCAGCTTCCAAAAATTTTCTTCAAAACGCCGTGCCGCTGAAGGCTTGTCCCCATATGCACCACCAATATGAATATTGTTCTTGGCTGTCGCATTGAGGCCCATGGCGTCCAGCATTCGGACATGATGACGAAGATCCTTCATCGAGTTACGCAGCACCTCTTCGCGAGGGGTACTCAGCACGGTAAAATGATCCGGATGAAAGGATACGCGCATCTGATTTTCCTTCACGAAATCACCAATCGCTTGGAAATCCGGTTTCAGTGCCGGAAAAGGGTCCCAATCACTCAAATCTTCATGGGTAGCCAGTGGAATTAATTTCGAAGAAAAGCGATATACATGAATATGACTTCCTTTGTTGTGCCGGAGCAAACGTAAGGTATTATGCAGGTTCTCGGCTGCAATGCGTTCCAGCTTGCGAATAGCCGCTTCCCTGTCTCCGATTTTATTAAAACTGGCCATCGTCATCGTCCGGGAAGGCGAAGCATTCTCCACCAGCACCGACATCGCCACGTAACCGAAACGTACAAGCATGAATTTCTTCCTCTCTGTTTAGGACGGACAGACTTACACGACAGAAGACAGCCGCGAAGCTAAGCCGACATGGTATATAACCAAGTTTTACCCTAAACAAGGGAGCGTAATCGCATGATTGTAAAACCGTCCAGCCGCTCTGTGAAAGAAGTTACCCGTAAAGCTAAACTCCAGTGATAGCCCTATCAATAGGCTCTATTCCTGCGCCTGTTCTCCAAAGAACATCTCATCAGCAAGCGCCGTCTGGACCCGTGATTCTTCCTCGGTCAGCTTGCGAATAAGCTGCATCTCTACTTCCGTTACTTCTTGATTCTGAAAATTGATCTCCGCAATGGAAGCCACAATTTTCACAATCGCGACTGCTACATTGTCCGGAGTGTAGGCAATGACCTTTTGCCCGGTAGGAAACACCCGGAAGCCTTGTTTGACCATTTTGCCGCGACCGTATTCCAGCAGTTCAAATAACTCTTGCTCGCTTTTGAATTTACATACGGAATTAAACTCTGTCTGAAATCCCATGCACATTCCTCCCAATCTCCTGATAGTGGAAATCTAGCTTGGATAGCGGATCGTCCAGGCTATGCCTAAACGCCGTTTTCGTAATTCAGTGCCTGTTTACGGTTATACCGCTCCAGTCCCAGTTCGATCATGCGATCCAGCAATTCGGCATACGACACACCTGTCTCGCGCCACAAGAGCGGGTACATGCTGTACGGGGTGAAGCCAGGCATCGTGTTCACTTCGTTAATTAGCAGTGCGTCATCCGATTTGCGAATGAAGAAATCTGCGCGGGAGATTCCGTTACCCTCAATAGCACGGAACGCTTGCAAAGCCGCTTCACGAATACGGTCTGCTGCCTCAGGGTCGAGCGGTGCAGGAATCAACATCTGAGACTGACCATCGATGTATTTGGCTGCATAATCGTAATACTCACCAGAGGATACAATCTCGCCTGGAACCGAAGCCATCGGTTCATCATTTCCAAGAACACTAACTTCAACTTCGCGTGCTTCCACAAATTCCTCAATGACTACTTTGGTATCATACCGGAGTGCAAACTCAATCGCTGTTTTCAGTTCATCGCGGTTACGCGCTTTGGAAATACCTACACTGGAACCAAGGTTGGCTGGTTTAATGAAGCAAGGATAACCCAGCTGATCTTCAACCTGTACGATCATTTCGTGTTCAGTCTGTTTCCATTGTGTTGCGTTAAAATACGTGAAGGCACACTGGTCAATCCCGGCTTGAGCAAACAGTTTTTTCATAACTACTTTGTCCATGCCGCCTGCCGAAGCCAGCACCCCTGCGCCAACATACGGCATATCCGCCATCTCAAACATCCCCTGGATCGTGCCGTCTTCACCAAACGTGCCGTGCAGCAACGGGAACATAATGTCCAGTGCTTCCGCTCCGCCGTATAAACGTGCGAATAATGCATTCAGCGCGTCCTGTGTGCCGCCCGCGAAGTTTTCCAGTTTCAGATCTTCAATACGTGCAAAAGGTGCATTCATCACGGCTCCTTTTTTCCACGTCCCCTGCTTGGAGATATAAAAAGGAACCAGTTCATACTTCTCGTAATCAAATGCATTTGTTACAGCAAACGCCGTTTGCAGCGATACTTCGTGCTCGCCTGATTTTCCGCCGTATACGACGCCTACTTTTAATTTATCCATACTCATGCGTAACCTCCGATTATATCTGTACGTGATGCTATCTGCGCAGCCGTTACAGGCTATTGCCCTGCTGCTTCCGGTCTCTGTTCTTATTTTACACGGAACGGGCTGTCTGCGTCACCGAATCTCGCAAATCTTTCCCTGTTAAAATTCGTCCGCGATATGAAAAAGTCGATATACCGTCCGCTCCGTCCAGGCATAGGAATCCCGGTAATCCCAGTAACGATGGCGACTGCTCACCGTATGTGCATTTACCAGCGGCATGCCCCCCGCGTCAAAAGCGGTGACCACCGTGCTGTGCTGGAATCTTCCATCGCCATCCCAATCGTAGAAAATAACGTCACCAAGCATCAGCTGCTCAGGACGATCCACCTCGGTGGCCGTCAGCCCCCAGCTGCTGCCCGACAGATATCTTGCCAGACTGTTGGATACAGCCCAGCTGTAACTCCACATTTCCGCGCCGTTCACATACCCTTTATACCACCAGCCCGCTTCTCTTCTACCAGTATAGTGGATGGGTGCTTCCCCTGCAAAGAGACACTGGGACACGTAATTCGTGCAGTCCACATCAAATTCTTCATATGCCGGATTACCTGCATTCCACCATCGATCTGCGTAGGCTACAGCCAGATCCCGGCGATAAATATGCCTTTTGGCACTTCTGCCTTGACCCAATACTTCCCGATTCAGAAGCGGCCGATTCACCGCCTGTACAAAATCGGCTTGTTGATAAGGACGCCCTTCCCCCGCTGGACGGCGCTCCGGCACTTCTCGTTCCACACGCGCTATAATCCAATGCCCATTTTCACGCAAAAAAGTTAATCGCTCCCGTTCAATCCGATCTTCCCGGTGGGTGATGCCACTCTTCTCATAGAACAGCCTGCTGTACAGTTGCACTTCCGCCACCGCTTCTTCAGATCCATCAATGAGTGTACGCACAAGCTTGGCGCTGGTCTCGCTGCGAAGAGGTACAGCGCGCCGTTTGCGATACCATTCATCCAGCCTTGCCATGCGTTCTCCCCGTTCCATCACAAATTCGGGATCGGTGACGATCCGTTCACTCGTCTGTGGACGGTAATCGATCTCACAGCGATTGTACTGGTTGACGTACGTGTATAAGGCACTCTTCCATTCGCGTTCCAAGCTTGTGTCCCCCTTTGGCATGAGTTCGGATCTGGATCACCCGTATTTTGGATAAATGCAATTCGCTAAGCCGACGAACACTCTCACTGCTCAATCGATACAGTGAACTCCTATTATTCATATGAAGGGGACCTAGTTTGTATGTACACAGTCAGATGACGTGCCTAAATATGTGACCTGAAAAGATCAATATCACCCACATTCACACCAGAATCCAGAAAACGCCTTCATCTGTTGAAACGCTTGCTTGCACAGGCAAAAAGCCCTTTACGTACGGATGTGAAAACGGTATACTTAGAACTAAAGTTATGATTTTGAAATTATGTTTCATCTGATGAAACCATCGAACAAGAACACGGAACGGTGAAGGCCTGTTCTTCATTTAGCAATGAACGTTTTCTTCATCTCACCGACACATTTTAAGGAGGTACATGTATGTCAGCCAAGAACCATTTCTCCGCCGCTCGTACGCTTGAGGTTGGAGGCAAGTCTTACCGCTACTACAGTCTTGATGCTCTTCAGGAAGGCGGCCACGGCGACCTTTCCAAGCTTCCCTTCTCGATTAAAGTGCTGCTTGAAGCAGCGATTCGTCAATTCGACGGACGTGCCATCACCGAAGAACACGTTAAACAACTGACCGGCTGGGCAGAAGGCCGTGATAATAATAAGGAAATCCCGTTTATCCCTGCGCGGATCGTATTGCAGGATTTCACGGGTGTACCGGTTGTTGTTGACCTTGCAGCAATGCGTGACACCGTGAAAAAAGCAGGCGGCGACCCAAAACAAATCAACCCGCTCGTTCCTGTTGATCTCGTTATTGACCACTCCGTTATGGTTGATGCTTTCGGAACCAGTGATGCACTGGATTACAACATCAAAGTTGAATTCGAGCGTAACGAAGAGCGTTACCGCTTCTTGCGCTGGGCACAAACAGCATTCAACAACTTCCGTGCTGTTCCACCATCCACAGGGATCGTTCACCAGGTTAACTTGGAGTACCTTGCTTCCGTGGCTGCAACCAAAACGGTTGATGGCGAAACGGTTGTATTCCCGGATTCCCTCGTAGGTACAGACTCCCATACCACTATGATCAACGGTCTCGGCGTTGTCGGCTGGGGTGTAGGTGGTATCGAGGCCGAAGCAGGTATGCTGGGCCAACCGCTTTATTTTGTAACACCAGACGTTATCGGTTTCAAATTGACAGGCAGCCTGAGCGAAGGCGCAACAGCAACTGACCTCGCGCTCACCGTTACCCAAATGCTTCGTAAAAAAGGCGTTGTCGGCAAATTCGTTGAGTTCTACGGACCGGGTCTTGCCAACATCGGCCTTGCTGACCGTGCAACAGTTGCCAACATGGCACCGGAATACGGCGCAACGATCGGTTTCTTCCCAGTAGACAGCGAAACGCTGAACTACCTGCGCAGCACAGGACGTTCCGACGAGCAAGTAGAACTGGTTGAAGCTTATTACAAAGCTCAAGGCATGTTCCGTACTTCCAGCACCGTTGATCCGGAGTTCACTGATGTTATTGAGCTGGATCTCGGCTCCGTTGTACCGAGCCTTGCAGGACCTAAACGTCCACAAGACCGTATCGAGCTGACTCAAATGAAAGAAAGCTTCAACAGCATCATCCGTACACCTGTCGACAAAGGCGGATATGGACTGAGCGATGAGAAGATTGAACAAAAAGTGCCTTTGAAGCATCCTGACGGTTCTACAAGTGAACTGAAAGCTGGAGCTGTAGTGATCGCGGCGATCACAAGCTGTACGAATACATCCAACCCTAGCGTTATGGTCGGCGCAGGTTTGCTGGCGAAAAAAGCAGTTGAACTTGGCTTGACTAAACCAGGATATGTGAAAAGCAGCTTGACTCCAGGTTCACTCGTCGTTACCGAGTATCTGGAAAAAGCCGGTCTGATCCCTTATCTCGACCAACTCGGATTCAACGTTGCCGGTTACGGCTGTGCAACATGTATCGGTAACTCCGGTCCACTGCCGGATGAAGTAAGCGAAGCGATTGCTGCCAACGATATGACTGTAGCGGCTGTATTGTCCGGTAACCGTAACTTCGAAGGCCGTGTACACGCTCAAGTAAAAGCCAACTATCTGGCTTCTCCACCGCTGGTTGTTGCTTACGCACTGGCAGGTACAGTGGATATTGACTTCGAAACCGATCCAATCGGTCACGACCAAAATAATCAACCTGTATTCCTGAAAGACATCTGGCCTAGCTCCGAAGAGATCAAGGATGCGATCGCAAGCTCCTTGAATGCACAGATGTTCCGCAACAAGTACGAGAACGTATTTACTGCCAATGAACGTTGGAACCAAATTGCTGTACCGGAAGGCGAACTGTATGAGTGGGATCCGAACTCCACATACATCCAGAACCCACCATTCTTCCAAGAACTTGGTGACAAGCTGAACGATATCTCGGATATCCGCGCTGCACGTGTAATGGCATTGCTGGGTGACTCCGTAACAACGGACCATATCTCACCAGCAGGTAACATTGCTCCGTCCAGTCCAGCCGGTTTGTATCTGAAAGAGCATGGTGTAGAACGCAAAGACTTCAACTCCTACGGTTCACGCCGCGGTAACCATGAAGTCATGATGCGTGGTACGTTCGCCAACATCCGTATTCGTAACCAGGTAGCTCCAGGTACTGAGGGCGGTATTACGAAATACTTGCCAACAGACGAAGAAATGTCCATCTACGATGCTTCCATGAAGTATCAGGCTGAAGGACAGAACCTGATCGTTATCGCAGGTAAAGAGTATGGTACAGGAAGCTCCCGTGACTGGGCAGCCAAAGGTACGTTCCTGCTCGGCGTCAAAGCGGTTATCGCGGAAAGCTTCGAGCGGATTCACCGCAGTAACTTGGTCGGCATGGGCGTTATGCCATTGCAATTCCAGGAAGGTCATGGCTGGTCCAGCCTCGGCCTGAACGGACGTGAGACGTTTGACATCACAGGTCTGAGCAACGATGTGAAACCAGGTCAAGAATTGAAAGTAACCGTAACTCGTGAAGACGGTACACAGTTCGACTTCCCTGTTATCGCTCGTCTGGACAGCATGGTTGATGTGGATTACTATCACAACGGTGGTATCCTGCAAACGGTACTGCGTCAAATGATGAAAAAAGCGTAATCCCCTTCATCTTTTATGGGATAAAATGATATAACAAAGCCCCGCCTCATGTGCAGACTGCACGATGAGGCGGGGCTTTTGATTTTGAGACTACCGTCTGATCAAAAATCGATCCTGATTCCTACCTTGGAATCGTCTGGTGGTGCAGGAATACGATAGATCCCCCTACATTTTAACTTTTCCACGTTGATCCAATCCATAAAGTCATCCCCGCCGTAACTGCGAATAAACACCCCATATTCCAATTCATCATCGAAATTAATCGATTCCATATATTGAGTGAACGGATGTTTACCTTCAATGCTTTGCAGAAAATCAGAAAATTCAATTCTCCACGCTTCGATCTGCTCTGCATGCTGGTCAGGGACATAATAATAGAAACCGTCAGGGGTGTAATACGAAATTTTCATTATCATCCGATCTACCTCCTAGATTTTCAAAATATCCATGCCTTCCTTCAGTTGTTCAGAAACAGCCGTATAATACTCAATTCTATCTGCAAGCTCGCGTTCCGTTTTATGTACCAGATAATATGAATACTTCTGCATCAGCTCATGCTCATTCAACTCAATAGGCAGGTGAATGATCTCGTAATAATCTGAATGCTCTGAGTTGGCATAATAACGATAACCTCTTTCGCATCGGCCAACATTCATTACCGTTTTGATGACTAATAATTCATCGCGTGTGAAGCTGCGAATCTGTGTGGACCTTTTCTCTTCCAACTCTCGTATGGCCTGTTCCTCTTCTTGTCTATGTGTTGCGTCTGCGATCTCACTTTCGATTGCGATCAATGCTCTCATTCTTCCAGCAAGCTCTCTAGCTAACAAAATCAATTCGAGCCCTCCTCCGAGTATAGTGAACATACAAGTATTGGCGAACAAATCCAAATTGTATCCGTCGCAGGAAGGAACTACAGTTAAGAAATCGACATCAACAAAATGGGCAGTCAAAATGCTAACGACTCTAACGATCATGAGAAGCCTTATTTCGCTCCAAAACAGCCTTTTGAAATTCTAACGATCCGTAGAGACGCTATTTAAGTAAATCCCCCTCGTTTTATCCCCATTTCAGCTAAAATTGAGCCGAATAGCGTTTCTGGTGATCTTTAGAATTTGTAACTCGGCAAAATCAGCCAAATAAGGTCTGTCATGATCGTTAGCGCCGTGAGGGGGACAGATCTCTGAAGTCTACAGGGTAGAGTTAAGGTTTTCATATTTCCCATGTTTTTAAAGCACTCACCTCCATATCTCTATAAAAAAACTCTCCCTCACGCAACGCTACAAACAGTGCGTTCACAGGGAGATTCGCTTAATGCCCAATATAATGTGAAGATTCATCGAACAGTTGCATCGTGCCCATCAACAGAAAGAAACACGACATGACGATCAAAGCTGCTCCAACCCACCTTGCCGCAGATCGACGGTTCTTTATTTGCTGGTCTGCAGCACCTGCTGTACTCTGCGGATATACCAGAAACATAAGCCCTGTACTAATCAACAGCACAGCCATAATAATCAATGTAATCTCTCCTTAATCATGAAGTGAGACTTGGATCTCTTCTCACAGTTACTCTCCTAGTGGTTTCATCGCCAATCACCTAGTTATTTGCAGCCACTCTTGATTTCAACCCTGTAAATAGCTTGTTCATAACCAACAACACCGTATACACCAGATATCCGATCATTCCGCCAAGTGAATTCAGCATGAGATCATCCACATCAAAGATACCCATTCCCGTCAGCAGCTGTGTCACTTCATATCCCAAGCTAAGTAGAAAGGATAGAAACAGCACATGAATCCCGGCGAAAAAAGAATGGCGTACCATACACGTAACCCATACACCAAACGGCACAAATGCAAGGATATTGCCTACTAAGTGAATTGCTGTTCCTGATCGGTGATGAACGGACAGACTGTGCCAGTCTCGTTTGATCTCCTGAAACGGCGTCAGATTTACAGTTCGTGTATGGATCAGATCCGGTTGACGCAGTAGCCCCATCACTCTGTCCCATACCACACCTGCATCCACGGGCCCTCCTTTAAACAAAATCAGTTTGGTCAGCAAATAGAGATAGATCACGAATAGGGCAATCCAGAGGATTCGAAGCGGATTGGGCCTTATCTCTTTGCGATGATGACTATGATTCTTATGACGTTGGTTGACATCAAAAAGTTTGATTTTTTTATAATTTTTTTGACCCTGTTGCCTATACTGCTCGTTCGTCTTGTTCTGTCCCATGCTGTCTCTCCCTCCATCATCAAGAGGATTTTTCAACCGTAACAATAACCCCTTGCATATTATCACCGGAGATGTCATAGGCATCATTCTCTGGCAGATAAATCTTCGCACCCTTCGACACCTGATAATAATGGATATCATATGTAATGCCGTTCAGATCAACGCTAACGTCTCTCTTTTCTCTTAACATCTCCAGATACTCTTCCAAAACCATCTGATTCTTGTGCATCACCGCACTATGCGGCATGCCCACATATCTGAAATGCCAGGGTTCATACTGGATGCCTGTCACGTTCACTTTATCTTTGGGATATCGCAAAATAAAACCGTATTTCCACGCATTTTTCTCCAGCCACGCTCCCTCAGGAGCCTCACTCATTGGGGCCAGACTTGAACCTATATCCAGGGATAACCCCAGATTGTGCTCGCTATAGCCCGCAGGCAACGCGTAGTCCGAACCCTTTTGCCGATACAGCTCGTCCTGCTTCTCAAAATCTCTGTACCCGCTACTCATCAGAAAATAGCGTACTCCCTCTTTACCGGCAGCCTCAACCATCTTCTGAAATTTTGCTGTGACCTCACGGGACAACATCAACGTCTGATCCATGATTCCGAAGCCTTGAAGCAGGTTTTCCTCGTCAGCCACATATACAATATCGGGGCGAACGCCTTCAGGATGTATCGGATGCTCGGAATTAACTAAGACCAGACTACCTTTATGTATTTGCTGTTTCATTTCTTGTGTCGCCGCTTCTCGGTACCCCGTGTATTTCTCATCGGTGTCCAAAATAACAATCGGCAACTCTTCCTTCTGCTGCAAAGCTGCCGTTGATTGCGTTACGATATATCCAATCAAAATGATGCATATCAGAAAGCCCCACTTTTTCATGATTGTTCCTCCTTCCTCTCATGATTCAAGGATAGACAAAACAATTTAAAGAAAACGCAGGGCAATGTTTAAATTTTTCTTAAGTTTCATGAGAAAGCTGCTGGAAAACAGGCAGGCGAACCTCAAACATCGTATGTACCACATCACTTACAGCCGATATTATACCTTCATGCTGCTCCACGATATTACGCGCGATAAACAGTCCAAGACCCGTACCGCCTTCTTGCACGGTCCGTGCCCGATCTCCGGTGTAATACATGTCAAAGATGTGCGGCAGATCATCGGGATGAATATGTCCCCCATAGTTCGTCACCTGAATGACAACCCGACCACTATCGTGAAATCCTTTGATGTCTACGTACATACCATCCTTGCCATGCCTGGCAGCGTTGATTAGCAGATTCTCGAACACACGCGCAAGCAGTTCACCATCTCCTGATACGGTAAGGTCGTTATCAATATGTAAACGGGTGACCAGATTATTTTTTTCAAAAACAGGATAAAGTTCCTCATTCATCTGCTTCAACAGCTCGCTCAAGTCCAGCCGCGTTTTGCGTACAGGTAACATGCCATAGTTCATTCGTGTAATCTCAAACAGATCATCAATTAACTTCTCAAGCCGCTGGGACTTGGTGAACGCAATCGCTATAAAATGCCGCGCCTGTTCCTCTGTCAACTGCTCATCCTTCATCAGCAAATCCAGATATCCCAGTACCGAGGTCAGCGGTGTGCGCAGATCATGCGCAAGGTTTACGATGAGCTGGTCTTTGCTGTTTTCGGCAAAATCCCCTCGTTTCACCGCTTCTCGCAGCTTCTGGCTCGCCATATTAACACTTTCCGCAATCGTACCCAATTCGTCTTTGGCCACAATCTGTACCTGATGATCAAAATCCCCGTTAGCCAAGTGATTAATGCCTGCGGAAATCTCTTTGAAATACGTAACGTAACGTCTGGTAAACAAGTAGAAAAATAAAATCGCAAGTGGGATGAAAAGCAGCATAAAGACATATAAATCGCCAATACTTCTCATGATATTACGATATTCTGCCAGCGGGTCTTCCCGCCTCACCCCTGCGTAGTACATCTGCAACAGCTTATACACGATAAACGTGACGACGCCAGAAGCTAGCATGCTCAGACCAAGCAGCATAATCATTGTTGTGCGAAAACTTCTCCGTTTAGTCATTGAACGTGTACCCCACACCCCAGATGGTTTTGATGAACTTGTTCTTGTTCACATCTTCTCCGAGTTTCTTGCGCAGCGTGCGAATATGTACCATGACGGTATTGCCGCTTTCAAAATACGCCTCGCCCCACACCTTTTCAAAAATGCTTTCTGCGCTGAATACCTGCTTTGGATTGCTGGCAAGCAACACTAGAATGTCAAATTCCTTCGGTGTTAACTCCAGCGGTTTACCGTAAAGCGTTACGCTGTGCTGGTCGGGTACAATAACAAGTCCACCTTTTTCCAAAACCGAGCGCTGTGCTGTAGCTGTGGACTGGCTGAACTGCAAAGCACGCCGTAGTTGAGAGTTGACGCGAGCCACAAGCTCCATCGGATTAAATGGCTTGGTCATATAGTCATCGGCACCCATCACAAGCCCTGTGATTTTATCCATGTCCGATGTTTTCGCACTCAGGAAAATGATTGGAAAATGATGCTGTTCCCTGATTTTACGGGTCACCTCATACCCGTCCATACCCGGCATCATAATGTCCAGTACCGCCAGATCGATGGCTTGTGTCTGAACAGCCTGCAGTGCTGACTGTCCGTCAGATGCCTTGACGGTATGATAGCCTTCCTTTTGTAAATGTAAAGCAACCAGATCCGCGATCTCTATTTCATCGTCCGCAATCAGAATCGTAATTCGCTTCATTGCTTATTTCACTCCTATATGGGATGCTGGGCATATAATACCTATGAATCTAACAGATAACTCCCACATACACAATTGAAAGCAATGTTATATAAGTTTGACTTTTCTTTTACACTTTAACGGAGAGGACAGAAAAAACCTGAAAAAGCGAAGCGTTCGCCTTTATCCCCGGATTTTCCCCTTTGGAAAAGGGAATCCAAAAAATCTGGGGATAACAGCGATTGAAAGGTTATTCTGTCATTGGAGTGTTCAGTGTAAATGCTGTCCAATTCTATAGACACTATTAAAAAAGGAAGATATAGCTATGAAACTGGAGCGTTTGTTAGCCATTGTGGTACTGCTCATTAATCGCAGGCGTTTGCAGGCCAAAGACCTGGCCGACATGTTTGAGGTATCCATACGTACGATTTATCGGGACATCGACACATTAGGCCAAGCTGGAATTCCCGTGGTGACATATCAGGGCGCAAGCGGTGGAATCGGGCTGGCAGAAGGTTACCGGCTGGATCGCAACTTGTTAACGGACAAGGATCTTGCTTCCATCGTTACAGCACTGCGCAGCATCTCAACCACTCATACGAATACTGCGCGTGAGTTATTGGTAGAGAAGCTGAGCAGTATCGTGCCAGAAGCCAAAAATGAAGATTTCCAGGCAAGCACGCACCGATTCATCGTGGATTATTCAACGTGGACACACCCTGAAGCACTGCAACAGAAATTAAAAGTCATCGATCAGGGAATCGATCAACTTCAATGCATTCATTTTGCCTATTGCAGCGCCGAAGGTGCAGAGACCTGTCGTACGGTTGATCCACACACCCTTGTGCTGAAAAGGCACGCGTGGTATCTGTACGCCTTTTGCCACGAACGGAATGAATTCCGCATGTTCAAACTGGTGCGCATGAAAGAGGTTGTGCTTGCTGAGCAGCATTTTGAACGCCAATCCATCAACCTTCAGGACAGGCCGTGGCAGCAGGAATGGAGCCGTCCGAACAATCACATTGGACTCACACTGAAATTCCATGCCCGTGCCCGTCATCTCGCGGAAGAATGGTTTGGTATTGAAAATGTATTGCCTGACGGCAACGGGTATTATATTAGCCAGATTGCTTTTCCTGAGGATAACTGGCTATATGGCTTCATTCTCGGCTTTGGCGCAGACGTGGAGGTACTGGAGCCTCTGCATATTCGGGACAATGTATGCCGTATGGCAGAGCAAATTGTGCAAAATTATAAAACCTCAGCTCAAACCTGACAGACAGCTGTCCAGTTCCTCCCCGTATACTTCAACTATGTTCACGTTGAAGTTGTACAATACCCAAGGAGGAATGAATCATGAACGTTACCGTATGTCAGAGCTGTGGAATGCCGCTAACCAGCACCGAGCAATTTGGCACGGAGTTAGATGGCAGCCAAACCCGCGAATACTGCATTTATTGTTACAAGGATGGTAAGTTTGAGCAACCGGGGATGTCACTAGAAGGCATGATCGAGATGTGCACCGCTATACTCAAAGAAGAAGGGATGGACGAGGAATCAGCTCGCTCAATGCTGCGCAACCAGCTGCCTGTTCTGAAACGGTGGCGGAATGCAGGAAATGCTCAAAGTGCTGAGGACGGGACTACTGCGCCCTATAACACCTTGGCAGGAAAAATAAGTTCAAACGAGCCATTATCTCCATCAGATGCATATAATCCAGCAAGGGACGCTCCGTTTTACAGCGAGCCTGTCCGTTATGTAACCCTTCCTGGCAAACGCCTAGCCGGGCTGTCAGCACGTACAACCAACGCGATAGAGATGAGCGGTCAAGGCAGCATCGGCGCGTTGTGGGGGCGTTATTTTGCCTCCGAACATATACCAGCACCCGATGCTCCACGCTACGGCTGTTACACGGATTACACAGACGGTATTGCTGGTGAATATACCATTTTGATCGGGCATGAAGTTGGCAAGGAAGATCGTTTACCTGAAGGATTCGATGAGGTGCAGCTACCTCCTGCTACCTATGCGGTATTCACTTCACGAACTGGACCCATGGTTGAGGTAGTCAGTGAAGTATGGGGGACGGTGTGGACGTGGAGCCATCAGCAAGACCGTACATTTACCGGCGATTTTGAATACTACGATCAACGCAGTCTGGACCCCGAGCATACACAGGTGGATGTTTATATTGCGGTAAAAGAACGCAGATAACGTTTCTCTTCCCTCTTTCTTATCAAGGAGCAAGCGAATGAAAGAGGCGAGTTGAATAAGGAAATCAGCAGCTGTCAAGAAATCTTGGCAGCTTTTTTGACATTTTCCGTTCCATATCCCCCGACCATAGTACCAAGTTAGTTAGCATTTTTCATACCTAGTCACTTGGACATATGCCTTAGAAGCAAGCACCATTGACTTCCTCAAAATTAGGACCATTCGCATAACAACCGTTCCCCTGATCCCATATTCCCCGTTTTATATCAGGTTCTTTGTTCCTGAATTTCCCTAAAACCGTTTACATCTCCAAAATACCGGGTAAAATCACTACATCCAAGTCGGATTTCTGACTTCATATGAACCATTTCATGTAACAAGTCATATGTACCTATATGCGCACTTGACTCAGCTATCTTCACTTTATATCACCCGACGTAACTCATTATGAAATACATATTATACAAACGATGCATGTCTATCATGCATGTAAGGAGGAACCAAGATGATCCGCATGCCTATTCAGCAAATGATCCCGTATCACCACCAATATCCGCGCAACACGGCGACCGCTGCTCCGAAAAAGGAAAATGAGAACACTCAAGGCTTATCCTTCCATGAAATTTTACAGCAAAAAATGGCGAAGAAAAACGTCTCAATGAACATGAGATAACGCTTTACATCACTAAGGCGGCTCCCTATACTACGGGTAAGGGTGACCTTTCATCTACGATGATGCCTACCTATGTATCACTCATGGCGATGAACTGTCGTGCCTTCTACTTATCTCTACATAAAGGAGACCGCCTATCCTATGAGCACGATTGCCTGTTTCCACGCGCATCACTCCAATATCCGCTTGATTGAACAAGCTCTGACTTCCTATAATATCGAACTGGTTCACTATGTAGACCCTGGTCTGGATCGGCTAAAGCATGATGAGGATTTCAGCAGTGCCCTTGTTCGGGAAAAAGTAAATCAGACGCTGCAATGGATAAGCCGCTGTCACGCAGATGCCATTCTTGTCACGTGCACCTTGTTCGCAGCCGTGCTGGATCAGACGAAAGAACCGTTGCCGATTCCGGTAACGGGTATTGACGATTCACTGCTCACCATGATGCTAACCCATCCGAAGAGGTATTTGCTCGCGTTCACCAACCCCGCCACCGTACAACCTACAATGGCTCGATATCGTGCGTATATCGATCGACATTCGGCAGCAAAGGACAAGCCTGAGCTTGAATCCGTGTTGTTGCCAGGTCTATTCGACATGGTTATGCGTGGCGATCAGGAAGGCTACCTCGCGGCATTGAAAAATGCATTGCAACAGCTTGCTCTTGAACGCAAGGATACCTGTCTTGTTACTGCTCAGCTCTCGATGGCCCCAGCCGCTGAGCAGGTGTCTGCTGATGCAGACGTTACCATCTATACTCCTCTTTCGGGGTTAGGTGCGAGTCTGGAGCAGGATATCGGTATCACGAAGATCGTTTAAGAGACGAACATAACATCCTTGTTGTGCTTTATCTCATCGTGTACTCAGCACATCCGTTTCACATTGTACTTATTTCATCATAGCTCTACATGCATGTACACTTTTATTTCGGAGGGAACGAAACCATGAAACGTCTCGCTGTAGAACCAGGTCAATCCATCGGGGATATCCGGCTAGGCATGACACAGAATGAAGTTGAACAAACGGAGGCTTTCAGCTTTGATCCCAAAGTGGAGTATGATGCTCAAGGCAAGGCACATTTTATTGAATTTTATGAAAGTGATGAGTATACGTGTATGCTGGGAGAACTCGATCTGCTCGGCACCGAAGCTGACGTTCTGATTCCGCAATTGGATGCCATTGCACCATACGATCGTGAAGACCCAGAGCTCGGATGCAGTTTCCAGTTTGATCAGATCGGCTTGATTCTGTGGCGTCCAGTACCCATGAACCGAGAGGATATGAAGGAGCCGTGGTTTCTGGAGATGCCGCCCGAAAATCAGCAGGATGAAATGAAGCATCTCTGCTTCTCAACAGCAGCCGTTTATGCGAAGGGATACTACGAGTAAGCATGATGCGATTCCTGTTAGAGGATTTATACAATCAAAAGATGATCGCAGGAGAATTCCGATAGCCCCTTCTTACCGCTAACGATCTGAGAGAACGCTATTTGCCTCATATCAGCTTCATTGGAATTCTAACGATCATGAGAAACCTTATTTTAGGTTTTCAGCAGCGAATCACCCCTTTTTCGGCTAGTTTCAGCGAAATAGCGTCGCTGGGGATCGTTAGAATTTTTTTCGCGGCAAAAGCGCCAAAATAAGGTTTGTGGAGATCGTTAGAATCTAGATTATTCTCTGTACAGATTGGGGAACCACCTGACACCTTAATATAAAGATACGAGGTAATTAATATTATGAAATTTCTTTATATTCTTATCCTGTTCATATTAGGTATGAGTTGTTCCGCTATCCTGCATGCAGGTAATTTAAGATTGTCCGACGGTCTATTATTTGTAATCGCTGGTATCTTGTTTCGTATATGGAACAAAATTGATTAGGGCGTGTCTGAAAACGCTGAAGGAAGCCTATTTTGCCAAACATCCGTTCCAAGCTACGAAGTTCCCCACAGGCGTGCCAGGGCACGTCAAGGGAAACTGACGCAATAAAGGGCAAAAGGCCGGTAAAAGATTCACTTCAGTGGTTTAAAGACACGCCCTAGTATTACCTCGCCCGGTACTCCTCAGCCTTCGCCTGCATCCCGGCGGCAACCGCTTCCTCGTCGTTCAGGCCGCGATCAGCGGCAAAGGCACGGATGTCCTGCGTGATGCGCATACTGCAGAACTTCGGTCCGCACATGGAACAGAAATGTGCCTCCTTCGCCCCTTCTGCGGGCAGCGTCTCATCGTGGTAGGACAGCGCCCGTTCCGGGTCCAGGGACAAGTTAAACTGATCTCTCCAGCGGAACTCAAAGCGTGCCTTCGACAGCGCATCATCCCGGCGCTGGGCGCGCGGGTGGCCTTTGGCTAGATCGGCGGCATGGGCGGCTATTTTATAAGCAATAACCCCTTCACGCACATCATCCTTGTTCGGAAGCCCCAGATGCTCCTTCGGTGTAACATAGCAGAGCATAGACGTACCAAACCAGCCAATCATCGCCGCACCAATGGCAGACGTAATATGATCGTATCCGGGTGCAATGTCTGTAGTCAGCGGCCCGAGGGTATAAAACGGTGCTTCCTGGCAGATTTCCATCTGCAAATCCACATTCTCCTTGATCTTGTGCATCGGTACATGCCCCGGCCCTTCAATCATCACCTGTACATCATGCTTCCACGCGATCTGTGTTAATTCCCCGAGCGTTGCCAGCTCTGCCATCTGTGCCTCGTCATTGGCGTCGTAGATGCTGCCTGGACGCAGTCCATCCCCAAGCGAGAATGCTACGTCATACCTTTTCATAATTTCACAGATTTCTTCAAAATGGGTATACAAAAAGTTCTCCTGATGATGTGCCAGGCACCACGCCGCCATAATTGACCCGCCTCTAGACACAATGCCCGTCATCCGTTTCGCTGTCATCGGAATATATCGGAGCAACACACCTGCATGAATCGTAAAATAGTCCACACCCTGCTCCGCCTGTTCAATCAGCGTATCTCGGTACAACTCCCAAGTGAGTGCCTCCGCCTCGCCATTCACCTTCTCCAGCGCCTGATAGAGCGGTACCGTACCAATCGGCACTGGGGAGTTACGGATGATCCATTCCCGTGTCGTATGAATGTCTTTGCCTGTAGAGAGATCCATCACTGTATCCGATCCCCAGCGCACAGCCCAGGTCATCTTCTCCACCTCTTCCTCAATGGAGGAAGATACGGCGGAATTGCCGATATTAGCGTTGATCTTCACGTGAAAATGACGACCAATCAGCATCGGCTCACTCTCCGGGTGATTGATGTTGGATGGAAGAATCGCCCGGCCACTCGCCAGTTCCTGCCGCACGAATTCAGGCTCTACGCCTTCACGAATAGCGGCGTACTCCATCTCTGGCGTAATCACACCCTGCCGCGCATAATGCATCTGCGTGACACACCGCCCAGCCTGGGCACGTAACGGTTGCCCGCGGAATCCCGGATACTCCTCTGCCCCGGCTCTTCGCCCTCCAGGCTTCAATCCGTTATCCTCCGGTTTAACCGCTCGCCCCTTATATTCTTCTACGTCACCGCGCTCCATGATCCAGTGATTTCGGAGCGCAGGTAATCCTTTACGAATATCCATCTGGAATTCGGGATCGGTCATCGGGCCGCTCGTATCGTAGACACGCAGCGGCTCATTATGCTCCACCCCTTGGGGAGTATGGGTATCATGAAGGGCAATTTCACGCTCCGGTACAGCAATGTCCGGTCGTGAGCCCTGAATGTAGACTTTGCGGCTGCCCGGGAAGGGTTGAACCCCTCCAGCCGCTCCGGTTTTCTTTTCCACCGGATGACCATCGCGAACTATTTCCTCAATTCCTATCTCTTGTCCCGTTTGGTTGCTTGTATTCATGTCTCCTGTTTCCTCCTCTGTGATCTTCTTTAGCCCATGTCGTCCAACATTATGACAGCTTTGACTTACACACCTGTCTGGATAAATGCAGAGCACAGAAGCACAGCAGGAATGACCCTGCACAAGCAGCCAAAATGATCCAAGAGACAACTTTTATGTACAGTCAACGAGAGAACCGCGATCACATCACCTAGAAATCCAGGCATGTATGCCGCAATTGTTATGCTGTCACTGCCATGGTGAAACACAACACATGAATCTCTGCTTGCCGCTGTAAATAAAAAAGCCGGTTCCGAAGGAACCGACTGATGTCCATCACCATACACGCAACAAGGGCATCTTCTGCCATACAGCATTGATCCCGGGTTAACGACTGTGGTGTTTGTGGTCATGTGGCCGATTACTTCCCTACGCTGGTATGATCCAGATCAGGTGCAAAGGGTCCGGAATCTCATGCGATCCCGTCTCAGTCCGGACAATTCGGACTCCCCCAGTAACGTAAACGTATTGCGGCGATCAAGCCGCTGTTCAACTTGAAAAATAACATTCAACCGACCCCGCCGGGTCGTCCATTACAGAGTAGCGTAATCTGGACATAAATACAACCTTAATATTCCAGAGAGAAAATTCCTTTTGAGCAAAACTTCAAGCAAGAGCCCGCCCCTATGGCAACATCAATCCCATTTGCACCGCTGCTTCTTTCAACACAGGTGCGTACTCATGTAGTGTCTCTTGCGAGAGCCTGCTAACAGGTCCAGACACGGAAAGTGCTGCTGCAATGTTGCCTCTGCGATCCATAATTGGCACGGACACAGCGGCAGCTCCCGGCTCGCGCTCCTCATAACTCGTTGCATATCCGCTCACACGAATGTCTTCCATCTGTGCCAGATACACGGCCGGATCGATGAATACAGGCCATTCCGGCCCATTCATCAGTTCCTCCCGATCCTCATCTGCGGCAAATGCCATTAACACTTTGCTGGAAGCGCCTACGGAAAGCGGCAGTCTGACACCTACAGGCGCGACCCGCCGAATCGCCTGATCACTCTGCACGGCCTGAATCCGAATCCGCTCACCGCCGTCACGAAGATAAAGACTTACCGTCTCGCCCAAACGATCGCGCAGTCTCTCCATTGCAGGTAAAAGCAAAATTGCAGGATCATCACTACGTGACATATGCGCTGACAGCTCCCAGATCCGAATACCCAGCCGATACTTTTCGGTTGCTGCATCACGTATCACGAACCCCCGATCCTCCAGTGTAGCCATCAATCGATGCACCGTACTTTTGTGCAAACCGATCTGGCTGGCAATTTCGGTGAGTCCAAGATCACTGCGCGTGGTAAAACATAATAATATATCCAGCGCCCGTTCTACAGCCCGGACGGTTAACTTGCGGTCTTCCATGGCATGATGCCCTCCTCATGTTTCATCACATGAAACTTGGTTACATAAATTATATGAGAAACGGTCTCATCTGTAAACCAGAAAGAAGCGTTTTGAAGATGATTTGCAAACAAAGAAAAGAACAAGGATATCCATTTTGCCTATCGTAATCTCCTGTAATTTACACACTATGGAATTGTTACCTCTACATCTTAAGCACTATATAACAATTGCGTAACAAATGCCTCCAATCAATTGACTTTGACTATATCGGGACATACGATAAAGACAGGGAACCAATTCAGATAAAAGAACAAAAGCATGACTTTAGCATCAGAATGTCATCGTCATGAATACGTGCTAAAAAGCACCTATATGCTATTTTCACACTGTTATGATCTTATCCATATTTATCCTCAA
Source organism: Paenibacillus sp. 4624 (assembly GCF_050435065.1). Taxonomy (NCBI): domain Bacteria; kingdom Bacillati; phylum Bacillota; class Bacilli; order Caryophanales; family Paenibacillaceae; genus Paenibacillus; species Paenibacillus sp. 4624. The sequence continues at coordinate 66,225 of NZ_JBNDJR010000018.1, forward strand.
CCGAAACTCAAAGGAGGGGCGTGCATGTATTCGACATCCCAGAGTGAAGCCCCGCTGCATACCAAAGTGTCCGATCTGCCCTCTTCGTTGTCACCGAGGCTGATTCGGTTCAAACATATTGTCGTAGCGTTGCTGCTCTCCGTTGTATTTTTTCTGTTGTTTTGTTTTATTGCCTTACACGGTTATATTGCATGGGTACTCTCCAACCCTACGGTCGCACCGGTATTTTCAAACCCGATGCAGGCCAAAAACATGAAATATGAGAATATTACATTCCCTGCAGCCGACGGCAGCCGAACGATGCAAGGCTGGTATATCCCTGCGAATACCGATACAGGTAAAACGATCATCTTCAGCCACGGCTATGGGGCGAATCGTGAGGAAACCTGGGTGCCTATGTATGACCTTGCCCATTACGCGCACCAGCTCGGGTTTAATGTGGTCATGTTCGATTACGGCTTTGCCTCTCAGGTGAACCGGGCGGTAGCTACTGGCGGTAAAGCCGAGTCTCAGCAATTGCTGGGAGCCATTCAGTTTGCAAAACAGCGCGGTGCGCAGGAACTGGTTGTCTGGGGATTTTCCATGGGCGCAGGGACAGCTCTGCAAACTGGACTGCTGACCAAAGAAGTGGATGCTATGATTCTGGACAGCACCTTCCTGCTGGAGCCGGATACGTTGTACCACAACATTCATAATCAGATTAATTTGCCGCGTCAACCAACGCTGGAGATTATGAAGTTGCTCTTCCCGGTCTTGAACGGTACCGGCCTACAACAAATACCCTATCAGGAAGTGAAGAAAAAGGACTATCCGTTCCCGATCTTCTTTATTCACGGCACAGAAGATGAGAAGGCCCCTTACCCGATTGCTGAACAGCTTGCCGCCAATCAGACGAATCCTTATTCAGAAGAATGGATTGTGCAAGGCGCGCATCATGAACTGATCTTTCGTGAGCACCCGAAGGAATATCTACGCCGCGTTTCGACTTTCCTTAGTCACGTGACGAAGACAATCAGTGAGGAAGTACAACAAAATCAACAGTAATAAGTTAATTTAGCCCGTAACCCTGTTATGTTATCTTGTTAACTGGCAGATCAACAAGCAAAGATCACGAGCGATTCAGAAATTTTCCGTTTCACCAATCAAAATGGTATACAGCATTCGATGTGTTTAGAGCCCTCAGGGGCTCTTTTTTTATACACATAGGACAATACTTCACAAGAATACATTGTTGAGACAGAGCAATGGCACTTGAACGAAGAGCGGATTTGTATTTTGGCACATGCCTTGAAAGAAGTGGTTTTTTATTCAAAAAATCTGAAAGATTGGAGGTATAACACATATGAACTGCGATGGATACGGCCATTTGTTGCCTCTGCGGACGCTGGAAGAAATCCGTTTCTGGAAAGAGCAAGAAAAAGAACATACACTCATCATTCGCACACTGATTCCTGACCTCGAGCCCTCCTACGTTAAACTTCTGGAGGAATGGGAAGCAGCCTTTGCGAACAGTGAGCGAATGGCGAATCAGCTGATAAAACAGCTATTGCCTGCAACGCAGCCGCCAGCTCCCTATATCATGCGAAGTATCGATCAACTCGTCCGGACAGCACAGCATCAGTCCAGAGAGTTTATAAAGCAGCTGTATATCATGCTTGAGCAAAGTACAGCGGTGCGCGCGGTCCCACTTGCTAAAACCTTCATTTTGCATATCATCCGCGAGTCGGAGTATTTCCTGGGGGTATTAGAAACGCTGAGCCAGCCCGGCATTTTGCGGGAAACAGAACCAGCCTCATCGATGCTGCTAGAGAATGCACTGCACAACATTAACTCCAAGGCGGCTTCAGACGTACGTCTAGAAGCAGCGGAGTCACAAACATCTTCGGCCGGGCAAACCAATGCCAATATATCCCCTTCGGCTTCCGCGCAGGTGCAATCGTCGCCACTCCAACCTTCGACGGGTGGTACCGCTCCTGCCGAAACTCTGCCTGCTTCTGCCCCGGTAAAAGAAAAGCCGGTTCCTATTGGCGGGCATACGTTACCTCCGCTCCCTTACGCGTATAATGCGCTGGAGCCGCATATTGACGAACTAACGATGCGCATTCACCATGACAAGCACCATCAGTCCTATGTGGACGGTTTGAACGTTGCGGAGAAGAAGCTGGCTGAATCCCGGAAAAAGAACAATTTTGAACTCATCAAACATTGGGAACGTGAGCTAGCTTTTAATGGAGCAGGACATTATCTGCATACCATCTTCTGGACCATTATGAACCCGGTAGGTGGCGGTAAACCTACAGGCATGCTTGCAGAGCAGATCAAACGTGATTTTGGCAGCTATGAAGCTTTCAAAAATCAATTTACCGAGGCGGCAAACAAGGTGGAAGGCAGCGGCTGGGCAATGCTGGTCTGGAGTCCGCGAGCTCACCGCTTGGAAATTTTGCAGGCTGAAAAACATCAGAATCTGTCCCAATCGGATATCGTTCCACTCCTGCCACTGGATGTATGGGAGCACGCCTACTATCTCAAGCATCAAAATGAACGCAAAAAGTACATTGAAGACTGGTGGAATGTCGTCTACTGGCCTGCTGTTGCTGAACGGTACGAGACCGCGCGCAAGCTGCTATGGCCGCCTTATTAGAATGTTGTAGCACCTGTGGGATATTAAATCCAATATCTAACTAAAACAAATAAAAAATGAGATATCTCCAGTCTATGACTGAAAGATATCTCTTTGAAACCTGTTGGCGTTATTTCTATAATAGGATAAAACCCATGTATATGCGATGTTATCTGCTTGAATTGTAGAAGAAATAACAAAAAAAGCGAACCTCTCATTAGAGATTCGCCTAAATATCGACTTCATACATAATATACCTATGTTAAGAAGCACAGCCCTCGCAAGCTACATAGTTGTCCCCAACCTGTTTGCTGATGGCGATCAGATCGCCCAGTTTGATATCGGACTCTTCTGTGAACTCCAGATCAGCAATACGTGCCACAATCAAAGCAGCAGCCTCTTCTTTACTGGTTGCCATTTGGCTAAATTCTGATTTTTCACCTGTCGAAATGACTTCATACAGGTATGTATATCGCAATGTTTCCACTCTAAATCCTCTCCTTCCGAAATCACATCATACCATCTCTCTTCACCAATTCCAAGCCTACCTGCAAAAGAACTCAGTCGTAGCGCTGTTTCATCTGTTCTGTCGTCAGAGACACATCATCCGCATCAACAGAAAGCACCCGTTCTGTCTCTGCATGAGGATATCTGCTACGCAGTGTGCGTACCAACGAAGCCGTATACGCAGCCGTGGATGGCACCCCTGCCAGCTCTTGCAAACTTGCCATAGTTCCGGGCTTTACCTCAGGATATCCCTCGGCTACTCCCCCCGAGGCCTCTTCATAGAATTTACGCACCTCCGCAGCAAGCCGATCCCCCTGACCTTCCACAATGATAAATGCTGTAATGATGTAGGCTTTGGCCTGACGCCGCTGGGCAATGCCGCAAAATTTCAAACCACCCACACTGACATCATAATCCCCAGGACAGAACGCCCCCTGTACTTCTCCGGTCTGCGCCTGAGTTGACCAGGGAGTTAACGACTCGGCAATGATCGAAGCCATCTCGCGGAAATCATCATGAATATTAATGGCGTGCCCCGGATTGGGCAAAATCAGCGACACATTGACAACACCCGGATTCAACGGAACTGCGGCACCACCAGAAGGCCTTACACAGACAGCCGTCCCCTGACCTCTAATAGCATCCATCGCTTCGACTGCCCGAGGCAGCCTTCGGTCGCGTAAGCCGGCCACAAAGGCATCTGGATGCCGCCATATATGAGCAACAGGCAGATGGCCTGCCCCCACGCGTCTGCACATCACTTCTTCCCATGCAAAAGCGTCAAGCACACTGCTGTCACGACGCATAAGCGGTGTCTCCCAAATTTGCAAACGCAGCGATGAATGCTTCTCAGCGGATATCCTTTGTACAATCAACTCGCTCTTCTCCGGCTCAGGCAGTTGATTGGATTGGGAAGGTATATTCATCGTCCATAACCTCCGACTATCGAATTCATATGTAGTTTCAGTCCCTCCGACAAATACGAAAAAAAGCCCTATATAAATAAGCCGGTTCCCCAAGGAACTCGGCTTATTTAGGGCGTGTCTGAAAACGCTGAAGAAAGCAGATTTTTCCAAATTTCCGTTCCAAGCAAGGAAGTTTCCCGCAGGCGTGCCAGGGCACGTCAAGGGGAAGTGACGTAGCAGGGGGCGAAAAAGGGGGAAAAGATGCACTTCAGTAGGTTTCAAGACACGCCCTAGTATTACTCTTTGACCAAAGACAGAAACTCGGCACGCTGTGCAGGATTATCACGGAAAGATCCACGTACAGCAGAGGTTACCGTCTTACTGCCCGGTTTCTTCACGCCGCGGGAGCACATGCACAAGTGCTCACCTTCAACGACAACCATCACACCATGCGGTGCAACCGCTTCTGTCAAAATGTCCGCAATCTGTGATGTAATACGTTCCTGTACTTGAAGACGACGCGTTACCGCTTCAACCAGGCGTGCCATCTTGCTCAGACCCACAATTTTTCCGCTAGGTATATATCCAATATGGACTTTACCAAAAAACGGTGCCATATGGTGCTCGCACTGGCTGTAGTACACGATATCTTTCACGATAACCAGCTCTTCGTGATTCTCGTCAAAGGTGACACCCAACACGTCACGGGGATCTACTTCATATCCGCCAAAAATCTCTTCGTACATCCGGGTTACACGCGCAGGCGTTTCCAGAAGTCCTTCACGTGTGCTATCTTCTCCGATCAATTTGAGAATCTGTTCGACATGATACTCGATCTTCTCCCGATTGTCGGATACTTTGGAATTCAAATAATCTTTCACGCCAGCCACTGCCAAGCGCCTCCTTTCGAACCACATCCTGCAAGCGATTTAATTACCCACAGCTATTATTTTCGGCGGCCCGAGTTTTTACGCGCAGGATGTTGAGTCGGCTGAGGCATTTTTGCGCCTGGCTGCTGGTTCTTCATCATCTGCTGGGCACGCTGCATTTGCTTGCCATTCAGGTTATAACCCATTTGCTTCGCCATTTTCTGTAACATGTCAGGGTCGCTTTGCATTTTCTCAAGCTGTTTACGCAGGTAGAACACCCCGATGAAAAATCCACCGACCAGACCCACAATCAATGTAATAATCGGTATTACAATCTCCATCTCTTAGACACCTCTGTATGCAATATGCAATCTAAAAAAACTGATGATCTGTGCTTGTACACATCATGAATGATGAAGATTATACCACGATGCAAACATAACACTGACCTGATTTCCTGAGAGTTATCATAGCATTTCCACACGTCCTGAGCAAACGCATTTTCCAGTTTTCCTGCTTAAGTCAGCACACCTTCGATAAAGACCGTTGTTTGCTTGGCCAGATCAATCTCAACGACATCCAGCGAATAGCGTGTGCTGCCGCGAGCCACCCGAATGATCGGTCTGCCTGGCAGACCCCGGTGTTGCCGAACAATGACGCCCGTTTCCTTCGTAGACAACCGAACAGCCGTCCCGTTAGGATATACGGATACACTTTTGTTAAACTCAATCAGGATATCCCGGTCCAGCTTCGTTCCGGACATCGCCATCATCTCCTCACACGCTTCGTGCGGCAACATGCTGCTACCTGACAAACCGTTAATGAGATTATCATAGATGTTAGCCGCACTGACAATTTTGGCGAATAGATGGATATCTTTGCCCCTGATGCCCCTTGGTACACCACTGCCATCTTCATGTTCATGATGCTGTAGCGCAGTGTGAGCAACAAGCAAGCTGAACTCACGTTTATTCTTGATCACTTCAAAGCCACGCCATGTATGATGCAGCTTTGAAGAAGGCATCGTGCCAGGAGTTTCACCTACTTTTCCAATATCATGCAGCAGGGCGCCTACAGCCAGATCCTTGAGCTGATTGTAGTTAAGCCCCATATTCAGCCCAATAACCGAAGACAACAAACAGACATTCATCGCATGAACATATTGTGCATTGTCTTGGGTTCGGATATCGGTTAACTGCACCAGCAATTCTCGCCCGTTTAGCACATCATTCAATAATTTGTCTATACTGAGCGCAACTTTCTTCGGGCTCCAGTCTTTCCCGGACCGGACCGCTTCCAGCGTAACGCTCATCTCATTGATAATGGCCCGTTTCGTGGCTTCATCCAGAATATCTTCTGTATCCACATCTTTAAACGCTTCATCCTGGATGTACAGCGTGGTTACCCCGATACGCTTCAGCGTATTGACCATAAACACGGTAAGTTCGACTCCGGCAGACAACAATACCGTACCGTTACTGGAGTACACCGTCTTGCCCAGAATCTCACCCGCCTCCACGCTTTCCACGTTTACATACTTCATGAACGTCCCCCGCTCTTACGATTGCTGCTCCAATGCGAGCAATTGCTCCTTGGTTTGCAGACCGCCTGCGTAACCCACCAGGGTGCCGTCTTTACCGCTCATGCGATGACAGGGAATAATAATCGGGATTGGGTTCTTGCTAATAGCATCCAAAACTGCACGTACAGCTTTGGGCCTGCCGATCTTTTCCGCAACCTCTTGGTGGGTTAAGGCTTCTCCATAAGATATATCGGACAGAACCTCCCAAACTTGTAGCTGGAATGCAGTCCCATACTGCTTAAGCTTCAAGTCAAATGTCGTTCTTTCCCCAGCAAAATACTGCCCTAGCTGTTTAGCAGCTTCGCTGAGCCTCTCTTCATTTTTCTCATATCGATATTCACCGACCCACGTACGGGCCCATTGTTGCAGATGAGCTTCCCGAACATGAAAAGCACCAAAATCGATATGACACAGTCCTTCATCGGTTGCACATACGGTAAGTGTCCCGATCGGTGTCAGCACCTCATCATAATACACAGGCTTGCCGTGAAGCCCAGTTACTGCAGACGGCTTCCATGCAGCTGCTTCGGATCTGCCAGAGGAGACGGACTGCTCCGGCTCACCTTCACCTTCACTCTTACTACCGTTCGTAGTCCACTGAATGTCCTTTCCAAACTCCGTATCTCTTATCTGAGATAAAAATTCGGTTTGTCCGTCTTTCACAACGCCCTCTATGTCTACTCGTTCTTGCTCTATCGCGTGCACTTGCTTCGCCACATTCACTTGTTCCGCCTGTGACGGATCGGGTAAGGTCTCGGACGATAACAATCTCTCCTTGGCCTTCTGCAGCATACTTAGCACGTTCCCATCTTGTTCGATCGCGGCAGCTTCCCCAATAGCTCTCATGGCATCTTCTCCTCCAATTCTGCTCAGCGCCCAGGCAGCGGTTCCCCGCAGTTCCGGACGCGGATCACGCTTCAGTACCTGCGTTAGTTTCGGTACAGCGCTTTTGTCTTTGAAATTGCCTAGTGCAATGACCGCATTGCGCTGGATCGGCTTTTTGCCCCGCCAAGCGGCAGAGCTTTGACCGAAACGTTCCTTGAATTCACGGTTGCCGATATCCAGCAGCGGCAACAGCAAAGGTTTTACAACCTCAGGATCGGGATGAAACTCGGGATGATGATCCCAGTTTTTGCCCCGATTTTTCGGACATACAATCTGACATGTATCACAACCGTACAGGCGGTTGCCTATTTTCAACATAAACTCTTCATCTAAGAACCCTTTTGTCTGGGTCAGAAAAGAAATACAACGCTGCGCGTTCAATTGGCCAGGGCCAACCAGCGCACCTGTAGGGCAGGCATCAATGCATTTCGTGCATTCCCCGCAATCCTCAGTTACGGGAGTATCCGGCGGGAACGGAATGTTCGTGACAAGCTCCCCCAGGAATATCCACGAACCGAATTTGGGCGATATAATCGAGCAGTTCTTGGCACTGAACCCGATCCCCGCCCGTTGCGATACGGCACGATCCACAAGCACACCTGTGTCCACCATACTTTCAATGATCGCTTCCGGTACGCGTTCACGGATAAAGTTCACCAGCTTGTCCATCGCCGCGCGAAGCACCTGGTGATAATCCTGCCCCCAAGCCGAACGAGCAAAAATGCCGCGGTACGCGCCAGGCTCCGACTTCGGCGGATTAACCATTTTGGACGGATAAGCTACAGCTATGGCGATCAGGGAAGCAGGTTCGCTATCCGGCAGGGCGGGATGCACTCTTTTTTCAATATCCGCTTCTTCAAATCCTGACGCGTATCCCTTATCCCGAGACTGCTCCAGCAGTGACTTCAAAGAAATAAAAGGGTCCGCTGAAGCGAATCCAATATCATCTATTCCCAGTTCCGGGCCTGCCGCCTTGATCTCCTGCTTTAACGCTTCCCATACGGAGGCGGCCTGTGCTGCCCCGGTCCGTACGTTCGTCATTGTTCTTCCCTCTTTTCTATAAGGCACGTAATCTCGTTATCTTTAAACAATGAACGCCCGCCTCACTTAAGAGACCAGGCGCTGAACTATAACGATATATGTCTTGCATCAGATTAAATGTACAGTCTACGTGCCTGTATGGTTAAACGCAAATTGCGCTTCGAAGTTGTTGTAGTCCAACATTTTACAGCTTTTTCATCTCGGAGAATGGCCAGAAAATAAACTCGGCTTTGCCGACAATCTCGCTGGAAGTTATACTCCCAAACACACGGCTGTCCTTGCTTTTGCCTTCATGACGATTATCTCCCATGACGAAGAAATGATCCGATGCCAGCGTAAGCGGCCCAAAATCAGGGTCCTGTACCTCAATGTCGGTGTAACTCTCTGCCTGCTGAACACCATTTACATATAGATGATGGTCTTTGACCTCAATTGTATCTCCAGGAAGTCCAACGATTCGTTTCACCAGAAAATCCTTCTTGCCTGCATCTTCACTCGGATCACGAAGAACGATCACATCCGACCGGGCTGGTTCACCGAAATGATAGACCATCTTGTTCACAAACAGACGATCGGACTCGACCAGCGTTGGCTGCATAGACTGTCCTTTGACCATCGACAGATTGAATACAAACAGGTTCAGCAACATCATGATCACAAAGGCCACCACAATGGTCTTCACCCAGTCCCACAATTCAGCTGTCCAGGACTTTCCTGCTTGCTCTGGGACAGGCTTCTGATTTTGCTCCTCAAACGTCGAATGCTCCATAGAAGGCATATTAGAATTCAAAGAGACACCTCATTTATCAGTTTGTAGATTATAACGTATAACCTTGGTCGTACTCCTTTTCAGTCTACTCTATTTGGAAGAGCGAAACAATTGGAGATGGTCACCAGAATTCTGAACCATACAATCTTTATAAGTGCACGCTTTGGAAAAATAAAAAAAGGATGCATATCTAGCGCTGCCTCCTCATATAAATAGAAAAGGCATATCTATCACGCCATGATGCGTGAACAGACATGCCTAATATGAAAATGAAACTCTCTTTATTTCTTTATCTAACTACACCGAATTTACCTGCATCGATTAAGCCTTGGACAAAATACTAAGTTTCTGGAAAGCACTCAGGATCTTATTGGCACCATACCCCATTGCTTCGTACAAAGGCATGGCTGCTTTGTTGTGCTCATCACCGGCCACCCATATCTGGCTGACTTTGCGCTGCTGGAATCGCTGTTCCATAGCCTCGACAAGTGTTTTGCCGACACCGCGGCGACGATAGTCTGGATGAACCGCAATACGATAGATGCATCCCTGGTTTTGATCAATCGTACCGATCAATGCGCCGACGAGGTCTCCCTCTTCTTCCGCAACCATGATCAGATCAGAATCCCATGACAATTGACGGGCAAACGGGCCCATCGTGTTTTCATAACACTCTTCCGATAGTGCAACCTGGAGAAGCTCCGTCATCTGGCTTGCATCACTCAACTGAAAGGAACGAACGTGCATGTTTGAAATCTCCCTTTTCGTTAGCTTAAGATGAGGTTTTACAAAAAAGGGAATCCCCTTTTACCAAAAACCCGATGTTCATATAATGACAAAAAACGAGAAAATACCGCTTCTCCGTCAATTAAACCATACTTTACTCCAGAAAACACGCATTTTCTTCTGTAAGCGCTTTATTGTAAACGTTTACAATGATTAACTTTGATTTTTATCGATTATTTCCGTCAAAATATTATAATTTTAGTCATAATGGGTAAAATATGTTTGTTATCTCTGGCCTAGCTTTTGATTAACGGTTCGAGGGACTTAATAAACAAAAATGTTGATTAATTATCCCGAATGCGGTTTAATAATAGTGACAAGGGTATTATTACATATGTACCTTAACAACAAATCACAAAATCTCAGGAGGTATTTCACTATGGCTTTTCAATTACCGGCACTTCCTTACGCTAACGACGCACTGGAACCACATATCGATGCGCAAACAATGGAAATTCACCACGATCGCCATCACAACACTTACGTAACTAACTTGAACGCAGCTCTGGAAAGCGCTCCTGAACTGCAAAGCAAAAGCTTGGAAGATCTGATCGCTAATCTGGACAGCGTACCGGAAAGCATCCGCACAGCGGTTCGTAACAACGGCGGCGGACATGCTAACCACAGCTTGTTCTGGGAAATCATCGGACCTAACGGCGGTGGCGCACCTACAGGTGACATCGCAGCAGCAATCGACAGCGAACTGGGCGGCTTTGACAAGTTCAAAGAAGACTTCGCTAAAGCAGCTACAACTCGTTTCGGTTCCGGCTGGGCATGGCTCGTTGTAGGCAAAGACGGCAAATTGTCCATCACTAGCACGCCTAACCAAGACAGCCCGCTCTTCGAAGGTCTGACTCCAGTTCTGGGTCTTGACGTATGGGAGCACGCGTACTACCTGAAATATCAAAACAAACGTCCTGATTACATCGGTGCATTCTGGAACGTAATCAACTGGGATGAAGTAAACAAACGTTACGCAGCAGCGAAGTAAGACGCTGTTCGAATAAAAGAGCCTGAATCGATCCTTGTGATCGACTCAGGCTCTTTGTTGTTGATTACTCCGTTGCCTCATCATAGGCGCCAGCAAAATAGTTCCGAAGAAGCTTCAAAAAGACATTAGGGAAAGCCAGCTTCTCCATATCTTCCGGGCCAATCCACTGATACGTGAGGCCATCGCCTTTACCTGTCAGGGCTTCCTGCGCCGCACGAGCGGCGGTAGATGCAGATGACTCTGCAGCTGGAGCTGCTTCCGCCTGTGATGCCGCCTGTGCATCGTAGGCGGCTCTAGCTTCCGCGGCGATCAGCGGAAGCTCACTGCTCTGGTCCTGCTCGGTGCACTTGTACACCTGCAGGCTCCAAACAATGTGGCTGAACACATGCTCCGCATGGGTAGCCAGCCCTTCCGGGCGGGCAGCGAAGCCTTCCGCCCACAGACTGCCGGCCAGCAAAGCCATGGCCGGCTCATCCGCCAGCGGCGCTGCCGCCTTACCCGCTGCGGCAGGTGCCGCCAGCACATGCGGCAGCTCCCACATCCGGGCCAGCAGGCCTGTCTCTGGGCGCTGGCGCACAAGCACACGGCCGCGATGAGCACCGCGGCCTTCCACCAGGGCAACCAGCCGCTGCTCAGGGCGCGGCGGCTTCGCTTTGGTCTTGACCGGCAACGTAAGCTCCCTTCCGGCAATTCTGCCGGAACATTGCTCCATCACCGGGCAAGTCAAGCAATGCGGCGCTTTGGGTGTGCACACCAGCGCGCCAAGTTCCATTAGCGCCTGGTTGAAATCACGCGCCCGCCCTTCCGGAATGAGCTCTCCCGCGAGCTCTTCCATCAAAACCCGGGTGCTGCCCTTCATAATATCCTCATCAATGAGGAAATATCGGGACAGCACCCGCATCACATTGCCGTCCACCGCTGGCTGCGGCTGGTTGAAGGCAATGCTGAGAATGGCGCCGGCTGTATACGGGCCGACTCCTTTTAACGCAAAGACGCTCTGCTTGTCTTGCGGCATCTCTCCGCCGTGCAACTCCATAACCTGCTTAGCCGCCGCCTGAAGATTACGCGCCCTCGAATAATATCCGAGCCCTTCCCAATTTTTCAGCACCTCTTCCTCCGGTGCCTCGGCAAGAGCCTGAACAGTCGGGAAATTCCCGATAAATCGGTTAAAATACGGAATCACCGTATCTACGCGCGTCTGTTGCAGCATAATTTCCGAAACCCAAGTAAAATACGGATTGTTGTGGCGGCGCCACGGCAAATCCCGACGATTAATCATGTACCACTCCAGCAAATTCACGCTGAAATGTCGTTTCTGTTCTTGTAAACCCATATGCCCTTCCTTCCCTGTATCCCCAATTTTCCGAAAAGTTCACTATATAAATGAAAAGGCGGTGCCACGGCTATCTGGTCTAATGATTACGGCTATCCGTCGACCTCAGCCATGCGGGTATTCCTCAAGCGGGTCAACCGTACTCTGCACCTATTCATACCTGTCCATTTCCCTTACGTCTCTTCCCCGTTCACTTCATGTATCTGCTCCACAATGGCAAATGCGGCCGCCAGCTCCGTCTGATGTGTAATGCTTAGGTGAATCTGGTACCTCTGAACACATGGTAGCCGAAGCCGCTCCCAGGCCTGACTAGACACTGTAGCGACCGGACGACCGGACGGATCAGGTAACACTTCGATGTCTTGAAAACCCATGACAGCGCCGATCCCACACCCGAATGCTTTGGACACTGCCTCTTTGGCCGCAAAACGTCCGGATACAAACTCCGCCATTCGTTTCCCGCGCCTAGCCGCAATTTCTCGTTCAGCCGGAGTTAAAATACGCTTCATAAACGCCTCTGCCTGACGACCAGACAGCAACCTGCGCGACCGTTCAATCTCTAATACATCGTTGCCAATGCCATATATCATAACGATTCACCTGCTTAATCTTTTAGGCTGTAAAAGATAATCCTTACTTCAACGAATCCGTATCTTTCCGAACACGTATTCTATTGTAGCAGGAGGCGTGCATGGATGCGAGCACCTGTTATCCACATTCCCACTTTTGCTAAAATTTTCTGATCCGCAAGTATTCACCGTGATAATAACGAGTAGCGCGGTTGAGATCATACAACAAAAAGAGCCGCTGCTCAGGGCAGTGACTCTTTTTTCAAGCAACGAATCATTTTCAAAATAAAACACGTTGCTCGAATTTATTCTAAATTCCCGGCATTAAATACCAGGAATCGCATTCCGTTTGTGATGTGTGCGTGTGTAAAACGCCTCTAAGCGCTCTTGTGCAGCCGGGTCAATCTGCTTGCCCTCAAGGTAATCGCTGTTCGCCTCGTATGAGATGCCCAGCTCGTCCTCATCCGTTTGCCCTTCCCATAGTCCAGCCGAAGGAGCTTTGTCCAGAATGGATTGCGGCACTTTCAGGTAAGCAGCCAGCTGACGAACCTGACGCTTGTTGAGTGTGCTCAGTGGCGTAATATCCACCGCTCCATCGCCCCATTTGGTGTAAAAGCCTGTAATCGCTTCGGATGCATGATCCGTACCTACGACCAGCAGGTTTTCTTCAAATGAAAGCGCATATTGCATCACCATACGTGTTCTGGCTTTCACATTACCTTTGCCTTGGTGAGTCATGTGGCGCGGACTCCCCAGGGATTTGAAGCCCTGCTCCACTTCCAACGCAATTTCATTCACGGCATCTTCGATGTTTGTTTCCACGACATATTTCAGATCGTATGCTTTCGCTACAGCATAGCTATCCTGGATATCCGCTTGCTCTCCATAAGGCTGGAACACACCCAGCGTTTTGTATTCTTGATTGTTTTCTGCAGTAAGCTCGTCCGTGGCTTGTTTGCAAAGGGCTGTCGCTACAGCACTGTCAATACCGCCGCTAATAGCAATGAGCAGTCCTTTGGTGCCGGAATTTTTTACATACGTTTTCAGAAAGTCCACACGCTTGCGTACTTCCTCAGCTTCATTAATGCTCGGTTTAACCTTCAATTCAGCGATGATCTGTTGTTGCAAACTCATCGTTCATACACCCCGTTTCTACATGAATAGGATTTTGATGCCCCATTTGAAAGGTATTTTGATACTTGGCTTGAAAGGTGATTTGATGTCCAGCTAGAAAGGTTCGAAAGGTTCAATAACCTGATCTGTCCAAAATGAAACGCCCCGGCATCGGGCATCCGAGGTGCGGGGCGTTCTATGAAGCGGATTAACGGCAGTAACGTTCAAACGCACTTGTCAGGTCAGCCGCGATCTCCTCTGCAGAACGATCTTCCACTTGGTGACGCTCGATAAAGTGAACGAGTTCTCCGTCTTTCATCAAAGCAATCGACGGTGAGGATGGTGGATATGGCGCAAAGAATTCACGAGCCTTTGCCGTTGCTTCCTTGTCTTGACCTGCAAATACGGTGTAAAGGTGATCCGGTGTAATATCGTTCTGAAGTGCCTGAGCAACCCCTGGACGACATTGACCTGCTGCACATCCGCATACAGAGTTAATTACAACCAGTGCTGTTCCTTTAGCATCCGGCAAGCTTGCTTCAACCTCTTCCGGTGTGCGCAGCTCCTGGATTCCCAGACGAGTCAGCTCATCCCGCATTGGCTGAACCATATCTCTCATGTATTGATCAAATGACATCGACATTCAGTTTCACTCCTTATAATGGTTGTTCTATGATCTCGTTTGAAAAGTTAGAGGACAATAGCTATGCACAAACGAATGCGTCCATATCGAAAAAAATGGATACACGCTGTGCTATTCCTATTATACATCCCCATGCAATGAAAGCAAGGTTCAGACAACACCTGCGGAACAGCTTTCTCTCACTTATTATGGCTAATGGTCTGGCAAAATATGCTGACACGCTAACGCTGAAAGGCAACCTTGAACGTCGTTCCATGCCCTTCTTCGGATTCAACGGTAATTGTGCCATTATGGCGTTCGACAATGCTCAGACACATGGATAATCCCAGTCCGGTTCCTTTTGCTTTGGTTGTATAAAACGGTTCAAACAGCTTTTCCTGCTTCACTGGCGGTATCCCCGGCCCCGTATCGTGTACACACAGTTCCACCCTGTCATCAACCATCCGGGTTTCCAAGGTAAGCACACCTTTTTCGGTCATCGCTTCCATTCCGTTACGAGCAAGATTCAATACGACCTGTTTGATTTCTTTCGCATTTAGATGCAGCTTCGGCACATTATGGGCCAGCATCAGTTCGATGCTCTGACCTCTTAGGTTGGCGTCTGCCCATAGCAAAGGACTAAGTTCATGAATGATATCGTGTAATTGTGATTCTTCTTTTTCTGCTATACGGTTCTGAGCCAGGGACAGAAAATCATTGATGATACTGTTCGCTCTGTCGAGCTCCTCCATAACGATTCGATAATAATGATTCAGGGAATCAGGACTCTTTTCCTGCATTAACTGCAGAAACCCTCGCACCACAGCCATCGGATTGCGTACCTCATGCGTGATGCTTGCCGCCATCTGTCCCACCAAGCTTAGACGATCCACATTATCAAGTTCGCTGCGCAGCATCTCAAGCTCGGTAACATCCTGAATAATGAGTATTGCTCCCGAGACTTCCTTCGAGCCTTCCGCAGCATAAGCATAGATCGGCACAGTTCGGGAAAGAAATACATGCGAGCCGTATCGCACCGTCAGCACACTTACTTCACCATGCACAACCGCTTGCTGGATGCTGTGCTCCATCTTATCCGCCTGTTCTTGCTCAACAAATTGACTGGCGTGATGCCCAATTAAGTTATGTGCCGATGTGCATGGAAGCTGTTCTTTTGCCGTTTGCTTCATCAGTTCGTTTACAAACACAACTTTGCCTTCGACATCTACCGTGGCTATAGAAAGAGGTACTGCATTCAAAATCTGGTGCAGTTTCTCTGTTTCACTCATGTAATGGTGATGCACCTCAGACAGTTGCTGTTCCATTCCGCGATAACGTCCCATCCGATCCAGCCACAACTGACTCATGCTCCCAGCAGCCAATGCACCTGCCATATATCCAAGTGCTGACAAAATCAGATAAAGCTTGGAATATGTCGTATCAGGATAGACATAAACCATCCATAACAGACTTGCAACAGCCAGTTCAGCGGTAATCAGCGCGATGACCGTATTCATTTTGCGGGAACATGTATTATGCTTGAATCGTTTGGCAGACAACCATACAATAGGATAGAGAAGTATTCCCGTATGAAGAAGAAATCCGTACAGATTATAGGGATGTGCTAATAGAAAATAGAAGAGAATATGTAGAATGGACAAGGCAGCGCCTATGTGGGCTTTACAATATAGAATCGCAAGAGTGACCGGGATAATACTCAGGGATATAGGAACGGTCTCGGAACCTACGGATAATGCAAAAATCAGACAGAGCAGCATGCTGATGACACTTGTTGCCGCAAAGCTGAAATTGACTTTATCTGCGTGATCCATTCGCATGACCTGTTGTTTGGAGAGACCCAGATAAAATAAGGGAATCAGGAATACTGCCGATCCGGCCAGCAGTACTTGTAAAAGAATGTCCTTTAACGCAACCACAACGTCATCTCCTCCTCTACCTGCACATTCCCTCATTTAATTCTGATTAAAACATAGGCGACAGTATATTACAATATATCGCTTAAGACTGCAAAATAGAACACCGTATTACCCTGTCTGATTTCAGAAAAAAGCAGCAGCAGACATTGTCTATAAAAACCAGACAAAATTAATCAAAAAAGAAGGTAATTATATATGTATGACGTTATCGTAATCGGCGGCGGTTCAGCAGGTCTGATGGCTTGTGTAGCTGCGGCCGAGCATGGAGCCTCCGTCCTGTTACTGGATAAAGGAGATCAATTGGGACGTAAACTGGGTATTTCCGGCGGAGGACGCTGTAATGTAACCAATGCCAAAGAAACGGATGAACTGATTCGACATATTCCGGGTAATGGACGGTTTTTATACAGCTCGTTTCAAAATCTGGACAATCAGGGCATCATGCGTTTTTTTGAAAATCTCGGCATTGCCTTGAAAGAAGAAGACAACGGCCGAATGTTCCCCGTCACAGACAAAGCCAAAACGGTTGTTGATGCGTTAGTCGGGAAAATTGTATCCCTTGGCGTCGAGATTCGTACTAAAGAACCTGTGAAAGAAGTTATTCAGAACGGTCAGCAAGTGCAGGGTGTTAAGCTGGCTTCAGGCAAAATCATTCACGGCCGCTCCGTCATTATTGCAACAGGCGGCAAATCTGTGCCGCAAACCGGTTCCACAGGTGACGGATACCCTTGGGCTGAGGCAGCTGGTCATACCATCACAGAGTTATATCCAACCGAAGTGCCAATTGTATCTGGAGAGAGCTGGATTCAGTCTAAAGAACTGCAGGGCTTGTCCCTGCGTGATATCGCACTGTCTGTACTCGATGCCAAAGGCAAAACGGTTATCTCCCATCGTGGAGACATGCTTTTCACTCATTTTGGCGTATCTGGCCCGGTTGCTCTGCGTTGCAGTCAATTTATTCGCAAGGTTCAGATGAAATCAGGGAATACACAGGTCACCATGAGTATCGACCTCTTCCCTGACTTTACCCCTGCTGCGCTGGAAGCACAAGTGAAGCAAGGCCTAGAGCAAGAGTCGCGCAAGGCTGTCAAAAATATTTTGAGAACATGGGTGCCTGAGCGTCTGATTCCTCTATTGATGAAACGTGCCGAGATCGGGGATGATCTGACATTTCACCATTTTCCAAAAGGTATGTTAAACCATCTGTGCGAATTGATGAAGTCCTTTACTTTCCGCGTAGACGGCACAAGATCGCTTAAAGAAGCCTTTGTTACCGGAGGTGGGGTTCACTTAAAGGAAATATACCCTAAAACGATGGAATCCAAGCTGCTGCCTGGACTATTCTTTTGCGGCGAGGTACTCGATATTCACGGTTATACTGGCGGCTATAACATCACCGCTGCTTTCTCTACAGGGTATACTGCGGGTATGCATGCCGCGGAGTACAGACATGCTAACGTGTAGGTAATTTGGTGTTTGATGTGTGGTGTGTGGTGGTTGGTGTTTGGTGGTTGGTGTTCTACTTTTCACTTTCGTCGGCCATGGTCGACGGCAAGTGCCTGTGCCTAACGATGTTGACGTAGGGTGAGCGAAGTATGTCTAGGTGCAGACTGCTGTGGTGGAATGTTGCTTGTCATTTGTCAGGTATCGGTGTTGTATGCACGTTGTAGACGTGGCTTTAATGTGCTCATCAATACATTGGCTAGTGTCGGGTGTTGTGGTCCGTTTCGGTGTGATGCTGATAGTTGGTGAGTCGCTTTGAACGTGGTCCAAGCGCTAACGATCACCACGAACCTTATTTCGTGAAAATTGACCCTTTTTAAATTCTAACGATCACCAGGAACGCTATTTGGCACCAAACAGGCCTTTCCAGCTTGAAATGATTCATTTCTGCCAAAATAACTTCTCTGGAGATCGTTAGATTTTCAAACACCTCAAAATCGAGCAAATAGCATTCCCTGTGATCGTTAGAAAATGATCAGGTACAACACTGGCCGATGGGCCAATGACATAAAATGCATCATACGATTGTGCAAAAAAAGGCACCCCATATGTCATTATCCATGATCAGGGTGCCTTTTGCTCTGCTTTAACAACTATTCTTTACAGCTCTAATTGGAGTTCCAGATACACCTTGCCCTTTAATGCAACATAGTTGCGGGCTAGTATGTTGGTACAGGACTGCAATTGGTAGTGTTGTTAGGACTGTTTTGGTTACTGTTCTTGGTACTGTTCTTGGTACTGTTCTTGGTACTGTTCTTGGTACTGTTCTTGGTACTGTTCTTGGTACTGTTCTTAGTACTGTTGTTGTCACGTTATTACAGTTGTTGATGGCATCCGGTACTGATGTTGTGGCCACTTTCATTCTAACCTTTGGTACCGTCTTCCTCTTTTCCCCATCTCCACTAGTTCGTAGTTCTCACCTCAGGCTTTAACGCTACCGGAAAATCCATCTGCCGAATCATCATAAACCGGATCATCACTATAATTATGCTCTCCCTGATCTACACTTTGATCAATGTTGTGACCGTAATTTACCGTTTGGCTCCCGCCGCGCGCATAGCTCTCGTCCCAGTCCTCGTTCACTACATGTGCCGGAATGGATACATTTTGGAACTGATCCGGTTCATCCACTGAGGAAGCAAACACCGCACTCCCTCCATGTGATTGCACGATCTCTACTGCGGATTGCGGGTCCTGCCGATCCGTCGGAATATATAATTCAAGTGGTGCAGATTGATATGGCTTATAGCCTAATTCCTCCAAGGTTGCTTTTGCCTCAAGCAGTGCCGAAGGATCGGAAAAATGCACTTGAAGCTCACCGTTATCCATCATACTCTACGCCTCCTTACTATAGATATTTCTATCCTCGGTCTGTGAAACCTATTGAAAATCAAGACATCCATGAATCAAGACATACATGAACAGGACACCCATAACATTCATGACTCCTATGACACTTATGACTCATGACACTGATGTAATTCACAAAACCTTTCTTCTATAGGATGGGCAGTAAACATATGTGATATGCGTCCTCGGTAGCAAATCCTTTCAAGCACGTTTTTGCAAAATCATGAACGGGTCTGTCTGATCAAGCCTTCAACGGACACTACAACATAACCCAATGCCGCCGTGCATGCAGCAGTCAGAAAACCGGGAAGCCAGCCCAGCCAAAACACTCCCATGACATATCCCATCAGCGCAACAAGTGGAAGTAACAACATACGCACCATGATGGAGCCTGCCTCATGCAGCGCAGCAGAATCATAGGTGACAAGCTGAACATACTCCGAGGTTGCCAGTCCATCCCATGCACGGTACAACATCACGGTGAGCATGATCACCAGTAACCCACACACGATGACATTGACCGGAAACGGCGGCAAGGCTACCGCTGCGATAGACAACCCACCTAGTTGCAAATACAATTTCAACGTCTCGGAATTACGAAGAAATGCTTTAAATGCGATCTCCGCTGTCCGATTTCGAATGGAGCGTTTACGGAATAACTTGCGAGGTTTACGGAATACGATTGTTCGTGTCTGCGGAGACTTCGGCTTGCTCACGGCCTGACTTAACATCAGTGCGGTCAACCTGAGCCTGCTTCGCAAATCCTCGCGCACATCGCCCTCAAACGTACCTTTCATACGTAATCTCATCTGGATCATCGTAATGAGCAGCAGCAGAACGGCGGCAATACTGAGCATCATTTTCCACGTATACATGTCCCCTAACATCCAAGCGGATGTGCGAACAGTCATCCATCCCATGGCGATCACAAGTGAGGCCAATGAAAGCCAGCGCCGCCATCCCGTATATCGAACTTTAATTATATGTATAGCAATGACTTGAAGTGACGCTACGGTTCCCAACCAGAAACTTGTCAGCACAATCTGTAAAAGAGACATCTCGTATACACGAACGAGCAGCGGCGCAACAAACGCGGTAATAAGCATCATTTTTCCAAATTGTAACACCGTCACCCGCCAAAGCCCGCGCATCATCAATGTTCGCATCCAGACCGTTCTGGATTTCAAGAATAATACATCGGCTTCCTCGATAAAAAGCAGAACTCCACCCGTCAGGATGATCAGTTCGAGAATCCCCGTTAGTAGAGGGAATGATATACTGGTTGCCCATGTTGGCAATGCGTTCGTCCACAGACTGGCATACCAGCCGATAAAATATAGCAGACCTGGAATCAGCAGATACAGCCAGACTGTCCAGTCCACCACAAGTTTGAAGTTGCGCCACTGTTCTCGAAGATGCTCTTTCTGTCTTCTCTGATATAGAAGATGCGGGGTATAACGTTTGGGCTCAACCATCAGGTTTCTCCTTTCTTCAATCCGATGTTAACGTGTCAAAGCAATCAAACAAAGATGCTTCCGGCATTCCCGCCGTAGCACGAATTTCATTCAACGTTCCTTCCGCAGCCGACCTGCCGGCAGCAATCAGAATAAAACGGTCACAGATCCGTTCAGCCGTATCGAGCACATGTGTAGACATTAACACGCCCGCTCCTCGGCGGCGCTCATCATCAAGTAATTTCAGAAAATCCTTTGTTGCACGTGGATCTAAACCGATAAATGGCTCGTCCACAATATAGATATCCGGTGAAGAGAGAAATCCGATCATGAGCATCATTTTCTGACGCATGCCCTTCGAGAAACTCGCTGGAAGATCATTACGGACATGATCCATACCAAAACGGGCTAACAGTTCTTCTGCTCTCGAAACAAATACCTCTTCTTCTATTTCATATGCTGCGGCGGCCAGATCAAGATGTTCCCACAAGGTCATGTACTCGTAAAAAACAGGCTGTTCGGGAACGTAGGCGTAACGCCCTTCCCCACCAATGGTTACATCATAATCGGCATGCTCCAGCAGGCCAAGCAATGTCTTGATGGTTGTACTTTTACCTGCACCATTGGGCCCGATAATCCCGACCAACTCTCCCGGCGCCACGTGCATTCGAATATTCCGGATCGTAGACTGCCCTGGTGCGTAACCTGCTTCGCGAATATGTACGTTCAGAATGGAATTAGATAAAGCTGTTTCTTCCTGCGATGCATATTGCATGGCTTAACCACTCCTGTTCTTATCCATTTTTACGTGATGAACTATTTATATTGTAAATGAGTTTTGAGTATCATGTTTGATCAAATTGAGCAAAAAGTAAGCCATTCAATTCTATTGTTTCTAATCCCATAAAAAGAAGCAGGGGTTCCGGAGCCCCTGCTTCTTCATGTTACAGTGAAAAACTCATATTACCGATTGCTCTCCACCATGGTCATCGTTTCGCTTTCTGCATCCGCATTAGCGTTCAGACCCAGATCGAGCTTACCCCGACTTTCGCTGGCATAGCTGCTGCTTGCGGTACGCTCACGGTCATTCCCGTTACTGTTGCGCTCGGATTGAGCCATCGTTGCACTCTCTCCTTCCGCTTTCGCGTTCAGACCCAAATCCAGCTTACCGCGGCTTTCGCTGGCATAGCTGCTGCTTGCGGTACGCTCACGGTCATTCCCGTTACTGCTGCGCTCGGATTGAGCCATCGTTGCACTCTCTCCTTCCGCTTTCGCGTTCAGACCCAGATCGAGCATGCCGCGGCTTTCGCTGGCATAGCTGCTGCTTGCGGTACGCTCACGGTCATTCCCGTTACTGCTGCGCTCGGATTGAGCCATCGTTGCACTCTCTCC